>NZ_JBHVGU010000042.1:0-80583 GCF_042800575.1 Streptomyces sp. NPDC057616
GTTCCTGATCGCCGTCCCCACCGGCGTGAAGTTCTTCAACTGGATCGGCACCATGTGGAAGGGGTCACTGAGCTTCGAGACCCCGATGCTGTGGGTGATGGGTTTCCTCGTGACGTTCGTCTTCGGGGGCCTGACCGGCGTGATGCTCGCCTCGCCCCCCATCGACCTCCATGTCTCGGACTCGTACTTCGTGGTGGCGCACTTCCACTACGTCGTCTTCGGCACCGTGGTGTTCGCGATGTTCTCCGGCTTCCACTTCTGGTGGCCGAAGATGACCGGCAAGATGCTCGACGAGCGCCTCGGCAAGATCACGTTCTGGACGCTGTTCATCGGCTTCCACGGCACCTTCCTCGTGCAGCACTGGCTGGGCGCGAACGGCATGCAGCGCCGGATCCCCGACTACCTGGCGGCGGAAGGCCTGACGACCCTCAACACCGTGTCGACGATCTTCTCGTTCCTCCTCGGATCGTCGCTCCTTCCCTTCTTCTACAACGTCTGGAAGACGGCCAAGTACGGCGAGAAGGTCGAGGTCGACGACCCGTGGGGCTACGGCCGTTCGCTGGAGTGGGCGACCTCCTGCCCGCCGCCGCGGCACAACTTCGTGGCGCTGCCCCGGATCCGCAGCGAATCCCCGGCGTTCGACCTGCACCACCCCCACATCGCGCCTGTGGAAAGGGAGTTGACGGCACCGTGAGCAGTGAGGACGCGCGGGTGCTCCTCAACGAGATCGAGGGGCACCTGCTGATCGCCGCCGCCCGTGAGGAGGGCCGTACGGCCGCCGCGCGGTTCTCCGCCCCCTTCGACTGGCTCACCGAGGGTCAACGGGAGGAGGTGGAGCGCCGGTTCGAGTCGGAGTACCTCGCACTCGCCCGCAACTCGTGGGAGCACACGGCCGAGCGTGCCCGCGAGGTTCGGGGCGAGTACGAGGAGGTCCACCGCGCCCTGCGGCGCCGCCTGCTGGCCGGCTGGCTGCTGGCGTGCGCCGCGGTGGTGGCCGTCGGGGTCGTGCTGCTGTCGCTCGCCTAGGCGGTCGGGCCGGCGCTAGTTGAGCCTCCATTTCTGGTCGTCTCCCGTCCCGCAGGACCACAGCACCAGCGAGGTGCCGTTGGCCGTGCCGTTGTCGTGGGCGTCCAGGCAGAGGCCCGCGTTGACATTGGTGATCGTGCCGTCGCTGTTGACGTTCCACTTCTGGTTGTTCTGGCCGTTGCAGTCCCAGATGACGACCTTGGTGCCGTTGGTCGTGCCCTGGTTGTAGGCGTCGAGGCACTTGCTGCCGTACAGCACGAACTCCTTGCGGGAGGTGTACGTCCAGGCCTGGTTCTGGCCGCCGTTGCAGTCCCACAGCTCGGCCTGGGTGCCGTTGGTGATGGTGTTGTCGTAGAGGTCGAGACAGCGGCCGGACCGGGTGCCGACGACCTGGTCGCCATGGGCTCCTGGCAGCGGGCGGACCGTGATGTCGGCCAGCGTCGGCGCGTTGGAGAAGGTCAGCGTGTTCGAGGACCCCTTGGACAGGCCGGCCATGACCGAGATCGTGCCCAGCGAGGAGCCGGTCGGCGGGAAGGAGACCGTCGTCGAGCCCTGGCCGTTGACCTTGAGGGTCGCGGTGCGGGGCGCGGACGTGTTGTTCGTGTAGGCGACGTCGACGACCTTGACTCCGGTGCTTCCGGCGACCACACCGGAGAAGGCCGACGTGCCGGTGTAGGTGCTGCTCGACGCCTCGGTGCCGCCGGTGACCGTCAGCAGGACCGAGCCGCCCGCCGGGACGTCGGCCGTGTAACCGGTGCCGTAGGAACCGATGTCGGAGCGCGCCCACAGGTCGCGAACCGTCGCCTGCGCGCCGGTCAGGCCGAGGTCGGACCAGCGGACGGTGATGTTCTGCGCGGAGGAGGTGCGGTTGAGCAGGACGACGGCCCGGTTGCCGGTGCCGGCCAGCACCTTGCCGTACACCTGGAGTCCGCTCGTGTCCTCGGCGACCTTGACGCCCTGGAGGCCGCGCGGATCCTGGTCGACGGCGACGACCTCGGGGTTCTTGAGGATGCCGGCGGTCTCGCTCGTCATCGTCGCGAGGTCGTTCCCGGCGAGCAGTGGTGCGCCGGAGATCGCCCACAGGTTCATATGGGTGCGGTTCTGGGCGGCGGTGAAGCCGTTCATGCCGACCATCAGCATGTCCGGGTCGTTGTAGTACCCGGTGTGCTGCGCGAGCGGGTGCAGGGTCTGGTCGAAGTTGGACAGCAGGTTCGTCATCGACGGCGAGTTGCCGTAGTAGATGATGTCCGTGCTGGTCCGCCACATCGGGGCCCGGCCCGGTGCCCAGTTCCAGGGGTTCTGCTTGCCCCAGTTGCAGACGGAGAGCGTCAGCGGGCGGCCGGTGGCGGCGGTCGCCTTCGCGACCGCGTCGCTGATCGACCGGTACGTCGTGGCAGCGTCGAGACCTTCGGCGTCGCCACCGCACCAGTCGACCTTGACGAAGTCGAAGCCCCATGTCGAGAACTGCAGCATGTCCTGGTCGTAGTGGCCCTCGCTGCCGCTGCCCGGGGCGGCGGGGCGGCCGGTCGGGTAGTAGTAGCCGCAGCCGTCCTTGCCGGCGTCGGTGTAGATGCCGGCCTTCAGGCCCTTGCTGTGGATGTAGTCGGCGATGGCGCTCATCCCGCCGGGCCACTCACCGGTGTCGACGGTGATGTTGCCCGCGCTGTCGCGGGTGCCCTGCCACCAGCCCTCGTCGATGTTGATGTACCGGTATCCGGCCGCCGGCAGCCCTGCCGCGACGAACGCGTCGACCTGCTGCTTGATGACGCTGTAGTCGATCTTGGCGGCGAAGCTGTTCCAGGAGGCCCAGCCCATCGGGGCCGTGGGCACGGCGACCTGGCGGGTCGTCGCCGCCTGTGCGGGGGCGGGCGCCGCGAAGAGGAGCGCGGCGGCCGCGGCCAGCGCGAGGACCAGGAGACGTACGGCGGCGGCTCTGCAGCGGCGGGCCGGTCCTCTGTGAGGCGAGCGCGGAGGGGGGATCATGGGGCTCCTTCATGGGGGCGAACGCGCAGGCTGATGGCGGTAGTTGGTCGATATTCCGAACACAGATCGATTAGCCGAACATACCGCGCCGAAAGTAGAGCTCGCAGGAAACGGAAGTCAACGGAAGGGACAGGCGCGAAGTGGCCATTGCACGCGGGGCGTTCTCCCCGGGTGGCACGCCGCGGCGCCATACTGACCCTCGTGCGCGTAGCGATCATGACGGCGGGCTCGCGGGGCGACGTGGCCCCGTACACCGGACTCGGGCACGGGCTCGCCCGTGCCGGGCACGAGGTCACGCTGGTCACCCACGCCCGTTTCGAGCCGCTCGTCGCGGGGTCGGGGGTGCGGTTCCATCCGCTCCCGGTCGATCCGCGGGCCGAGTTGGAGTCCTCGCGCGGGCGCGGGCTGCACCGCAGCGCGACCGGCGCGGGGAAGCTGGTGCGCGTGGTCGCGCTCGCTCGGGCGCTGGTCGGGCGGATGACCGACGACCTCGTGGCGGCGGCCCGGCGCAGCGACATGCTGCTGCTGTCCGGCTCGGTGGGCCCCCTCGGACACACCATCGCAGAGGGCCTGTCGCTGCCGTACCTGGACCTGCCGCTCCAACCGCTCGCCGCCACAAGGGAGTTCGGGCCGCCCATGCTCGGGGGCCGCTCGCTGGGGGCAGCGGTCAACCAGGTCGCCGGGCACGGGGTGGGTCTGGCGGTGGAGCTCGTCTTCGCCGGAGCCCTGCCCGCCCTGCGGCAGCAGTTGGGCCTCCCCCGGCGGAACACCGCCGTCGTGTGGCGGGAGCGTGAGCGGCAGGGACGTCCGGTCCTGCACGGCTTCAGCCCGCGGGTGGTGCCGCGCCCACACGACTGGCGTCCGGGTCATGCGGTGACGGGTTACTGGTGGCCCTACGACGCCGATGCCCAACTACCCGCCGCACTGAGGGACTTCCTCGACGCGGGACCGCCACCCGTCTACGTCGGCCTGGGCAGCGCCACCGTGCCCGAGCCCGAGCGGCTCAGCGCCACCGTCGTGCGCGCCCTGCGGCGGGCCGGGCTGCGCGGTGTCGTCCAGCGCGGCTGGGCCGAACTCGAGGCGTCCGGCGATGACATGCTGACCGTGGACGAGGTCCCGCACTCCGCGCTCTTCCCCCGCATGGCCGCCGTGGTCCACCACGCGGGCGCGGGCACGACGGCGGCGGGCCTGCGAGCGGGGGTGCCCGCCGTACCGGTACCGATCCAGTTCGACGAGACTTTCTGGTCCACCCGCCTCGTCACTCTCGGCGTCGCCCCACGCGCTCTTCCCCTGCGCCGCCTCACCACCGACACGCTGGCCACGGCACTGACGCGCGCCACCCGCGACCCGGCCTTCACGCGGCGCGCGGCGCAGGTGGGCGCACTGATCCGGCGGGAGGACGGGGTGGCACCGGTCCTGGCCGCGGTGAACGAGGTCAGCGCTCCCCCCAGCCCGTAGGCCGCATGATAGCCAGCAGCTGCCGGACCAGTTCGTCCACCACCTCGTCCAGCGTCGCGTTCACCCAGCCCGCGCTCCAGTCGTGCAGCAGGCCGTTGACGCTGCCGATGAAGGCCGTCGCCGCGATGCGGTAGTCGCGCGGGGCGGCCTCGCCGCGGGCGGCGGCCGCCTCCGCCTCGGCACAGATGAGGTCCACCCAGCGGGAGCGGCGGGCGAGGCGCTGCGCCTCCAGCCGGGGGCTCACCCCGATGATCTCGACGAAGGTGATGCGGATCCGGCGCGTATCGCCGGTGACGCTGGCGGCGTAGGCGCGGAAGATGTCGGTCACGCGCTCGGCGAGCGGCCGGCCCTCGACCTCGGCGAAGGCGGTGAGGACGGCCTCCTCGGACCATGCGTTGACCTGGAGGTGCAGCGCGGCCAGCACGTCCTCGAGGGTGCGGAACTCCTCGTAGAACTGCCGGGTGGACAGGCCGGCGGCCTCGCTCAGCGCGGCGACCGTGGTGGCCCGGTAGCCGGGGTCGGCGCCGAACAGTTCGAGCGCGGCGTCCAGGAACCTCCTGCGCCGCTCGGCCTGCCGTTCCTCGGCGGTCTTGCCCCCGTACCGCCCCGTCGGCGCCTTGAGCCTGCCCGCCACCGAACCTCCCTCGTCGCCCGTTCCGCCAATTTTGTCGTGTACGCAGTCTTGTGGAGAAGGGCGCCTCTTCCTTACTTTCCAGTAAGTAGGAATCTGAAGGCATCTCACTTCAGATTCGCGCCCTTCCGCTTGGCATGCACCGATCACGTCAGCTCGCGCACCCCCTTCCCCACCGCCCGCCCCACCTTCCAGAGGAGAGAGCACTCATGCCTGCCTTCAGACCCAGGCACCTTTGCTCCGTAGCCGCCGCCCTCGTCCTGACCGTCACCGCTCCCGCGACCGCCGCCACCGCGGCGGGCACCGCCTCGCCCGCCGCTCTGCGGGAGGTGATGTTCGTCGGCAACAACTGGGACGGCACCGCGGACGTCATCAGATCCAGCGGCGACTTCGCGAAGGTCGGCCGTCTCAACGTCATCCCGGACAAGGACCGGCGGATGGCCGAGATCAACGCCGACCCGATCAAGTGGATCTACTTCATGGCGATCCGCAACGGCGTCGGCGAGGGCCACGACCAGTTCGTGGACGACATGTACTCCACGCCGGACGGAAGGTCCGTGGTGGTCTCGCGGCCCAGCTTCGCCGACGTCGTCTCGATCGACCTCGCCACCGGCAGCATCAACTGGCGCTTCCCCGTGTCGGGTTACCGCTCCGACCACATGGCCGTCTCCCCCGACGGCACCCGCGTGGCGGTGTCCGCCTCGACCTCGAACACCGTGCACGTGCTGGACATCGACACGGGCAAGCAGCTCGGCTCGTTCGCGACGGGCGACAAGCCGCACGAGAACATCTTCACCAAGGACGGCAAGTACATCTGGAACATGGCCATCGGGGACGTCAACACCTCCCTCGACGACCCGGGCTGGGACTGGACGAAGGGCGACCGCCACATCACGGTCGTGGACGCGACGACGTACAAGCAGGTCAGGACGATCGACATGCGCCAGCGGCTCGACGCGTTCGGTCTGAAGGACTTCTCCGACGCCGTCCGCCCGGCCGTCTTCTCACCCGACGAGTCGAAGCTCTACTTCCAGGTGTCCTTCTTCAACGGCTTCCTCGAGTACGACGTCGCCACCGACAAGATCACCCGGATGAAGACGCTGCCGAAGAACCCGGCGACCAGCGAGGACCGCACCACCTGGGTCAACGACTCGCGCCACCACGGCATTTCGATGAACCCGGACGGCACCAAGCTGTGCGTCGCGGGCACCATGGACGACTACGCGACGGTCGTCGACCGCGCCACGCTCAAGGAAGGCCCGCTGATCACCGCGTCCAAGCCCTACTGGGCCACGGTCAGTGGTGACGGCAAGGACTGCATCGTCTCCGAGAGCGGCGCCGACCAGGTCACCGCCATCGACTTCGCGACCGGACAGAAGGTCACGTCCGTCGCGGTCGGCGACCACCCGCAGCGGGTGCGGCTCGGGCATGTGCAGGCCGACTGGACGGGTCCGTCCGGCGGCTGACCCCCTGGCGAACGGCGCCGGACGACCGCGTCCGGCGCCGTTCGCGCCGTCGGGCCGCGGGCCCGTCGCCGAGATGCGGACCCGGTGGGGACCGCCGATCACGAGAGGCGCTGTGGGCGACCGGACGCCCCGAGCCCCGGCGGCCGCCGAGTGCCCGGCACGGTGGCCCTCCTCTCCGTCGTCCAGGTCTTCGCCCCCTCGCTGCCGCCCGGCGCGACGATCAGCCTGCCGATGATGGCCGCCGGCCGCGGCACGGCCGGCGGCTCGGTCTTCGCCCTGGTCGCCCGGGTCACCCCGCAGCCGCAGGTGGGCAGCGTGACCGGCATCGTGGGCGCGACGGGCGGCCTCGGCGGCTTCGTCCCGCCCTGGTCATGGGCGCGGTCTACAGCGCCAAGAACTCCTGCTCCGTCGGCTTCATGCTCCTGGCCGACCTCGCCCCTGGCAGGCTGCGTCCACGCCTACGGCCGTATGCGCGACGCGGGCCGGAACGTGGACACGGGCAGGCGCAGGGACGTGTCGGAGAAGGTGCCGGGGTAGCGCGCTCCGGCGGTCGGCGACGGACCGCGCCTGCGAGGGCGCCCGTCAGAAGTGCCCCGCCGCCCAGGACGACAGCTCCGACCGGGCCGCGTCCAGCTGCGTGGCCGACGGGGAGGTGGCGCCGTTCGTCACCAGGGCGTAGTGCAGCACGCCCGTGTCCGTGTCCGTGTTCGTGAGGAGGAGGCGGCGGCTGCCGGTGCCGCCCGGTTCCGGCGCGGCGGCGATCGGGACCGAGGGGGCGTAGGCGGGCGGGGCGTACACCGTGCCGAGGTCGGAGACCACCGTGGTGGCCGCGGTCGGGAAGGAGGCGGGCAGGTGGAGTTCGGTGGGGGCCGAGCCGGAGCCCGAGCGCCAGACGAGCAGGCCGTACTGGCCGGAGCCGACCAGCCGGGACACGTTCGGCAGTGAACTCGGCACCGGGTTCCAGGTCAGGGTCGTGGAACCGTCACGCGAACGGTCCTCGTAGGTGAAGGCGAGCGTCGTCCCGGCGGTGGCGCTCGGGTAGAGGCGGTCCAGCAGCCGGGCGTCCTGGCGCAGCGTCACCGCGCCCGAGTCGTCGAGCCGCACGGCGGAGAGGTCCTCGTCGTTCCAGGCGTCCCCGGACGTGCGCACCTTGTCGGGGTTGTCGTTCATCAGCTCGTGGTGGCGCCCGTTGTAAAGGTCCCACTGCCACTGGCTACCGGAGAGCACCGGGCCGGAGGCGGCCGGGTCGCTCCACCAACTCGCTCCGGGGACACGGGAGTCGAGTGCCTGGTACATGGCCTTGTCGACGGTGGGGGCCTTGCCGGAGACCGTGCCGGACAGGGGATGGCCGAACTCGCTGACCATCGCGGCCGTCGCGGCGGCGGAGGCCCGGTCGCGGATCGTGCCGAAGTCGCCGGTGTACTGGCCGTCGGAGGCGTTGCCCCACATCAGGATGCCGGAGATGGCCTTCTGGTCGTAGAAGTGGGTGTTGAAGACATAGCGGGGGCCGAGGGTGCCCGCGTCGAGGAGGCCGCCCTCCTGCTTCTGCGAGTCGATGTTGGCGTTCCAGAAGAGGTTGGGCTCGACGAAGGCGGGCTTGTCCTGCCAGCCGGCCGCGTCCATCCGGGCCCGGAACTTCTCGTAGAAGGGCCACAGCAGGCTCTGTTCCCACGTGCGGCTGGTCCGGCCCGAGTCGTAGCTGCCGGCGTAGGGCTCGTTGTACGGATCGAAGCCGGCGACGGCCACGAACTCGGCCTCGCTCAGGTGCTGTTCGACGTACGACATGGTCTTCTGCGCGGTGTCGAGGAAGGAGTCCTGCAGGCCGTGGGCGTTGTGCCAGAAGTCGTACTGGGCCTTGGTCACGGCCTGGTTCTGGGTGATGTTCTGGCCCCAGAAGAAGCAGATCCCGCACGACTCCTGCGGGTAACCTCCCAGCGCCACGGCCCACTTGGGCGCGCCGTCACCCGTGTACCAACTGCCCGAGTTGAACAGGTGGCGGGAGTAGAGGTCCTGGTGGAAGTCGGGGTAGACGCGGATGCCGGCGTCGAGGAAGGCCCGCATCTGCTCGGTGGCGGCGGCCAGATAGGCCGTGTCGACCGTGCCCCGGGTGGGCTCGACGTGGGCCCAGGAGAGCAGGAAGCGGACCGAGTTGCCGCCGCCGAGTGCGCGCAGCGCGGTCGCCGACTTCTTCGCGTCGGCCACCGAGGCGAAGGGCAGGCCGCCGTTCTCCTCCAGCTTGGTCTCGCCGGAGACGTTGTAGCCGCGCAGCACGACCTCGCGGCCGTTGCCGTCGACGAACCGGCCGCCGCGCACGGTGAGCGGCGTTTCGTCGAACCAGAGGGAACCGGGGAGCGTGGTGGCGGCGGTGGCGGGCGGCGCGCCCGCCACCGTCAGTGATCCGAGGAGGACAACCAGAACAACGAGCAGACGTGCCCGGATATTCGGCATGTCCACTACAGTCCGGCGATGTCCTGACACCGTCAATACTTCTGACTCCTGAGTAAGTATCAGGATTTCGGCTGGGCCGCTTCCGGGATCGGACTCAACTCCCCACCCTGCGGGTGACGTTCAACAGATACTCCTTGCGGTTGAGGGGGTTGTGGTCGGTGCGCGGACGTTCGGGAACCACTCCGTGGGCGACCGGTGCGTAGTGGTCGAAGGCGCTCTCCAGCTCGCCCTCGCCCCGTGTCAGCCCGGGCAGCCGCTGCTCCAGTTCGTGCACCCGGCCCGCCGGCACCGCGCCCTCCAGCACACAGGCCGCGCCCCGCGTCTCGGTCGTCTGCGGCACCGCCCGCAGCGCGGCGAGCACCGGCAGCAGGGCGCCGAGCGTGTCCGCCGGGGCCTCCAGCCGGAAGCGGTGCATCGGCTCGTACACCTGGGTGCCCGCCCGGCGCAGCGCCTCGACCAGGACCAGCGGGGTCACCCCACGGAAGTCCGCGCCCGTGCTCGACATGCTCTTGTCGAAGCCCTGGTGGGCGTGGCTCTGCCGGGGCGAGTAGCCCGAGTGGGTCATCGTGACGGTGCAGTCGGTGACCTGCCAGCCGTGCAGCCCCTGCCCGAGCGTCTCCCGGACGGTGTCCTCGACGGCCTTGAAGAAGGCGTACGGCATGGCGCCCAGCTCCACCTCCAGGCGGAAGGAGACGCCGGAGCCGGCCGGGGCCGGGTCGACGCGCAGGCCGACGGTGGCCAGGAAGGGGTTCGGGTCCTTCTTGTTGAACTCGACCGCCGCTCCCGTGCCGGACGGCCGCTCGATGCAGATCGTCGTGGTCTCCCGGAAGGTGACCTCGAGCCCGAAGTCCTCGGCGAGGGTGGCCTCGATGACCTCCTTCTGCACCTCGCCGTAGAGCGACACCGAGGTCTCCTGGCGGACCTCGTCGTGACGCAGGTCGATCAGCGGGTCCTGTTCGGCGAGCTGGGCCAGCGCGAGATGCAGCTTCCGGCCGTCCACGCCCGGGCCCGGGACGACCACGGTCTCCAGGGTCGGCGGGGCGAAGAAGTGCTCGTACGCCTTGCGCGGCTCGCCGATCGCGTCGCCGATCCTGATGTCGGTCAGTCCCCACAGGCGGGCGATGCGGCCCGCGGGCACCGCGTCGGCCCGGGCGTCGGTGCCCTGGTCGAAGACGCTGATCGCCGTGATCCGACCCTCCTGGCGGCTCTCCGCGAAGGGGATCCGGTCGCGGGTGCGCAGCGTCCCGGAGAACATGCGGACGTACGCCACCTTCTCCCCCGCCGGGCCGCGCTCGACCTTGAAGACGGTGCCCGACACGGGCCCGTCGGGGTCGCCGTCGGCCGGGGGCAGAAGCTCCTTGATCCCGGTGACGAGGGCGTCCACGCCGGCGCCGGTGATGGCGGAGCCGAAATGGACGGGGTGGACGAGGGCCTGGCGGGTCCGGGTGGTCAGGGCCGCGCGCAGGGCGTCGACGGTGCGGTGCGACAGGCCGCCGGCCACCGCCTGCGGGAGGCCGTCCTGCCGCGGCACGGCATCCGCGCGCGCCAGGCCGTCCCGGCCCGGCACGACATCGGCGCGCGCTTGGCCCTCCTGCCCCGGCACGACATCCGAGTGCGCGAGGCCGCCCCGCCCTGCCACGGCATCCGAGTGCGTGAGACCCTCCCGGCCCAGCACGGCATCCGAGTGCGTGAGACCCTCCCGGCGCGGCGCGACATCCGAGTGCGCGAGACCCTCCCGGCCCAGCGCGACATCCGAGTGCGCGAGACCCTCCCGGCCCAGCACGACATCCGAGTGCGCGAGACCCTCCCCACCTGCCGCGACATCCGCCTGCGCGAGGCCGGCCCGCCCCGCCACGGCGTCCGCGCCGCTCCCCTCGACGTACGCGGCCAGCAGTTCGTCGTCGTGATCGGCCAGCACCTCCAGCGCCGCCGTGCCGAGCACCGGCCGGAACCAGGCGTCGGGTGTGCCCAGCGCCCCGGTCTCGCCCATCGGCACGGCCGCGGGCGTGAGCCGCTCGGAGATCTGGCGCAGCACACGGTCGGGGTCGGCGCCGCGGCGGTCGATCTTGTTGACGAACAGCAGGGTCGGGATGCGCAGCCGCTGGAGGGTCCGCATCAGGACGCGGGTCTGCGCCTGGACGCCCTCGACGGCCGAGACGACCAGGACCGCGCCGTCGAGCACGCCGAGCACCCGCTCCACCTCGGCGATGAAGTCGGGGTGACCCGGTGTGTCGATGAGGTTGACCGTGACGTCGTCGATCGCGAACGAGACGACCGCGGACTTGATGGTGATGCCGCGCCGGCGCTCCAGCGCGAGTGTGTCGGTGCGGGTGCTGCCGGCGTCGACGCTGCCGATCTCGTCGGTGATCCCGACCGTGTGCAGCAGGCGCTCGGTGAGGCTGGTCTTACCCGCGTCTACGTGCGCGAGGATCCCGAGGTTGAGCAGGTGCACGAAGCTTCATGTCCTTAAAAGAGGGGGTCGTTCCTTCCTGGGTGGACATGAGCGGTGTGCGCATTGCATCTCCTGGATCGCGTGCCGGTGGGACTCGGGAAAGTCCAGCAGAGCCGGGCCCCCGACAGCAATGGATTAACGCTCAACGAACTGCGCCACAGCACTCGCCGTCGCCCCTGCTCGGTCATAGAGTGACGAACATCACGTCCCCGTGGTCCTGGGAGGGCCAATGACCCACATCTCGGTGAAGGTGGACGGAACGACGTACGAGGACGACGTGGAACCGCGTCTCCTCCTGGTCCACTACCTGCGCGACCGCCTCGGTCTGACCGGCACCCCGATCGGGTGCGACACCTCCAACTGCGGGGCCTGCACGATCGAACTCGACGGCGCCAGCGTGAAGAGCTGCTCCGTGCTCGCCGTACAGGCCGACGGAGGTGAAGTGACCACCGTCCAGGGACTCGCCCGCGACGGCGAGCTGACCGGCCTCCAGCGTGCCTTCCACGAGAAACACGCCCTCCAGTGCGGCTACTGCACCCCGGGGATGCTGATGGCCGCCCGCGACCTGCTGCGCGAGCACCCGCACCCCACCGCGGACGAGATCCGCCACGCCCTCGAGGGCAACCTCTGCCGCTGCACCGGCTACCAGAACATCGTGCGGGCCGTACAGGCCGCCTCCGAAGAGGAGGTCACGGCATGACCGACCAGGCCGTGGAACCCGAGGTCGGCCGCTCCCGGGCCCGCAAGGAGGACGCCCGGCTGATCACCGGCCAGACCAACTGGACCGACAACATCAGCGTCAACGGCCTGCTGCACATGGCGATCCTGCGCAGCCCGATGGCGCACGCCCGCATCACGCGCGTCGACGTCTCGCCGGCGCTCGAACGCCCGGGCGTCATCGCGGCGTTCAGCGGCGCCGACCTCGCCGAGGGCCTGGGCTCGCTGCCCTGCGCCTGGCCGGTCACCGAGGACATCGTGCTGCCCGACCACCCGCCGATGGCCGTGGACGAGGTGCGCTACGCGGGAGACCCGGTCGCGCTCGTGGTGGCCCGTGACCGCTACGCGGCCGCCGACGCCCTGGAGGCGATCGAGGTCGACTACGAGCCGCTGCCCCCGGTCCTGGACCTGGAGGCCGCGCTCGCCGAGGACTCCCCCCTGGTCCACTCGGACAAGGGCACCAACCGCAGCTACGTCTGGCCGCTGAAGACGGGCGAGGACTTCGACTCCGTACGCCGGCGCGCCGACGTCACCCTCAAGCGGCGGTACCACCACCAGCGGCTCATCCCCAACGCGATGGAGCCCCGCGCGGTCGTCGCCACGCCGCTCGCCGCGTCCGGCGAGTACACGCTGTACTCCGCCACCCAGATCCCGCACATCGTGCGCGTCATGATGGCCGTCGTCACCGGCATCCCCGAGCACAAGATCCGGGTGATCGCCCCCGACGTCGGCGGCGGCTTCGGCTCCAAGCTCCAGGTGTACGGCGAGGAGGCGCTGGCGCTCGCCGTGGCACGGCGGATCGGCCGGCCGGTGAAGTGGACCGAGTCCCGTTCCGAGGGCTTCCTGGCCACGCACCACGGCCGCGGGATGATCCAGGACCTGGAGATCGCCGCGACCCGGGACGGCAAGCTGCTCGGCCTCAAGGTCGACCTGCTGGCCGACATGGGCGCGTACCTGATGCTGGTCACCCCGGGCATCCCGATCCTGGGCGCCTTCATGTACCCCGCCATCTACAAGATGGACTCCTACGACTTCACCTGCACCGGCGTCTTCACCACGCGGACGCCCACCGACGCCTACCGCGGCGCCGGGCGCCCGGAGGCGACGTACGCCATCGAACGCATCATGGACGAGCTGGCCGTCGAACTCGGCCTGGACCCGGTGGAGTTGAGGCGCCGGAACTGGATCGGCCACGAGGAGTTCCCGTACACCTCGATCGCGGGTCTGACCTACGACAGCGGGAACTACGAGGCCGCCACGGAGAAGTCGCTGGCGCTGTTCGACTACGACAAGCTGCGGGCCGAGCAGGCCGACCGCAACCGCCGCGGTGACGCCGTCCGGCTGGGGATCGGCGTGTCGACGTACACCGAGATGTGCGGTCTCGCGCCGAGCCGGGTGCTGCGCGACCTGAGGTACGCGGCCGGCGGCTGGGAGGCGGCGAGCATCCGGATGCTGCCCACCGGCAAGGTCGAGGTCGTCACCGGCACCAGCCCGCACGGCCAGGGCCATGTGACCTGCTGGAGCCAGATCGCCGCCGATGTGCTGGGCGTGCCGTTCGAGGACGTCGAGGTGGTGCACGGCGACACCAAGGCGTCCCCGCAGGGCATGGACACCTACGGGTCGCGGTCGCTGGTCGTGGGCGGGTCCGCCGTCCACCATGCCGCGCAGAAGGTGGTCGACAAGGCGCGGAAGGTGGCCGCCCACCTCCTGGAGGCGAGCGAGCAGGACCTGGACTTCGCGGACGGCGTGTTCTCCGTGAAGGGCTCCCCGGAAGCCCGCAAGACGATCCAGGAGATCGCCTTCGAGACCTTCACCTCGCACGACCTGCCGGACGGCATCGAGCCGAGCATCAACGCCGAGCACCTGCTCGACCCGGACAACTTCTCCTATCCGCACGGCACCCACCTGTGCGCCGTGGAGGTCGACACCGAGACGGGCGAGACGCACATCCGCTCCTACGTCTGCGTCGACGACGTCGGCAAGGTCGTCAACCCGATGATCGTGGAGGGACAGGTGCACGGCGGCCTCGCGCAGGGCATCGCGCAGGCGCTGTACGAGGAGGCCGTCTACGACGACGAGGGCAACCTGGTCTCCGGCTCGATGGCGGACTACTACGTGCCGTCGGCCGCGGACCTGCCCGAGTTCACCACCGACCGCACCGAGACGCCCGCCACCTCGAACCCCCTGGGCGTCAAGGGAGTCGGCGAGGCCGGGACGATCGCGTCGACGCCCGCCGTGGTCAACGCGATCGTGGACGCGCTGCGCCCCTTCGGGGTCAACGACATCAAGATGCCCTGCACCCCCGAGCGGGTCTGGCGAGCGGTGAGGGAGGCCCAGGCATGATTCCCCCGGCATTCGACTACACCCGGCCGGCCACGGTCGACGAGGCGGTGCGCACGCTGGCCGACGCCGGCGACGAGGCGAAGGTCCTGGCCGGCGGGCAGAGCCTGGTGCCGCTGATGCGGCTGCGGCTGGCCTTCCCCGAGCTGATCGTGGACGTCGGCCGCATCGCCGAGCTGCGCGGGGTGCGTGAGGACGGCGGCACGCTCGTCATCGGCGCGATGACCACGCACCACGACGTCATCCACGATCCGCTGGTCCGCCGGCACGCGGCGCTGCTCGCGTCGGCCACGGCGACCGTCGCGGACCCCGCGGTACGCCACCGGGGCACGCTCGGCGGCTCGCTCGCGCACGCCGACCCGGCGGCCGATCTGCCCGCGGTGGTGCTGGCCCTCGACGGCGAACTGGTGGTGCAGGGCCCGAGCGGGCGGCGCACGATCCCGGCCCGTGACTTCTTCGTCGACTACCTGCAGTCCGCGCTGTCCCCCGACGAACTCCTGGTGGAGGTGCGGGTGCCCAAGACGGACGGCTGGGGCTTCCACTACGAGAAATTCCACCGGGTGGCCCAGGCCTACGCGATCGTCGGTGTCGCCGCCCTGGTGCGGCGCGACGACGGGCACATCGCCGAGGCGCGGGTCGGCCTCACCAACATGGGCGCGACACCGCTGCGCGCCTCGGCCGCGGAGCAGGCCCTGACGGGTGCCGGCGACGCCGAGGCGGTCAAGCGGGCCACCGAGGCGGCGGCCGAGGGGACACACCCCTCGCAGGACATGTCGGCCTCGCCCGAGTACCGCGAGCACCTGGCGCGGGTCCTCACCAGGCGGGCGGTGCTGACCGCCGCCGGAATGGGGTGAGGACCGATCACGCACAAGCACGACCCGAGCGCGGACATCGACGGCCCGGAGCAGGTACGGGCCCGCCTGGAGAAGACGGGATACCTCGTCGACGACGGGCTTGCCACGGCCTGCTTCCTGGCCGTGCGGCTGCACCGGCCGATCTTCTGCGAGGGCGACGCGGGCGTGGGCAAGACCGCGCTGGCGTCCGCCCTCGCCGAGGCGCTCGGCGCGCCGCTGATCCGCTTGCAGTGCCACGAGGGCATCGACGCCTCGCAGGCCCTGTACGACTGGGACTTCCCCCGTCAGCTGCTGCATCTGCGGGCCGCGGAGGCGGCCGGAGTCACCGACGCCGACCGCCTGGAGGGCGAGCTGTACGCCCGGCGCTTCCTGGTCGCCCGGCCGCTGCTCAAGGCGCTGGAGACGCAGCCGTCGGTGCTGCTGGTCGACGAGATCGACCGCGCCGACGACGAGTTCGAGGCGTTCCTGCTGGAGCTGCTGTCGGAGTTCTCGGTCACGATCCCGGAGCTGGGCACCCTGCGCGCCGAGGTGCCCCCGGTCGTGGTGCTGACCTCCAACCGCACCCGCGAGGTGCACGACGCGCTGAAGCGGCGCTGCCTGTACCACTGGTTCGACCACCCCGGCTTCGCCCGCGAACTGGCCATCGTACGGCGGCGGTTGCCCGGTGTGTCGGCGCGGCTGGCGGAGCAGGTGACCACGCTGGTGCAGGCCTTGCGCGCCCAGGACCTGCTGAAGCCGCCGGGGGTGGCCGAGACGATCGACTGGACGCAGGCGCTGGACGCGCTGGGCGCGACCGAGGTGGACGCGGAGCTGGCGGTGGCGACGCTGGGTTCGGTCCTCAAGTACCGCGAGGACGCGGAGCGGGCCAAAGGGCTCGATCTGGCGGCGGTGCTCGCGGCGCGGGGGGCGTGAGCGGCGTGGCGCATGGCACGGGGTGGGTGGACGCCGAGGCCGGGGAGGGCGGCGACCGGCTCGGTCCGGACTGCGGGCACGCCGACGCCGTCCTGCTCGGCTTCGCGCGCGCCCTGCGGGCCGCCGGTGTCGACGCGAGCGCCGAGCGGGTGCACGCCTTCCTGCGCGCGGTGGACGAACTGCGGCCCGGCATGCGGGCCGACGTGTACTGGGCGGGGCGCCTCACGCTGTGCGGCGGGCGGGACGACCTGGAGCGCTACGAGCGGGTGTTCGCCGCCTACTTCGGGGACAGGCCGCCGGCCGGGCGGACGGCGCCCGGCACTCCCCCACCACGGCTGCGGCTGGTCCTGCGGGAGAGCCCGGCGGGCGGCCCGGCCCACCGGGAGGAGGACCCGCAGGCGCCGCCCGCGGCCGCGCTCGCCAGCGCCTCCGAGGTGCTGCGCCACCGTGATGTCGCCGAGCTGAACTCCGCCGAACGGGAGCAACTGCGGCGTCTGCTGGCCGCGTTCGCCCTGCGCGGCGAGGCGCGGCGCACCGCGCGCCGGCGGCCGGCCCGGCGCGGGGACGTCGATCCGCACCGCACCGTACGCGAGTTGCTGCGGCGCGGCGGGGAGCCCGCGCGGCTGCGCCGGCACACCCGGGCCGACCGGCCGCGGCGGGTCGTGCTGCTCGTGGACGTCAGCGGCTCGATGGCGCCGTACGCGGACGCGCTGCTGCGCTTCGCGCACGCGGCCGTCCGCGGCAGCCGTACGGAGGTCTTCACGATCGGCACCCGGCTGACCCGGGTGACCCGCGAACTCTCGCATCGCGACCCGGACCTGGCGATGACGGCCCTCGCGGCGGCGGTGCCCGACTGGCGCGGCGGTACCCGGCTCGGGGAGCTGCTGCGGGAGTTCCTCAATCTCTGGGGGCAGCGGGGCATGGCGCGCGGTGCGGTCGTGGTGCTGCTGTCCGACGGCTGGGAGCGCGGCGACCCGGAGCTGCTCGGGGCGCAGATGCGCCGCCTGCAACGGCTGGCGCACCGGGTGATCTGGGCCAATCCCCTCAAGGCGCGGCCGGGTTACGCGCCGCTGGCCGCCGGGATGGCGGCGGCGCTGCCGAGCGTGGACGCCTTCGTCCCGGGCCACAGCCTGGCGGCGCTGGAGCAACTGGCAGCGGTGGTACGCGGGGCCGAACGGGCCCGTACGGAAGGAGCCGATCGTGCGTGACATCCTCCCGGCCCTCGGCCGGTGGTACACGGCGGGAGCCCCCTTCGGCCTCGCCACGGTCGTCACCGTCAGCCGCAGCGCACCGCGCGACCCCGGCGCGGCCATGGCGGTGGGGCCCGGCGACGAGGTGGTGGGGAGCGTGTCGGGCGGCTGCGTCGAGGGTGCGGTGTTCGAGCTCGCCAAGGAGGTCGTGGAGAGCGGCGAGGCGCGGCTGGAGACCTTCGGGTACAGCGACGAGGACGCCTTCGCCGTCGGCCTCACCTGCGGCGGTGAGATCACGCTGCTGATCCGGCCGGTCACGGCGGCGACCGATCCGGGTTTCACGGAGGTCGCGGAGTCCGTCGAGGCGGGCCGGCCGGTGACCGTGGCGACGGTGACGGACGGGCCCGCGCCGATCGGGGCCACCCTCGCCGTGTGGCCGGACAAGGTCTCCGGCACGCTGGGCGCGGAGGGTCTGGACGTGGCGGTCACCGCCGACGCGCGCGGCGAACTCGCCCTCGGCGCCACGGGGTTGCGGCACTACGGCCCGCGCGGGGAGCGCCGTGAGGACGCGGTCACCGTCTTCCTGCACTCCTTCGCCCCACCGCCGCGCATGCTGGTCTTCGGGGCGATCGACTACGCGGCCGCGGTCGCCCGCATCGGCACCTTCCTCGGCTACCGGGTCACGGTCTGCGACGCCCGGCCGGTGTTCGCCACGCCCAAGCGTTTCCCGGGCGCCGTCGAGGTGGTCGTCGAGTGGCCGCACCGCTACCTCCGCAACACCTACACCGACGAGCGCACGGTGATCTGCGTGCTGACCCACGACCCCAAGTTCGACGTGCCGCTGCTGGAGGAGGCGCTGCGCAGGCCGGCCGCGTACATCGGGGCGATGGGCAGCCGGCGTACCCATGACGACCGCATGAAACGCCTGGTCGAGGCCGGCCTCACCGAGGCCGAACTGGCCCGGCTGCGCTCACCGGTCGGTCTCGACCTGGGCGCCCGTACGCCCGAGGAGGTCGCCGTGTCCGTCGCCGCGGAGATCGTCTCGCTGCGCTGGGGCGGCACCGGGTCCCCGCTGACCGCCACCGGTGGCGCCATCCATCCGTCGACGCAACGCCCGTAGGAGGCAGCAAGTCATGGAACTGCACCACGAGTTCACCGTGCCCGTCCCGGTAGACGACGCCTGGGGAACGCTCCTCGACATCGAGCGTGTGGCGCCGTGCATGCCCGGGGCGACCGTGCAGGAGTACGACGGCAAGACCGTCACCGGCTCGGTGAAGGTCAAGGTGGGTCCGGTGACCGTCACCTACAAGGGCACCGCCGTCTTCGACGAGCAGGACGAGGCGGCGCACCGCATGGTGCTGACCGCCAGCGGCCGGGAGACCCGCGGCCAGGGCACCGCACGCGCCAGGGTGACCGCCACGATGGCCGAGCGCGACGGCGGTACGACCGTGTCGGTGCAGACCGATCTGACGGTGACCGGGCGGCCCGCGCAGTTCGGGCGCGGTGTGATGGCGGAGGTCGGTGACCGGATCATCGGCCAGTTCGCCGACTGCCTGTCGCAGCGGATCGGCGCCCCCGCAAAGGAGGAGCCGGCGGAGGGCGGGCAGACGGTGGAGGGCGGGATGCCGACCGAGGGCACCAAGGCTGCGGAGGGCGCGAAGACGGCACTGGGCGGCAAGGCGGCCGAGGGCGCGAAGGGGGCGCCGGCCCGGCAACCGCTCGCGGAGGCGGAGCCGATCGACCTGCTCCGCACGGCCGGACTCCCGGTGGCCAAACGGGCAGCCGTCGGAGCGGCGGCGGTTCTCGTGGTGGCGGTGGTGGCCCTGGGGCTACGGCGCAGGCGACGGCACTGACGCCGGTGGGCCGACGCGTCAGGAGCCGGTCCCCCGGTGATCGGCGATGATCTGCTCCAGGTGGTGCAGTGCGGCCCCGAGCGCCAGCGGTTCCCGTGGTGGCGGTGGTGGCCCTGGGACTGCGGCGCAGGCGACGGCACTGACGCCGGTGGGCCGACGCGTCAGGAGCCGGTCCCCCGGTGATCGGCGATGATCTGCTCCAGGTGGTGCAGTGCGCCGGTGATCCGCGCCGGGTGGTCCCGGAAGTAGGGGTCGTCCGGCACCGGCAGCGAGCCGGCGAGCGCCCAGCCGCGGCCCCGCGCCCAGGTCGCGTCGTCCGCGCCGACCCGCTCGCGGAAGACGTCCCGGGCTCGCGCGGGCAGCACCTTCCAGGCCGGGACCAGGTCCACGGCGGGGTCGGCCACGGCCAGCGTGCCGAAGTCGATGACGGCGCTGAGTCTGCCGTCCCGGGTCAGGAAGTTGCCCGCGTCGAGGTCGCCGTGGATCCACACGGGCGGCCTGTGCCAGGCGGGCGCCGCGAGCGCCGCCTCCCAGACCTCGGTGACCGCGTCGGTGTCGACCAGGCCGGTCCCCTTCAGCGCCTCGATCTTGGGCCGCACCCGTGCCTCGACAGCGATGGAGTCGCGGGGGTCGCCGAGGGGCACGCCCCGGAAGGCGTTGCTCTGCTGCGGGCCGGGCCCGCCGGTGGCGTCGGCGGCTTGGAGCGCGGTGAGGAATCCGGCGAGGTCGAGGGCGGTGGCGACCGGGTCCGCCAGGTCGCCGGGGGTCATCGTCGTTCCGTCCAGCCACCGGTAGACGGACCAGGGGTACGGATAGCCCTCGCCGGGCTCGCCCTTGGCCACCGGCTGGGAGACGGGCAGCGGCAGCTGCGGTGCCAGACGGGGCAGCCAGCGGTGCTCGCGCTCCACCTGCCCGGCCCAGTGCGCATAGCGCGGCAGACGCACGGACAGGTCCTCGCCGAGCCGGAAGGTGGCGTTGTCCATGCCGGACTGCGGCACCGGGGCGACCGGGAGATGGGCCCATTGCGGGAACTGGGTGGCGAGCAGACGGCGTACGAGCGATTCGTCGATCAGCACGCGGTCCAGTTCACCGGGACGACGGCTTCAGATCCACCGAATTTTCAGGTGTGAGCCGGAGGAAGCGGGGTAGTCGGCGCCTAACGGAGGCGACAGCGCCTCCACGCACACACAGCACCTTCTGCGGGAAGGAGGTCCGTGACAGCGCACACTCGCAGCGCCCGGGCCGCTTCCTTTCGCCTGAAGCGGCCCGGATCCTGTTGAGGCGCCGCGTCCGGATCACCTCTCGCCGCCACCCGGGAACAGCACGCCGGGCAGGATGACCAGCGCGAGCACCGCGGCGGCCGCGTACAGCCCCGCGGCTCCCAGCGCCACCGCGTGGAATCCCCGTACGAAACGTGCCCCGTCGCCGGGCTCGCCGGCGACCGCGCCCGCCACCGCGATGCCTATCGCCCCGCCGGTCTGACGTGCGGTGTTGTTCGTCGCGGAGGCGAGTCCCGCGCGCTCGGCGGGGACGGACCCGATGGCGGCGGCCACCACGGCCGGAGTCAGCAGGCCCATGCCCGCGCCCCACAGCAGGAAGGCGGGCAGCAGCACCGGATACGGCGAGTGCGGTTCGGCCAGGACCAGGAGCGCGAGCCCCGCGGCGCCCATGACCAGCCCCGCGACGGCGGGCAGACGGGCCCCGATCCGGCTGGTGATGCGCCCGCCGAGGGGTGCGAGGACCGCGAGCGGTGCGAACAGCGGTATCACCGCCGCGCCCGCGAGCAGCGCCGAGCGGCCCTGGACCGACTGCAGGAACAGCATCAGCACGAACAGCGTGCCGAGGGTGCCCAGGTTCATGATCCCGGCCGCCCCGTTCGCCGTGCCGAAGACCGGTCGGCGCAGCAGGGACACGGGCAGCATCGCGTCGTCCCCGCGGCGCAGTTCGGCCACGATCAGCGCGGGCACGGCGAGGACCGCGACCACGGCGGCCGTGAGCACCTGCGGTGCGGTGGCGCCCGCGCGGCCGCCCTCGATGAAGGCGTACGTCGTCGCGAGCAGCAGCACACTGGCGAGCAGCAGTCCGGGCACGTCGAGCCGCCGGGTGTGCTCGTCCCTGCTCTCGCGCACGATCGCCGCGGCCCACATCAGGGCCACCAGCACGATCGGCACGTTCACCAGGAAGATCGCGCGCCAGCCGAGGGCCTCGACGAGTGCGCCGCCGAGCAGCGGACCCGCGGGCAGGGCGAGGCTGCCGACGCCGGCCCAGACGCCGATGGCACGGGCCCGCCCGGCGTCGTCCGGGAACGCGCGGCTGATGATCGCCAGCGTGCCCGGAAGGAGCAGCGCCGCACCCACGCCCTGGACGACGCGGGCGGCGGCGAGTAGGGGGACGTCCGGCGCGAGTCCGCAGGCGAGGGAGCCCGCGCCGAAGACGACGAGTCCGGCGAGCACCACTCTGCGATGCCCGTAGAGGTCGCCGGCCGTCCCGCTGGTCAGCATCAGCGCGGCCAGCGCCAGCGCGTACCCGTCCACGACCCACTGCAGGCCGCCGACGCCGGTGCCCAGGCCCGAACCGATGTCGGGCAGGGCGACGTTGACGATGGTGACGTCGAGCAGCACCAGGAAGTACCCGGTGCACATGACGAGCAGGACGGTGCGCGGCGAGCCCTCGTGCCGTACCGGGTTCACTGCGCGCCGCAGAAGCGTTGACGGCGATCCAGTCATGGTTCCTTGGTAACAGGCGGGTCTGACAGCGCCGCCGCACACCGGACGGCGACGTGCGGGCACCACTGCCGGGTCCCCCCGCTCCGGAACCCCGAAACGGGCGGCTACCTGCGGGGCAGCCGGTGCAGTTCCACGTCCGTGAGCAGGCCGCCGGCCACCGTGGCGGTCATGTACGTGCAGTGGGGCTGCCGGCGGCGGTCCGTCGGGGAACCGGGGTTGAGCAGCCGCAGACCGCCCGGGGCGGTGGTGTCCCACGGGATGTGGCTGTGCCCGAAGACCAGGACGTCGAGATCCGGGAACCGGGCGGCGCAGCGCGCCTCGCGGCCCTGGGCGGCGCCCGTCTCGTGCACGCATCCGAAGCGCAGGCCGCCGAGTTCGGCGTACGCCACCTCGGGCAGCCGGGCCCTGAGCGCCGGGCCGTCGTTGTTGCCGTGGACGCCGACGAGTCTGCGGCAGCGGGCCTCCAGCAGGTCGAGGGTGTCGGTGTCGACCCAGTCCCCGGCGTGGAACACGACGTCCGCGCGCGGGAGTTCGGCCAGGAGCCCGGCGGGCAGTTCCTTGGCGCGCTTGGGCAGGTGGGTGTCGGTCGTCAGCAGAAGGCGCACTACGGCAGCCTAGGCAGGATGTCCGCGCCGCGAGCGGAGCGGAGCCGTCCGGTGCGCCGCCGGGCCGCGTTGTCCGGTCAGGGCTTGCGGCCTGCCCCGCACCACATGGGCAGACCCGGCGCGGGCGTGTCCTCGGGTCCCGGGCGCCAGTCGGGGAGTTCGACGACGCCCGGATCGAGCAGTTGCGCGCCGTCGAAGAAGCGGACGACCTCGGCGCGTGTGCGCGGTGTCGCGCCGGCGTGGTCGGCGGCCCGCTCGTTGTAGACGCGCATCGACGCGGCGACTGCCTCGGCGCCGATGTCCGCGGCGGGGTGGGACAGGACGAGGTGGCTGCCGGGTGCGAGCGCGTCGAGGAGGCGTCGGGCGAGGGCGTGGGGGTCGTCGGCGTCGGGCACGTACTGCAGGATCGCGACCAGCATGAGCCCCACCGGTCGCGACAGGTCCAGGGTCTCCTGCGCGGAGGCCAGGATTCCGTCCACGTCGCGCACGTCGGCCTGGAGGTAGTCCGTCGCGCCTTCCGGGGTGCCGATCAGCAGCGCCCGCGCGTGGGCGAGGACGACCGGGTCGTTGTCGACGTAGACCACCCGCGCGCCGGGGTCGAGCCGCTGGGCCACCTCGTGGGTGTTGTCCGCCGCCGGGATGCCGGTGCCGATGTCGAGGAACTGGCGTATCCCGGCCTTCGCGGTCAGCTCGCGCACGGCGCGTCCCAGGAAGGCCCGGTTGGCCCGGACGGCGGGCACGATCTGCGGGTTGGCCGTCGCGGCCAGCTCGGCCGCCTCCTGGTCGGCGACGTAGTTGTCCCGTCCGCCCAGCCAGGCGTTGTAGACGCGCGCCGGGTGCGCCACGGAGGAGTCGATCGGCGCGATGCCGCCCGTCGGGTGCTCGTTCACCAAGGCCCGCTCCCGTCGCCGCCGTACGCCGTCGCGGCCCACGGTAGTCCAACAGGCAGGAGAACAAGCCAAGTTGAAGGGACTCACAGGGGATCGACAGGGGGGCGGGAGAGGATGTGGAGGGGAGGGATCTACAGGTCAAACTGTTCAGGCTTAACTGGACAGTTTCATCTTACGGTTTTACCGTGGGGTCATGAACGAACAGGGCGCCGGCCCCGCCGAAGGCATCTCCGACTCCGCCGCCCGTGCGGCGCGCGACCTGCGGGTCGTGTTCAGCCGGCTGCGCCGCCGCATCAGGGAGGTCGCCGAGAGCGAGGAGCTGACACCACCCCAGGTCTCCGCCCTCACCCTGATCGCCAAGCACGGCGCCGCGACCGCGAGCGCGCTGGCCGTCGCCGAGGGCGTACGGCCGCAGTCGATGGCCACCACGCTCGGCGCGCTCGACCGGCACGGGCTGATCCGGCGCAGTCCCGACCCGGACGACGGCCGCCGCCAGCTCGTCACGCTGACCGACGCGGGCAGGCAACGGGTCGAGGGCGACCGGCAGGCGCGCGAGGAGTGGCTGGCCCGCGCCCTCCAGGACCGCTTCACGGAGGACGAGCGGCAGCGGGTCCTGGAGGGGCTGACGCTGCTGGAGCGGCTCACCCGGCCCTGACCGCCCTCCCCCGGCCGTCCGTGGCCCCACCCTCCACCGAGCACGCTCGCTCCCCTCGACCAGCGCACTCGTACCCCTCGAAAGGCCTGCCCCATGACCGTCACCGCCCTCGACCCGCGCACGGCCCTCGTCGTGATCGACCTCCAGCGCGGCATAGTGGCCGCGCCCGCGCAGCCGTACACCACCACCGAGGTCGTCACACGGTCGGCCGAGCTCGCCGACGCCTTCCGCGCCCGTGACCTGCCCGTTGTCCTGGTGCGGGTCTCCTTCGCCGAGGACGGCGCGGACGCCGTCCCGGGCCGCAGCGAGGCGTCCCGCCCGGGCGGCACCCGCCCCGACGGCTGGGACGTCATCGTCGGCGAACTCGCCGGTCACCCCGGCGACATCACCGTCACCAAGCGCAACTGGGGTGCCTTCCACGGCACCGATCTCGACGTCCAGCTGCGCCGCCGCGGTGTCACGCAGATCGTCCTGACGGGCGTCGCCACCAGCATCGGCGTGGAGTCCACCGCCCGCGCCGCGCACGAGCACGGCTACCACGTCACGCTGGCCACCGACGCGATGACCGACCTGGACCCCGATGCCCACCGCAACAGCGTCGAGCGGATCTTCCCGCGCCTGGGCGAGCGGGGCACCACGGCCGAGATCCTGGAACTGCTCGCCGGGACGCACTCCTGACCGACCCGCCAAGACGCGGCGAAGGCCCCGGAGTGGGACGAAGCCCCCGGCGGAGATAGCATCTGGCCACCCGCATCTACACACGGCGAGCGACCCGAGGGGGCCCGGAGCACGATGCCGGTAAAGGTCAGCGTCATCGTCCCGGTCTACAACCCGGGACGCTACATCGAGGACTGCATCGACTCTCTGCTCAGGCAGTCCCTCCCGTCCGACACGTACGAAGTGATCTTCGTCGACGACGGCTCCACCGACGAGACCCCGGCCCGGCTCGACGCCCTCGCCGCGGACGAGCCCCGGGTCAAGGTGATCCACCAGGAGAACTCCGGCTGGTCGGGCAAGCCCCGCAACGTCGGAATCGACGCCGCCCAGGGCGAGTTCGTGATGTTCGTCGACAACGACGACCACCTCGGCGACGAGGCCCTGGAGCGCATGTACGACTACGGCGTGGCCAACGGCGCCGACGTGGTCGTCGGCAAGATGGCCGGCCAGGGCCGTCAGGTGCCGGTGGAGCTGTTCCGCCGCAACCGGCCGCGCGCGAGCGTCGAGGACGCCCCGCTCATCGACAGCCTCACCCCGCACAAGATGTTCCGCCGGGCCTTCCTCGACGAGATCGGCCTGCGCTTCCCCGAGGGCAGAAGGCGGCTCGAGGACCACGTCTTCGTGGTGGAGGCCTATCTGCGCGCGGCCAACGTCTGCGTCATCGGCGACTACGTCTGCTACTACCACGTGCGCCGCGACGACTCCGCCAACGCGGGCTTCCAACGCTTCGACCCCGCCGGGTACTTCAAGAACCTGCGGGAGGCGCTCGACGTCGTCGAGCGGTACACCGAGCCGGGCCCGGTGCGCGACGGCCTCTACCGGCGCTGGCTGCGCGTCGAGATGGTCGAGCGGATGCGCGCCAAGCGTCTGCTCGCCATGCCCGACGACTACCGGCGCAAGCAGTTCGAGGAGATCCACCACGTCGTCACCGAGCGCTTCGGCCCCGCCGTCGCCGCCGGACTGCCCGCCACGCAGCAGGTCGTGGCATCCCTGATCAGCGCCTGCCGCTACGACGACCTGGTGGCCTTCGCCGAGTGGGAGGCGGGGCTCAGGCTGAGCGCCCGGCCCGGCACGCTCCAGTGGCGTGACGGCCGGCTCCACTTCGACTACACCGCCGAACTCACCTCCGGCGGAACGCCGTTGACGTTCCCCGGCAGCGGGGTCCCCACCCCGCTGGACGGCCCGCCCAAGAGCACCGAGGAGGCGATCGCCTGGGTGGGCACCGACACCGTCGCCCAGTTCGGGCACGCGACCCTCGACCTGCTGATGCGCGAACGCTCCAGCGCCGCCCAGTACTTCCAGCCGGTCGAGGTCACCCGCGAGATCGTGCCCGTCGAGGACAGCGGGCGCGTCCGCCTGGTGCTGCGCGCGACGGTCGCCTTCGACCCCGCCCGCGCGGTGGAAGGGGCGCCACTGCGCATCGGCCTGTGGGACACCTACGCCCGTGCCAGGGTGGGCGGTTGGAGCAAGGAGGCCCGCATCGGACCGGGCCCGCGCAAGGCCCGCGCCGCCACCTGCGCCGCCGTCGTGGGCGGGCACGTGGTCCTGCCGTACTGGACCGACCAGTACGGCCATCTCTCCCTGGACGTCGACCGCGCGAGCAAGCGGCTGGGACTGAGCGGGCTCTCCCCCGACGCAGTGGAGCTGTCGGGGAACCGGCTGCGCGCGCCGCTGCCGCTGCACGTGCCGGCGGGCACGGCGGTGCTGGTGCGGCTCACCTCGCCCGCCCGGTCGGTCGAGACGTCCGGCACGCTCTCCCCGGCCGGGGACGGGGCCGTGCTGGAGGCCGACCTGCCGGTCGCCGACCTCAGCGGTGCGACCTGGCGGACCGCGCTGTGCGCCGCGCCCGACGCCAGCGAGCCGCGCTTCCTGCCGCTGCCGCTCGCCCTGCGCGCGGACTCCCACACAGTGAAGGTGGCACGAGCTCCGCAGCCCTCGCCCCTGCGCCGGCTGGCCCGCAGGGTGCGGCGCAGGCTCGCCGTGGTACTCGGCCGGCGCACCGAACCCAAGACCCGAGCCGGAAAGGCGTGACAGCGTGCGATCACTGGGGATGGACGGTGCCTGGGCGCTCGAGCCCAAGGTCTTCCCGGACGAGCGGGGCAGCTTCCACGAGTGGTACCGCGGCACGGAGTTCCGCGAGGCCACCGGGTACGACCTGACGCTGCGGCAGGCCAACTGCTCGGTCTCCCGCTGGGGCGTGGTGCGCGGCCTGCACTTCGCCGACGTGCCGCCCGGGCAGGCCAAGTACGTGACCTGCGTGCGCGGCGCGATCCTCGACGTCGTGGTCGACCTGCGCGTCGGCTCGCCCACCTTCGCGCAGTGGGAGGCAGTGCGCCTCGACGACGGCAACCGCCACGCACTGTTCATCGCGGAGGGGCTCGGGCACGCCTTCATGGCGCTGACCGACGACGCCACCGTGGTGTATCTGACCTCGGAGGGCTACGCGCCCGAGCGTGAGCGCTGTGTGCATGCCCTGGACCCGGAGCTGGGGATCACCTGGCCCGAGGGCATCCGCCCGCTGCTGTCCCCGAAGGACGCCGAGGCCCCGACACTGGCCGAGGCGCAGCGGGACGGACTGCTGCCGTCGTACGAGGCCTGCACCGCCTACTACGCGAAGCTGCGCGGCGAGGTCAGCGACTGACCGCGTAGGGCTCAAGGGCCGAGCTCAGCGCCTTCCAGCCGCGGGCCCGGCTCAGGCCGCGGTTGCGGGCGCGGACCAGGGGCCGCCAGAAGTCGGCACCCATCAGCGTCTCCGGCTTGACCGCCTTCACGCGCTCCAGGACCGCCTCGGGGACCTTCTGCGGGTCGGGCACCTCGAACTCGGCCATGATCTCGTCGTACTTGTCCTTCAGCACGGTGCTCTTGGGGTCCGCGCCGAAGATGACGAGCTGGCCGGTGGGCTGGGTGTCGACCAGGACCAGTTCGAGGTCGGGCCGGTAGCGGGTCAGGATCTCGATGACCTTGTAGACGTCGCCGGTCCAGGCCGTGGTGTGCCGGTCGCGGGCCGCCTCGTCGACGCTGCGCGGCAGCATGTCGTCGAAGACGATCACGCTCGACCAGTCGGAGTGCTTCTCGATGTTCATGAAGTCCCGCAGCGCGAACTCGAACAGGTGCATGCCGTCGATGAACGCCAGGTCGAGCGTGGTGCGCCGCCAGTACCCGAGGGGGCTGCGGCCCCGGCGCAGGTTGCGCAGCGGGTGCCGGCCGCCGCGCAGGTACTGCAGCGGGTTGTCGCGGGCGAAGAAGTCGTCACTGGTCGCCTTCACCAGGTGGACGTCGCACTTGATCTCCGTGACCACCTTGAACGCGGGGTCGACCGCGATGCTGGGGACGCGCGACAGCGTCAGGCTGCGGCCGTCGTTGACCCCGATCTCCAGGTAGTTGCGGTTTGCGGTGACCTTGTGCAGTTCCCGCAGGAACTCATGGCGTTTCACGAAGGGACTCCTTGCGGATCAGTGGAAGAGCTTCGTGCAGGGCGGCCTGCCAGTCGCGCAGAGGCGGCAGACCGAGCTCCTGCCAGCGGCCGTGGGCCAGGGCGCTGTACGCGGGCCGGGGCGCGGGCCTGACGAATGCCTCGCTGCCCACGGGCCGCACCCGTTCGGGATCGGCGCCCAGGCCCCTGAAGACCTCGCGGGCCAGCTCGTACCAGCTGGCCTCGCCGGAGCAGGTGGCATGGAAGACACCGCGCACGCCGCGGCCCAGGTGCGGGCCCAGGTCGGCGAGGCGTGCGGCGACGTCCGCGCTCCAGGTGGGTTGTCCGCGCTGGTCTTCGACGACGTCGAGGGTGTCGCGGCGTGACTCCAGGTCGATCATCGTGCGGACGAAACTACGCCCGTGGACCCCGTAGAGCCAAGCGGTTCGCACGATTGCGCTCGATGTGGGCAGCTCCTTGGCCACGGCCTGCTCGCCGGCGAGCTTGGTGCGGCCGTAGGCGGTGCGCGGCGCGGTGGGTTCGTCCTCCGCGTACGGGGTGGTGGCGTCGCCCGCGAAGACGTAGTCGGTGGAGACGTGGATCATGCGGGCGCCGTGCGCCGCGCAGGCGCGCGCGAGGTTGCGGGGCCCGTCGCCGTTGATCAGCAGGGCCCGCTCCTCATCGGTCTCGGCGTCGTCCACCGCCGTGTACGCGGCGCAGTTGACCACCAGGTCGGGGCGGTGTTCGGCCAGCACCGCGTCGACGGCCGCCTGTCGGGTGATGTCCAGGGCGGCGCGGTCGAGGGCCACCACGTCCTCGCCGCGCCGGGCCAGCTCGTCGACCGTGTCCCGGCCGAGCATGCCGCCGGCTCCGGCAACCAGCCACCTCATGCCGACCGCCCCTTCAGGGGCTCCCACCAGGCGCGGTTGTCCCGATACCAGGCGACGGTGTCGGCGAGGCCGGTGGTGAAGTCGTGGCGCGGGTGGTAGCCCAGCTCGTCGCGGGCCTTGCTCCAGTCGACCGAGTAGCGCAGGTCGTGGCCCTTGCGGTCCGCGACGTGCTCCACGCGGTCCCAGCCGGCCCCGCAGGCCTCCAGCAGCAGGCCGGTGAGCTCCTTGTTGCTCAGCTCGGTGCCGCCGCCGACGTTGTACACCTCCCCCGGCCGGCCCTTGGTGCGCACGAGTTCGATGCCCTGGCAGTGGTCCTCGACGTGCAGCCAGTCGCGGACGTTGAGGCCCTCGCCGTAGAGCGGGACCTTCTTGCCGTCGAGGAGGTTGCTGACGAAGAGCGGGATGACCTTCTCGGGGTACTGGTGCGGCCCGTAGTTGTTGGAGCAGCGGGTCACGCGCACGTCCAGGCCGTGGGTGCGGTGGTAGGCCAGGGCGAGCAGGTCGGAGGACGCCTTGGACGCGGAGTACGGCGAGTTGGGGCTCAGCGGGTGCTCCTCCGGCCAGGAGCCCGACTCGATGGAGCCGTAGACCTCGTCGGTGGAGATGTGCACGAAGGGGCCCACCCGGTGGCGCAGGGCCGCGTCCAGCAGGATCTGGGTGCCCACCACGTTGGTCAGCACGAAGTCGGTCGCGCCGGCGATGGAGCGGTCCACATGGGACTCGGCGGCGAAGTGCACCACCTGGTCCGCCTCGCCCATGAGCTTGTCGACGAGTTCGGCGTCGCGGATGTCGCCCTGGACGAACTGGAGTTGGGGGTGATCGAGATCGAGGTTGTCGAGGTTCCCGGCGTAGGTGAGCTTGTCCAGCACGGTGATCCGCAGTCCCTCGGGTGCTCCGGAGGCCAGCAGGGTGCGGACGTAGCAGGAGCCGATGAATCCGGCGGCGCCGGTGACGAGGAGGTTCATGTGTGGATCTGCACCTTGCTGTGGTCTCCGAGCACGAGGCGGTGGGCGCTGGGCACATTGGGGGCGGGGGTCACCTCGGCGTGCCGGCCGATCAGGGAGTTCTCGATCCGGCCCACTCCGAGGATGGAGGAGTCGCGCAGCACGATGGAGAACTCGAGCTCGCTGTCGGTGATCCGGCAGTTCTCCGCGACGGAGGTGAACGGGCCGATGTAGGAGTCCTCCACCACCGTGCCCGCGCCGATCACGACCGGTCCGACGATGCGTGAGCGCACGATGCGCGCGCCCTCCTCCACGACCACGCGCCCGATCGCCTCGGAGTCGTCGTCGACCTCGCCGTCGATACGGCGGTCGAGGGTCTCCAGGACCGTGCGGTTGACCTCCAGCATGTCGACGACGTTGCCGGTGTCCTTCCAGTAGCCCTTGATGACGGTGCAGCGCACGTCGGCGTGGTCGTCGATCAGCTGCTGGATGGCGTGCGTGATCTCCAGCTCGCCGCGCCACGACGGCCGGATGGCGCGCACCGCGTCGTGGATGCGGGGCGTGAACAGGTAGACGCCGACCAGGGCGAGGTCGCTCTTGGGCTCCTTGGGCTTCTCCTCCAGGCCGACGACCTGGCCCTCGGCGTCGAGCTCCGCGACGCCGAAGGCGCGCGGGTCGGCCACCTTGGTGAGCAGGATCTGGGCGTCGGGCCGGTTGCGGCGGAACTCGTCGACGAGGGGGCTGATGCCGCCGACGATGAAGTTGTCGCCGAGATACATGACGAAGTCGTCGTCGCCCAGCCAGTCCCGCGCGATCAGTACCGCGTGGGCCAGCCCGAGGGGCCGCTCCTGTGGGATGTAGGTGATCTCCAGGCCGAACTTCGATCCGTCACCGACAGATTCCTGAATCTCCTCGGCGGTGTCACCCACGATGACACCGACCTCGGTGATGCCGGCCTCCGCGATGGATTCCAGTCCGTAGAAGAGCACGGCCTTGTTGGCCACGGGGACTAGTTGCTTGGCCGATGTGTGCGTGATCGGCCTCAATCGGGTACCGGCACCGCCGGACAGCACGAGAGCCTTCATCTGCTTCACCCTAGCGTCGATCACGGTAAGGCGAGCGTTTACAAGGTGGCATCTTGGTAAGGACCGTGCCGCCCCGCCGGCCCGTCAGGCAGCGGGTTCAGTCCTCGCCCCGCACGATGTTTCCTTCCTGGCCGTACTGGTCCGTCCGGGTCGCGTCGCCCTCGGGGACGGCCGGGATGCAGGTCCGCACGACGCCCTCGCCCCTCCGGCGCCGCGCCTTCGACCAGCCGGACTCGGGCCGGCGTATCACGAGCTTCACAGAGGTCTGCGCGGTCACGTTGACTCATCCTCTTCCCACATCGGTGCCCGGGCCTCGGGTCCCCAGCGCCGGCCGGCCGAAACCCCGTCCTCCCGGTGCGGCCCGGGGGCGCACGACGGCGCCGTACGGCGGACGCGCGTGCATCCGCCGTACGGCGCGGTGGAGTTCGCCGCGGGGCGCGGGACGTTCAGGCCGCGCCGAGGGCCGCGCGCAGAACGGCGACGGCCTGGGCGATGGCGCCCTCGGCGGCGCGGGTCTCCCGCAGGGCGTCGAGCATCACGAAGTCGTGGATGGCGCCCTGGTAGCGGACCGCGGTGACCGGGACGCCGGCCTCGCGCAGCTTGTTCGCGTACGCCTCGCCCTCGTCGCGCAGGACGTCGGCCTCGCCGGTGATGACGAGGGCCGGCGGCAGACCGGTGAGCTGCTCGGTCGTGGCACGCAGCGGGGAGGCGGTGATCTGGGCGCGGTCCGCCTCGTCGGTCGTGTACTGGTCCCAGAACCACTGCATGGCGTCGCGGCGCAGGAAGTAGCCCTCGGCGAACTGGTGGTAGGAGGGCGTGTCGAAGTTCGCGTCGGTCACCGGGTAGAAGAGCACCTGCTGGACCAGCCGCACGTCCCCGCGCTGCTTGGCCATCAGGGTCAGGGCGGCGGTCATGTTGCCGCCGACCGAGTCGCCGGCCACCGCGATGCGGGAGGCGTCCAGGTTCTTCGCGGCGCCCTGCTCGACGACCCACTTCGCGACGGCGTAGTTCTGCTCGATGGCGACCGGGTAGCGCGCCTCGGGCGAGAGGTCGTACTCGGGGAAGACCACCGCGGCACCGGTGCCGACGGCGAGTTCGCGCACCAGCCGGTCGTGCGTGTGGGCGTTGCCGAAGACCCAGCCCGCGCCGTGGATGTAGACGATCACCGGGAGGGTGCCGGCGGCGCCGGCCGGGCGGACGATGCGGGCCCGGACCTGGCCGGTGGGGCCGCCGGCCACGGTGATCCACTCCTCGTCGACCGCGGGCTTGGCGATCTCGCCGGACTGCACCTCGTCGACGGCCTTGCGGCCCTCGACGGGGCCGAGGTCGAAGAGGTACGGCGGGTTCGCGGTGGCCTCGGCGAAGGCCTGGGCGGCGGCCTCGAGAACGGGGCGGGGTGCGGTGGACATGGCGCCTCCTGGGACGTGGTGCCGCGCTCTGCGGCACACCTCGAACAGTAGCCCGCGATTAAGTCGTGCGCAACTAATCAGGGCAGTATCAGTTTGTGCTCGATACAATCGGACAGACCTGAACGATAGGGTGTGATCGCCGTGAACTGCACTCCAACCGGGAGCCACGCCGTGAGCCCAGCCGCAGCGGAACCGAGCGAGGGGTCGCTGCTCCTCGACGACCAGCTCTGCTTCGCCCTGTACGCCGCCTCCCGCGCCGTCACCGCGCGCTATCGCCCGCTCCTGGACGAACTCGGCCTGACCTACCCGCAGTACCTGGTCATGCTCGTGCTCTGGGAACAGGACTCGATCTCCGTACGGGAGCTGGGCGCCTCGCTCCAGCTGGAGTCCAGCACCCTGTCCCCGCTGCTGAAGCGGCTGGAGGCGAACGGGCTGCTGCGCCGCGAACGCCGTACGGACGACGAGCGTTCGGTCGCCATCCGGCTCACCGGGGCCGGGTCGCGGCTGCGGGAGAGGGCGGCCGCCGTCCCCCTCGCCATCGGCGACGCCATGGGCCTGACGCCTGAACAGGACGCCCTGGCCAAGCAGCTCCTGCGGCTCATCACGGCCAACGTCACGCCGCGCTGAGCGGGACCTCGGCCCACACCTGCTTGCCGCCGCTGACCGGCACCGTCCCCCAGGTGTCCGACATGGCCTCCACCAGGAGGATGCCGCGGCCGCCGGTGGCCTCCCAGCCGATGCTGGTCGGCTTGACGGGCGTACGGGGCGAGGAGTCCGCGACCGAGACGCGCACCCGGTTGTCCAGCAGCGTGAGATCGAGGCGGACCTGGCCGTCGGTGTGCACCAGGGCGTTGGTGACGAGCTCGGAGACGATGAGGAGCACGGCGTCGGCGTCGTCCCGGGACACGCCCCAGGCGCGCAAAGTGCGCCGGGTGAAGCGGCGGGTGTGCCCGACCGCCTCGGGGACGCGCCACACCGTCCAGCTCTCGCGCTGCGGGCGCAGCGCCATGCCGTCGTAGCGCAGCAGGAGCAGGGCGACGTCGTCGCTGCGGTGGGCGTTGCCGAGCAGGGCGTCGGCGACCTGGCCGAGGCGGGAAGGGTCGGCCTGGGACAGTTCGTGGGCGAGGCGCTCGAGGCCGTCGTCGATGTCGGCACCGGCGGACTCGACGAGGCCGTCGGTGGTGAGCGCGACCACGGTGCCGGGCTGCAGCCGCAGCACGCTGATGGGGAAGTCGGCCTGCGCGACCACGCCGAGCGGCGGTCCGCCCTCGGCGTCGGGCATGTGGGTGCTGCCATCCGGGTGGCGCAGCACGGGCGGCAGGTGCCCGGCGCGCACGTACCAGGCGGAGCCCTCCTCCATGTCCACGTCGACGTAGCAGCAGGTGGCGAAGAGGTCGGTCTCCAGGTCCACCAGGAGCCGGTTGGCGTGCGAGACGACCACGTCCGGCGGGTGGCCCTCCACGGCGTAGGCGCGCAGTGCCGTGCGCATCTGGCCCATGAGGGTCGCGGCCGCCGCGCTGTGGCCCTGGACGTCGCCGATGACGAGGGCGACGTGGTTGTCGGGCAGCGGGATGACGTCGTACCAGTCGCCGCCGACCTCCAGCCCCGCCGTGGTGGGCAGGTAGCGGGCGACGGCGACCGCGCCGGGCAGCTTGGGCAGCCGGCGCGGCAGCAGCTGGCGCTGGAGCATGCCGACGAGCTCGTGCTCGGCGTCGAAGGCGTGGGCCCGCATCAGGGCCTGGCCCGCGAGCCCGGCGGAGGCGGTGAGCAGGGCGCGTTCGTCGGGGCCGAAGTCGTGCGGGGTGTCCCAGCCGATCAGGCAGGCGCCTGCCATGCGGTTGCCGGCGGGCAGCGGCAGGACGGCCAGTCCGCCGGGGCCGACGTCGGCGAGCGCGGGTTCCAGGGGCGTGCCCGCGGGCCAGATGTGGGCGCGCCCCTCACGTAGCGCGGCGGCGAGGGTGGGCATGGCGCGCACGGGCGCGTCGGGCCACTCCGAGCGCCACTCCAGGCGCCACAGCTCGGGCCAGGACTCCGGTTCGGGCGGGTCGAGGACCGTCACGACGAGCCGGTCGCCCTCCAGTTCGGCCAGCGCGATCCGGTCGGCCTGCAGCGGCTTGCGCAGGGCGGCGACCACGGCCTGGCTGACGTCGCGGACCGTGCCCGCGGTGGCGAGCATGGCCGCGAGGCGCTGCACGCGGGCCACGTCCGTGACGTCGGAGCGCAGTTTGGAGGCGTCCGCGACCGTGCCCTCCAGCCGGGCGGGCTGCCCGTCGCCGCCGGGCACCAGACGGCCGCGCAGCCGCAGCCACAACGGCGGGCCGGAGGGCTGCAGCACCCGGAACTCCAGGTCGCGGTCGCCAAGGGCCAGGTGGTCGGCCTCGACCACGGACATCAGCGCGGGCAGGTCCTCGGGCACGGTGAGGCCCAGCAGGGTCTCCACCTTGCCGTCGAACTCGGCGCGGGTGAGGGCGAACAGCTCCAGGATGTCGTCGCCGACCGCCACCCGGCCGCTGTCCATGGCCAGGCTGAACGCGTTGGCCGGCAGCTCGCCGCTCTCGGGGGGCCGGGCCGGGGCCGGGCAGCCGACGGCGTCGGCGATCAGCTCCAGGCACTTGCGGTCCTCGGTGCCGAAGCCGTCGGGCCGCTCGCTGACGGCCAGCAGACAGGCGCGGCCGCCGTCGCCGTCCCCGGGCACGGGCAGCACCGTGAGGAAGAAGTCCCGCGCCTGCGCGCCGGCGCCCGCCTCCTCGGGACCGAGCGAGACCGGGCTGCCGGAGCGATGGGTCTCGGCCACGGGGGAGTTGCCGGCCCGGGGATAGGTCTCCCGCAGGCCGAACAGTGTCCTCGGCACACCCGCCGACTCGCCGAGACACAGCAGGTCGGCGTCCTCCCCCGGCGCGTACACGGCGACGAAGGCCGCCGAGGCGAAGACGAGCGCCTGTTCCAGGACACGGCGCACCCGATCGGGTGAAGCCGGACCGGAGGTGAGCGCTTTCAGGGCATCTTCGGCACGCAGCGTTCCAGATCTGCGTCCCTCAGCGCCCTCACTGACCACGTCCGTATTACAGCGCGTATGCGACGCGTGCGCAGCCCCTGTGCGCATTCCGTGCGGCTTGCCGGACTCGCCCGGTCGAAACCCGCCGAACATGAGTTGACGCATGCGTATCGCACGGTGTTCTGGTGACACCCGTGACTGTCCCGCCCCACCGCCCGGCTGGAAATCTCGATGCCGGACCACGGAGGGGGACGTATGGACAAGCGGTACGAGGTGTACGCGCTCGCCGACAGACACTTCTACGAGACGCCGGACCGGCTCGGCACGGCCGGGCGGCAGGACGCGCCCTGGTTCGCCACCGCGCGCCGCCCGGTGCCGGAGGGCTGGGCCTCGGCGCGGACCGGCGACTGGCTGATGCTGCAGCCGCTCGGCGCGGACGGGAACCCGGAGCCGGGTCCGGCCCAGGGCTGGAAGGTCCACGCCTCGGCCACGCGGCACGACGCGGAGCGCATCGCCGCGGCCGTGTGGGACTACTGCGTACCGCGCCGCATCCCGTTCAAGTTCGTACCGGCCCCGCATCTGCTGCATCTGCGCAACGCCAAGTACGCGGGCCGCGACACCAGCGGCAAGTTCGTCACCGTCTACCCGGCCGACGAGGACCGGCTCCACCAGGTGCTGCGTGAACTCGGCACGCTGCTGGACGGGTTGGCGGGCCCGTACATCCTCACCGACCTGCGCTGGAACGACGGTCCGCTCTACGTCCGCTACGGCGCCTTCGCCCGCACCTTCACCGTCGACGAGCGGGGCTCGCTCGTGCCTGCGGTGCGCGACGGCGAGGGCCGGCTGGTGCCGGACCGGCGCGCGCCGTCCTTCCAGGTGCCGGAGTGGGTGACGCTCCCCGCCTTCCTCGCACCGCAGTTGGCGGCACGCAACACCACGACGGTGGGCGACCTGCCGTACCGCATCGAGAAGGCACTGCACTTCTCCAACGGCGGCGGCGTGTACGCGGGCACCGACACCCGCGACGGGCGCAAGGTCGTCCTCAAGGAGGGCCGGCCGCACGCGGGGCTGGCCGCCGACGGCGCGGACGCGATCGCCCGGCTGGAGCGCGAGAAGCAGGCGCTGGAGCGGGTGGCGGGGACCGGTGTGGTGCCGGAGGTGCGGGACTGGTTCGTCCTCGGCGACCACCGCTTCCTGGTCATGGACTTCGTCGAGGGTCGCACGCTCAACTCCTTCTTCGCGGAACGCCATCCGCTGCTCACGCCGGACCCGGACCCGGACGCCGTGGCGGAGTACACCCGGTGGGCGGTGCGCATCCACGGGGCGGTCGAGCGTGCGGTGGAGGCGGTGCACGCACGGGGCATCGTCTTCAACGACCTGCACGTCTTCAACATCATGGTCGCCCCGGACGAGGAGTCGGTCTTCCTGCTCGACTTCGAGGCGGCGGCCCCGGTCACCGACAACGGCCGCCAAGTCGTCGCCCACCCGGGCTTCTTCGCCCCGCCCGACCGCACCGGCACCGCCGTCGACCGCTACGCGCTCGCCTGCCTGCGGCTCGCACTGTTCCTGCCCGTCACCACCCTGTTCGTGGTCGACCGGGCCAAGGCGGCCCATCTGGCCGAGGTGATCGCGGAGCAGTTCCCGGACGTGCCGCGCCAGTTCCTGGACGAGGCGGTCGCCGAGATCACCCGGGGACCGGGACCGGGCGCCCCCGCGTACGTGCGGCCCGCCGACCGGCCGCACAGCCGCGACTCGATGGTCAGGGCGATCCTCGCCTCGGCCACCCCGGAGCGCGACGACCGGCTCTTCCCGGGCGACATCGCCCAGTTCTCCGACGGCGGCGGCCTCGGGCTCGCGTACGGCGCGGCCGGTGTGCTGTACGCGCTGGCCGAGAGCGGGGCCGAGCGCTACGAGGAGGGCGAGCGCTGGCTGCTGGCCCACGCGGACCCACCGCCGGCCGGCACACCGCTCGGCCTGTACGACGGACTCGCGGGCGTGGCCCACGTGCTCGACCGGCTCGGCCACCGGCAGCCGGCCCTGGACCTGATCGAAATCGTCCTCTCGGAGAAGTGGCAGAGCCTCTCCTCCGACCTCCAGGGCGGTCTGGCCGGACTGGGCCTGGTCCTCGGCGAACTGGCCACCGGCACGGGCGAGTCGGAGCTGCGCGAGAGGGCGGCCGAGGCCGCGGATCTCCTCGTACGGCGGCTGGACGAGCCGCGCCCCGAGAAGCGCAGGCGGCGGGCCGGGCTGCTGCGAGGAGCGGCCGGTCCCGCGCTGTTCCTGCTGCGGCAGTACGAACGCACCGGTGAGGAGCGGCTGTTGGCGGCGGCCCGCGAGGCGCTGAGCCGGGACCTCGAGTGCTGCGTCGTGCAGCCGGGCGGCGGCGGCCTGGAGATCGACGAGGGCTGGCGCACGCTGCCCTACCTCGGCGACGGCAGCGCCGGACTGGGCATGGTCCTCGACGACTTCCTCGAGCGCACCGACGACGCGGAGTTCGACAAGGCGCGCGCCGGCATCCTCACCGCCGCCACCTCCCGCTTCTACGCCCAGCCCGGTCTGTTCCAGGGCCGCGCCGGACTGATCCTGCACCTCGGCCGCACCACCCATCCGGACGCGACCGCGCGGCGGCTCGCCGAGCAGATCGACGGGCTCGGCTGGTTCGCGATGGCCTACGAAGGCCGACTGGCCTTTCCCGGACACCAGATGATGCGGCTCTCCATGGACCTCGCCACCGGCACGGCCGGCTGTCTGCTCGCGCTCGACGCGGCCTGCGAGGGCAGCGCGCACCTGCCGTTCCTGCCGCCCCTGCGGCGGCTCCCACGACTCGGCTCCGCGACCTGACGGAGTCGTGACCCAACCCCGTCCCCACGGATGGACACCCTAGGAAGGACACCACCATGGCACTCCTCGACCTGCAGACGATGGAATCCGACGAGCACACCGGCGGCGGCGGCGCCAGCACCGTCAGCCTGCTCTCCTGTGTCAGCGCGGCGAGCGTCATCCTCTGCGTCTGACGGAGACCGCGCACCCAAGGCTCCGGGCGGTCCGCTCCCGCGAGGGACGGGCCGCCCGGGGCCCTGCGGGCACCCCTGCGACCCGGATGCGAGGCAGCGGCCGTATGACGACCATGACGACGCCTGCCGCGGATGCCGCCACGCCGCCGCAGTCGGCCCCCCGCTTCGGCGGGGCCCGAAGTGCGGCCCTGTGCCTGGTGGGTGCGGCCTCCACCGGCGCCGGCCTGCTCCTGCCGGCCGCGCTCGGCCGCACCCTCGACCTGCTGCTGGCCCACTCCCCCGCGACCCGCTGGGTGCTGTGCTGTGCCGGCCTCGTCCTTCTGACCGTGCTGCTCGACGCGGGCGAGACCGTGCTCGGCGGCACCGTCGACGCGCGCACGACGGCCTGGCTGCGGCGGCGGCTGACGGGCCATGTGCTGGCCGTCGGCCCGCGCGCGGCGGCCCGTTTCGGGCCCGGTGACCTGGTCGCGCGGTTCGTCGGCAACGCGTCCCAGGCGGGCACGGCGCCGGCCGCCCGCGCCCTGCTGTTCGCCGCGTTCGCCGGTCCGGTGGGCGGCGTGGTCGCGCTCGGGCTGATCGACCCGTGGCTGGCGGCCGTGTTCCTGGCCGGTGCACCCGTGCTGACCCTCCTGCTGCGCGGCCTCGCCCGGGACACGACCCGCTGCGTGGCCGACTACCAGCGGGTGCAGGGCAGGATCGCGAGCGCGCTCACGGAGGCGGTCGCCGGTCACCGCACCATCGAGGCGGCGGGCCGTGCCCGCCGGGAGGCGGCACGGATCCTGCGGCCGCTGCCGGACCTGTCACGCGCGGGATGCCGCATGTGGCGGGTGCAGGGACGGGCCGCGGCGCAGGCCAGCACGGTGGCGCCGCTGCTCCAGCTCGGCATCGTCGCCGTGGCCGGACTGCTCCTCGCCCGGCACCGGCTGTCGGTCGGCGAGGTCCTGGCGGCGTCCCGGTACGCGGTCCTGGCGACCGGAATCGGCGTGCTGGTCGGCCAGTTCGCGACCCTCGCCCGGGCCCGGGCGGCCGCCGGAAGGCTCGACGAGGTCCTCTCGGAGCCGGCCACCGCCTACGGCGACCGCCGGCTTCTGCCGGGCCCGGGGCGCCTGGAACTGCGCGGCGTGACGGCCCGGCGCGGCGGCCGCACCGTGCTCGACGGCGTCGACCTCGTCGTCCCCGGCGGCACCACGCTGGCCCTGGTCGGCCGCTCCGGCACGGGCAAGTCGCTGCTCGCCGCGCTCGCCGGCCGGCTGGCCGACCCGGACGCGGGCGAGATCCTGCTGGACGGCGTCCCCCTGCGCGACCTGAGCCACGCCGAACTGCGCCGGGCCGTCGGCCACGCCTTCGAGCGTCCCGCCCTGCTCGGCACGACCGTCGAGGACGCGATCGCCCTCGGCCCGCGCCCCCTCTCCCCCGCGGCCGTCCGTGAGGCGACCCGGCTCGCGTGCGCGGACGACTTCGTTCGGCGCCTGCCAAACGGCTACGCCACCAGGTGCGCCGACGCCCCGCGTTCCGGCGGCGAGTCCCAACGCCTGGGCCTCGCGCGCGCGTTCGCGCACGGCGGCCGCCTGCTCATCCTCGACGACGCCCTCTCCAGCCTCGACACGGTGACGGAGGCGCAGATCACGGACGCCCTGCTGGCCCACGGCACCCACGGCACCCGCCTGCTCGTCGCGCACCGGGCGGCCACGGCGGCCCGGGCGGACGCGGTCGCGTGGCTGGACGGCGGACGGGTGCGGGCGGTGGGCACGCACGCGCGACTGTGGCGGCTGGCCGGCTACCGGGCGGTGTTCGGGGACGGTGGTGCGGCATGACCGGCGGGCCGCGGCGGCAGCCGGGCCGCGACGGGCTTCGTGCCCGCGGCCTGCGCTTCCTGGGGGCCCGCCGCGGGGTCCTCCTCCGGCTCGGCGGCTGGTCCGTGCTGGAGACCGGGCAGACCTTCCTCACCGGGTACGCCCCCGCGCGCGCCCTCGACGCGGGATTCCTGGCCGGGCGGGTGGACGTCGGGCTCGCCTGGCTCGGGGTGGCGGCGCTCGGGGTCGTCGTGGGGGCGTACGGGACCGGGCGGGTCTACGGCGCCATGGCCGCGCTGGTCGAGCCCCTCCGGGACCGCCTTGTGGAAAGGGTCGTCGACCGCGGTGTGCGCGAGGGCGACGGCGGAGCGCTGTCGGGCCTCACCCAGCAGGTGGAGATCGCGCGGGAGACCTTCGCCGGACTGGTGATGGTGTCGCGGTCGTTCGTGTTCACGGCCGTGGGTGCGCTGGCCGGGCTGTTCTCGCTCGCCCCGATGCTGCTGGCGGCCGTGGGCCCAACGCTGGTGGCCGGAGTCGCCCTGTTCGCGGCGTCGCTGCGGCCGCTGGCCCGCCGGCAGGAGGCGTTCCTCGTCGCCGACGAGGCCCTGGCCGACCACCTCGGTGCCGTCTGCCCGGGGCTGCGGGACATCACCGCCACCGGCGCCGAGCAACGGATCGCCGCCGGCACGGCGGAGTACGTCGACGCCGAGCTGCGCGCGGCCCGCTCCCTCGCCCGCTGGGGCGTCGTACGGGTCGCGGCGCTCGCGGTCGGCGGCCACCTCCCGATCGTGCTGCTGCTCGCCGCCGCCCCCTGGCTCCTGTCCCACGGCGTGACCGCGGGCGCCCTGGTCGGCGCGCTCGCCTACGTGACCCAGTCCCTCCTGCCGGCGCTGGGCAACCTGGTCCACGGCCTCGGCACGAGCGGCTCACGCCTGACGGTGGTCCTGCGGCGCCTGGCGCCGGCGCCCGCGCCGAAGACGCCGCCGGAACCGGTCGGACACCCCCGGGAGGACTCCCCCGCCCTCTCCCTCGCCTCCCTCACCTTCGCCTACGGCGCGGCGGCGACCCCGGTGCTGGAGGACCTCGACCTCTGCCTGGCCCCCGGCGCCCATCTGGCCGTCGTCGGCCCCAGCGGGATCGGGAAGTCCACGCTCACCGCGCTGGTCGCGGGACTGCTGGAGCCGCGTCACGGCACGATCCGCATCGGCGGGATGCCGGTTCCCTCCGCGGCGGCCGCGCGGTCTCGCGTGCTCATCCCGCAGGAGGCGTACGTCTTCACCGGCACCCTCGCGGAGAACCTCGCCCACCTGCGGACGGACCCGGTACCCGAGGCGGAACTGCTCGCGGCGGCCGACGCCGTGGGGCTCCGTCCGCTGCTCGACGCGCTCGGCGGGCCCGGCGCCCAGGTCGACCCCGCGGCGCTCTCCGCCGGCGAGCGGCAGCTGATCGCGCTGACCCGGGCCTATCTGTCGGACGCTTCGCTGGCCCTGCTCGACGAGGCGACCTGCCATCTGGATCCGCAGGCCGAGGAACGCGCCGAGCGGGCCTTCGCGCGGCGGCCGGGCGGCACGCTCGTCGTCGTCGCGCACCGCATCAGCTCGGCCCGGCGCGCGGACCGGGTGCTGGTCATGGACGGGCGGGGCACGGCGTACGGCACCCACGACGAACTGCTGGAGAGGTCGCCGCTGTACCGGGAGCTCGTCGGCCGCTGGATGTCCGGGCCGCCGGACGCGGCCCTGCCCGGGACTCCGTCAGAGCCAGCCCTCCCCCTGCGAGATCCGGATCGCGTCGATGCGGTTGCGGGCGCCAGTCTTGCGGGTGATGGCCGCCATGTAGTTGCGCACGGTCCCGTGCGAGAGATGGAGGCTGCCCGCGATCTCCGCGACGGAGGCGCCCTCGGCGGCCAGGGACAGCACGCTCAGCTCGCGCCGGGTCAGTGGCATCTCGGCGGCCTTGAGGAAGCCGTAGCCGAGCGAGTCGTCGACGAATCGTTCCCCCGAGGCGACCCGCCGGATCCCCCGCACCAGGTGGTCCGGTGAGCCCTCCTTGTCCACATAGCCGGTCGCGCCGGCTTCGATGGCCCGCTTCAGCAGGCCGGGGCGGTGTGCGCTCGCCAGGACGAGAAGCCGCGGCCGTATCTCGTCCTGGCCGCGTAAGCACAGGTCGCCGAGTGGGGGGACGCCGTAGGTGTCCGCGGCCTCCAGATCCGCCGCGCACACATCGGGGCGCAGCAGCCGCGCACGGCCGTGGGCCCCCCGCCACGGCGTGTCCTCCACCCGCAGGTCCGGCTCCCTCCGCAGCCACTCCGCCAGCACCGATCGCACCAGACACGCATCGTGCACCAGTAATACCCGGATCACAGCCCGCCCCTCGTTTCCCGTTCGCCGGTCTGATTAGTGGTGAACGCGTGCCCATTCCTGGCGTCCGCACCACCCGAGGGGCGCGAAGTTCCGGCCATTGCGGGGCTCGGGGGCGCACGCCCGGCGTTCGCGCACCACCGCGCGCAACGACCGAGGGGGAATGGTTCCGGGCCAGGGGGGTACGCACCCGTTCTTCACCGTCTCGGGGCACTCCTGCGCCCGTCCGCGGTACCGGCCCAGCGCCCGGTGGCACCGCTCGCCGTGCGCGAGCGGCCGTCACGGGGCAGATTTAGTCCCTGGGACCCGTCGCCCGGCCGTGCGAGGAGGTGGTCGGCGTGTCCGACGGGCAGAGGTCCGTACAGGCGCCGGCGGCCGCGAGAACGCGCGTCGGCCGGCCACTGCTGTCCCTGGCGCTCGCGTCGATGATGGACGAGGTCCACGCGCACTCCGGGGCGGTGTATCTGCTGGCGCCCGACGAACCCGTGCTGGAGATGGCCGTGATGGCCGGGCTGCCCCGCGCCTTCGCCGCTCCCTGGGAGCGGGTCGGGCTCAGCGCGCCGATCCCGGTGGCCGACGCGCTGCGGGAGCGGCGGCTGGTGTGGGTCGGCGGCGAGCAGCAGATGGCGCGCAGCTATCCCCGCATCTCGGTCGTGCTGCCGTACCACTTCTCGCTGGCGGCGCTGCCGGTGGCGACGGAGTCGACGGCGTACGGCGCCGTCTTCGTCACCTGGCCCGGCGCCCATCCGCCCGAGCTGTCGGACCGTGAGCGCGAGCATCTGACCGCGGCCTGCGGCCGGCTCGCGCTGCGGCTGGAACGCGCCATGGAGGACAGCCGCCCCGTGCTGCAGGAGCCCGATCTGCTCGGCGTGCCGGCGGTGAGCGGTGCGGCGGGCTCGCTCGGCTCGGTGGAGGCGGCCCGTATGGTGTCGCGGCTGCCGTACGGGCTGTGCTCGCTCGATCTGCACGGCCGGGTCAGCTTCGCCAACGCGGCGGCGGCCGAGCTGATCGGGCTGCCGGTCAGCCGGCTGCTCGGCACCCAGCTGTGGGCGTCGGTGCCCTGGCTCAACGACCCCGTCTACGAGGACCGCTACCGGGGCGCGCTGCTCAGCCAGCAGACCATGTCGTTCGTGGCGCTGCGGCCGCCCGGCGACTGGCTGTCGTTCCGGCTGTACCCGAGCACGTCCGGGCTGAGCGTCCGGGTCACCCGCGCGCGGGCGGTGTCGGAGATGCACAAGGCCGCCCCGCAGCCCGGCGACGCCCCCTCCCGGCTGGTCACCATCTCCCAGGTGCTGACCCTGGCCGGGGCGCTGACCGAGGCGGTGGGTGTGCAGGACGTGGTGCAGCTGGTCGCGGACGAGATCGCGCCCGCCGTGGGCAGCCAGGCGCTGGTGATGCTCGGCTCACGGGCGGGGCGGCTGCATGTGCTCGGGCACCGCGGCTACGAGGAACCGCACCTCGTGGAGCGGTTCAACGGGCTGCCGCTGGCGGAGCCGACGCCGGGCACGCACGCCCTCAACACCGGGGTGCCCGCGTTCTTCGACTCGCAGGAGCAGCTGGAGCGCCTGTATCCCTCGCGGCACGCCACCCCCGACGGCTTCGCGGCCTGGGCCTATCTGCCCCTGGTCGCCTCGGGGCGGCCGGTGGGGACGTGTGTGCTCGCCTACGCCGAACCGCACGCGTTCCCCGCCGACGAGCGGGCCGTGCTGACGAGTCTGGGCGGCCTGATCGCGCAGGCCCTGGAGCGCGCCCTGCTCTACGACGCCAAGCACCAGCTGGCGCACGGCCTGCAGGCGGCGCTGCTGCCCCACTCGCTGCCGTCACTGCCCGGCCTGGAGGCGGCGGCCCGCTACCTGCCCGCCACGCACGGCATGGAGATCGGCGGCGACTTCTACGACCTGGTCCCCTCCCAGGGGGTGGCCGCGGCGGTGATCGGGGACGTGCAGGGGCACAACGTGACCGCGGCCGGCCTGATGGGGCAGATCCGTACGGCCGTGCGCGCCTACACGACGGTCGGGCAGGCCCCTGAGGAGGTCATGCGCAGCACCAACCGGCTGCTGATCGACCTCGGCGCCGACCTGTTCGCGAGCTGCCTGTACCTGCGGCTCGATCCCGCGCGCGGGCGGGCGGTGATGGCGCGGGCGGGACATCCGCCGCCGCTGCTGCGCAGGCCCGGGGGGCAGGTGCGGGTGCTGGACCTGGCCGGCGGTCCGCTGCTCGGCATAGACGGCGGCGCCGTGTATCCGACGACGGAGGTCGACCTAGCGCCCGGCTCGGTGCTCGCCCTCTACACCGACGGGCTGATCGAGTCCCCCGGCACGGACATCGAGGACGCGCTCGCCGGGCTCGGGGAGCGGCTGGCCGAGGCCGGGGAGCTGCCCCTGGACGAGCTCGCCGACCACCTCGTACGGCACAGCCCGGCCGCACGCGACCGGCTCGACGACGTGGCGCTGCTGCTCCTCAGGGCCCGGCCGCAGGCCTGAGGGCCGGGCGCCCGGACGACGCGGTCCGGCCCTCCCGCCGGAGGGCCGGACCGTTCACCGTCGACCTGGAAGCGCAGGTCCGGCCGATCAGTGGGTTCCGGTGAGCGACGACGAACCGTCGCCGGCGCCGGACTGGTCACCGGTGCCCGCACCGCTCTGGTCGCCCGCGCCTGCCTGGTCGCCCGCACCGGCCCCGGACTGGTCGCCGGTCCCGTCGCTCGCCGTGGCGGACGGGTCGGCCGTGTCGCCACCGCCGACGGTGTCGCCGCCACCGGCCTGGTCGCCCGCGGAGGCGGACGGGTCGGCGGAGCCGCCCTGGTCACCGGCGCCCGCACCCGCGCCGCCGTCGCCGAGCGTGGCGCCCGTGGCCTGCAGCGCGGTGGTGACCGGCTGGAAGAAGGTCTCGCCGCCGCTGGTGCAGTCGCCGCTGCCGCCGGAGGTCATGCCGACCGCGCTGCCGTCCTGGGTGAACAGGGAGCCGCCGCTGTCGCCGGCCTCGGCGCAGACGTCGGTCTGGATGAGGCCGGTGACGGTGTCGACGCCGTTCGGGTCGGTCTCACTCTGGAAGTTGACCGTGGCGTCGAGGCCGGTGACGGTGCCGTCGTGCAGACCGGTGGTGCTGCCCATCCGGAAGACCTGCTCACCGACGGTGGCGTCGGCGGCCTGGGTGATCTGGACGGCCTGGCCCTCGCCGGTGTTGACCTCGCTCGGCGCCTGGGTGTTGGGGTCGTCGTACTTGATGAGCGAGAAGTCGCCGTTGCCGGGGAAGGTGGCCTGGTCGACCGTGGCGATGGGCTGTCCGGTCTCGGAGTCGGACCACTGCTTGGCGGCCACGCCGCAGTGGCCGGCGGTCAGGAAGGCCGGGGAGCCGTCGCTGGCCTTGACGTTGAAGCCGAGGGAGCAGCGGACGGTGCCGCCCTGCACCTGGGAGAAGATGGCGTCGCCGCCCGACACCAGCGTCTTGAAGGTGCCGGAGGAGCGCTTCACCGTGGCCATGCCGTCGCCGAGACTCTTGACCGTCGAGGTCAGTCTGTCCCAGTCGGCGCCGGTGACCGTGGAGTCGGCCGTGACGGCGAGCTTGTTGGTCTTCGGGTCGACGGCCCAGGCCGTGCCCGGGATGGTCGCCTTGGCCTTGAGCGTCTGCGCGCCCGTCTTCAGGGCGGCGAGGCTGTTGCTGACCTCGCGGACCTTCGCGCCCGCCTTCTTCGCCTGGACGACCACGTTGTTGTTGTCGCCCGGTATGACGTTGACGACCAGCTGCTGGGCGGCTGCGTCGTAGTACGACCCGGCGAAGGCCTGACCGAGGAGACCCTGAAGCTGCGAGGCGAGATCCGAGGCGTCGGTCGCCTTCATGGTCCGGGGGGCCGCGTCGGTCGACGAGCCGTCCTGCGACGCGTTGGCATGAGGCAGCAGGATTGCGGCCGCGCCGAGCGCCACGACGCTGCCCGCCGCGATCGCGGCCTTGCGCTTCGGAATTCGCTTGTGACTCAAACTTCTCGACCTCCTGGGGGGACCGGAGTTCTGTGCCGCCGTGCGGCAGCTGTTCTGTTCGGGCGCCTGGATGGCTGTTGGTACGCACGGGCCGCACGGTGCGTTCAATTCCGTTTGCCAACTCGCTTTGCCCGATGCCGAATCGGCCATGACCCGCGACTGACTCTCAGGTGCGGGGAACAATCGCCCATATGACGATGACCACCGCCGAAGGCGACAAGATCCTCTCCGCCAACTTCGCCCCTTGGGTCCTCGAACTGGGCCTGACCGTGGAGGCGTTGGGCGACGACCGGGCCACGCTGCGCCTGCCCTGGTCGGACCGGCTGTCGCGGGAGGGCGGCGGGCTGTCGGGGCAGGCGCTGATGGCCGCCGCCGACACGGCCACCGTGATCGCGGTGTCGGCCGCGCGCGGGGCGTTCGTCCCGATGACGACGGTGCAGCAGTCCACCTCGTTCCAGCGGGCGGTGACCGGTGCGGATGTCCTGATCGAGGCGGTGCTCACCAAGCTCGGCCGCCGGATGGCCTTCGCGGACATCTCGATGACCGACGCGGTGTCAGGGGAACTGGCCGCGCGCGCGAGCACGGTCTACGCGCTGCTGGGCTGACACGGCCGGGACCCCGTCGGCGGACACCGTCCGCAGTCGAACGGCCACCCTCCGTCCAGAACACGCATCTGAATCCAAGCTTCAACCAATCTGCACAGCCAATACGCAACGGAGTCACCGCCCGCGACGGATCTGCACACCCCCGAGGCTTGCCCCACGCCGTTGTGACGGGAGTGTCGGATTCGTCGATCGGGCGGCAAGACTCCGGGCGAACCGATGCCGTGACGCATGTGAAGAACTCGCCACAGATTCGTGCGCAGGCCTGCACCGATCGGTATTACTGAGGTCCAAGTTGCCTGGTGAGGCGCCTGGTTGATTGGAAGCCCGACCCCGCAGCGTGCTTTGATCCATCGCACCGCGGGGGCCGCGAAGGGTTCCCGGCAACGGGCGCCCGGCGCTCGCGGTCGCGGCCGTCGCTCTGTCCCCCAGAGGGGGGCCGCTCCCCCCTTGTGAAATATCCATACGAAGGGAAGTTCCATCATGAACTCCACCCCCCGTGTTGAGACCGTCGAGATCTCCGACGCCGAGCTCGACAACGTCTCCGGCGGCCTTTCCGTGAACGCGGTCAACACCGTCACCGGTGCCCTGGACGGCGTTGCCCCGGTTTCCGGCATCCTGAACACCGCCATCGGCACCGTCGAGGGTGTGACCGGCCTGAGCACCGCTCCGGTCACCAACCTGGTCGCCGGTCTCTGATCGCACCTTTTGTGATCGTTGAGTCCCGGAGTCGTATCGCGGCTCCGGGGCCTTCGGTTGTCGTGAACCAGCCGGCTCGCGCGAGCCGGTCCTCTCTCGTTTTCAGGTGAGGGAAGTTCCGTGCAGTTCCGCCAACAGGCCCTCGCCAAGCTCCAGTCACCGGAGGAGCTGGACCTTCCGGTGCGCTTCGCCCGCCCCCAGGGCTGGCTCGTGCTGTCCGTGACGGTGGTCGCCATGGCCGCCGCCTCCGTGTGGGCGGTGACCGGCTCGGTGACCTCCACGGTCGGCGCGCCCGCCATCCTCACGCACGGCGAGGGCAGTTACATCCTGCAGAGCCCGGTCGCGGGCCAGGTCACCGCGGTCCTCGCCCGGCAGGGCGAGCGCCTCCCGGCCGACGCGCCGGTCCTGAAGGTCAAGACGGCCCAGGGCGACACCGTCGTCCGCACGGTCGCCGCGGGCCGGATCACCGGCCTCGCCGCCACCATCGGCCAGATCATCCAGACCGGCGCGAACGTCGCCGCCGTGGAGAAGGTCGCCAAGGCCGACGACCCGCTCTACGCCACGGTCTACGTCCCGGCCGAGAACGCGGCCTCCATACCCGCCGACGCCACCGTGGACCTGACCGTCTCCTCGGTGCCCACCCAGACGTACGGCGTGCTGCACGGTCATGTGAAGTCGGTCGACCGCTCGGCGCAGTCGTCCCAGCAGATCGCCGCGTTCCTCGGGGACAGCCAGCTGGGCGAGCAGTTCACCAAGAAGGGCCGCCCGGTGGCCGTACTGGTCAAGCTGGACAAGTCGTCGAGCACGAAGAGCGGTTACCGGTGGTCGTCCAAGGACGGGCCGCCCTTCCGCCTCTCCTCCATGACCCTGGCCTCGGGCTCGATCCGGCTGGCCGACCAGCGTCCCGTCGATTGGCTGCTGCCGTGAGCACCGCACAGGAGACGCGGAGCAGGCGCCGCGCCGCTCCGCCCAAGCGCCCCGTGCCCACGGGCAGGGCGAAGACCGTCCGCACGCCCACGGTCCTGCAGATGGAGGCCGTGGAGTGCGGCGCGGCCTCCCTCGCCATGGTCCTCGGCCACTACGGCAAGCACGTACCGCTGGAGGAGCTGCGCATCGCCTGCGGCGTCTCCCGCGACGGCTCGCGCGCCAGCAACCTGCTGAAGGCGGCGCGCAGTTACGGCCTGACGGCCAAGGGCATGCAGATGGACACGGCCGCGCTCGCCGAGGTGAAGACGCCGGCCGTCCTGTTCTGGGAGTTCAACCACTACGTCGTCTACGACGGCATGGGGCGCCGCTTCGGCCGCCGCGGGGTCTACATCAACGACCCCGGCAAGGGCCGCCGGTTCGTGCCCATGGAGGACTTCGACGGCAGCTTCACCGGCGTCGTGCTGGTGATGGAGCCCGGCGACGGCTTCGCCAAGGGGGGCCGCAAGCCCGGCGTCCTGGGCGCGATGCCGGCCCGGCTGCGCGGCACCGCGGGCACCATGCCCGCCGCCGTGCTGGCGAGCCTCCTGCTGGTCCTGGTCGGCGCGGCGGTCCCCGCCCTCAGCCGTACCTACATCGACGAGTTCCTGATCGGCGGCAAGACCTCGCTGCTGACGGTGCTGTTCGCGTCGATGGGCGCGTGCGTGCTGCTGACGGTGGTGCTGACCTGGCTGCAGCAGTCGAACCTGCTGCACGGCCGGATCATCTCCTCCACCCTCTCCAGCGCCCGTTTCCTGCGCCATCTGCTGCGGCTGCCGGTGACGTTCTTCGCCCAGCGCAGCCCGGCCGACCTGGTGCAGCGGCTGCAGTCCAACGACCAGGTGGCCGAGACCCTGGCCCGCGACCTGGCGGCGGCGGGCGTGGACTGCGTGGTCGTCGTGCTCTACGCGATCCTGCTCTACACCTACGACCCGCAGCTGACGTTCGTCGGCATCGGCGTCGCCCTGCTCAACATCGTCGCCATGCGGGTCGTCGTACGCCTGCGGGCGACCCGGACGGCCAAGCTGCGCGCGGACAGCGCACGGCTGACCAACACCGCCTACACCGGCCTTCAGCTGATCGAGACGATGAAGGCGACCGGCGGCGAGGACGGCTACTTCCGCAAATGGGCCGGGCAGCACGCCACCACGCTGGAGGAGCAGCAGCGGCTCGGCGTGCCGAGCGCCTGGCTGGGCGTGGTCGCCCCGACGCTGGCGTCGCTGAACAGCGCGGTGATCCTGTGGATCGGCGGCATGCGGGCGGTCGAGGGCGGCATCTCGGTCGGCCTGCTGGTCGCCTTCCAGTCGCTGGTCACCCGCTTCACCGCGCCGATCACCCGCCTCAACGGCGTCGCGGGCCGCATCCAGGACTTCGCCGCCGACGTGGCCCGCCTCAAGGACGTCGAGAACTTCCAGGCCGACCCGCTCTACGGCCGCAACGGCGCCGGCGACTCCACGCGCCGCCTGCACGGCCATGTGGAGCTGCAGAACATCAGCTTCGGCTACAACCCGCTCGACAAGCCGCTGCTCACCGGGTTCGACCTGACCGTGGGCCCCGGCCAGCAGGTCGCCCTCGTCGGCGGCTCCGGCAGCGGCAAGTCCACCGTCTCCCGGCTGATCTCGGGCCTGTACACCCCGTGGGAGGGCGTGATCCGCATCGACGGGCGGCGCCTGGACGACATCCCGCGCGGCGCGCTCGCCGCCTCGGTCTCCTTCGTCGACCAGGAGGTCTTCCTCTTCGAGGGCTCGGTGCGCGACAACGTGGCGCTGTGGGACCCGTCGATCCCGGACGACGCGGTGGTGGACGCCCTGCGCGACGCGGCCCTCCACGACGTGGTGATGCGCCGCCCCGGCGGCATCCACAGCAGGGTGGAGCAGGACGGCCGCAACTTCTCCGGCGGGCAGCGCCAGCGCCTGGAGATCGCGCGGGCGCTGGTGCGCCGGCCCAGCATCCTGGTCCTGGACGAGGTGACCAGCGCCCTGGACGCGGAGACCGAGCTGGTCGTGATGGACAACCTGCGCCGGCGCGGCTGCGCCTGCGTGGTGATCGCGCACCGGCTGAGCACGGTGCGCGACAGCGACGAGATCGTGGTGCTCCAGCACGGCACGGTCGTGGAGCGCGGACGGCACGAGGACCTGGTGGCACACGGCGGCGCGTACGCCGCGCTGGTCAGGGAACGGTGAGATGACGACCTCTCAGGAAGGCGACCTGGTCCTCGGCGCGCTCGGGTCCATGGGCTCGCGCATCGACTGCACCGGCCTGAACCGGCTCGACCTCGAAGGCCCGCAGGTGCTGTGGCTGGTCGCGTCCGGCAGCCTCGACCTGTTCGCGGTGGACGCCGTGCAGCAGGGCCACTGGCACCACCTCGGCCGCCTGGAGGCGGGCTCGCTGCTGCTCGGCCCGGTCCCCGGCCCCCAGCACACCCTGGTGGCGCGCCCGCTGCGCGACTGCGTGGTGCACCGCATCGGACTGCGCGAGCTGTACCAGCCGGCCAACACCCAGACCTGGTCCTACGACGAGTACGGCAATCCGCAGTACGTCCCGCCGCAGACCAGCCCCCTGGAGTACGCCCTCGCCCTCGGCGTGGGCCGCAGCCTGTCCATCCTCTTCCAGGCGCCGATGGCGAACGACCGCGCCGCCGAGCTGACCGACGACGACGTCTTCTGGATGCAGGTGCCGCCGGGCAGCGTCCAGTACGGCTCCCTGTACGGGGCCGAGGCGGCGGCCGACCTGCTGATGGACCCGGGCATCTGGCAGAGCATGGTCGACCAGCAGTACCGGCTGCTGACCACGCTGGACCGCTGGATCGAGCAGCTGGAGCGCACGCACGAGACCCGGACGGCGGCCGGCATCAAGGCGGGCGAGGCGGTCCGGGCCGAGGCCGACCGCACGCTGCTCGCCTCCATCGGCAAGTCCTCGTCCAAGCGCACCACGGCCGCCGACGCCGACGCCTCGTACGCGGCGTGCCGGCTGGTCGCCGAGGCGGCCGGGATCAAGCTGGCCGAGCCCGCCCAGAGCGGCACGGAGAACGACCGGCTGGACCCGGTGGAGCTCGTGGCCATCGCCTCCCGCGTCCGGACCCGCGCGGTCCGGCTGGACGGCACCTGGTGGCGGGACGACGTCGGCCCGCTGGTGGGCCACCGGGCGCTGTCGGGCGCGCCGGTCGCGCTGCTGTGGCGGCGCGGCGGCTACGTCGCCGTCCATCCCGCGACCGGGCGCGAGACACCGATCGAGAAGGCCAACGCGGAGGAGTTCGAGCCCCGCGCGGTGATGTTCTACCGGCCGCTCCCCGATCGCCGGCTCAGCCCGCTCGGGCTGCTGCGGTTCAGCATGCAGGGAACCGGACGCGATCTGTCCAACCTGCTGATGAGCGGTCTGGTGACGGTGGCGATCGGCGCGCTGGTACCGATCGCGACCGGCAAGGTGCTCGGCGAGTACGTGCCGAAGGCCCAGACGAACCTGATCGTCCAGGTCTGTCTGGCCGTGATGCTCAGCAGCCTGGTGGCGGCGGCGTTCATGCTGCTGGAGAACCTCACCATCCTGCGGATGGAGGGCCGGATCGAGGCGACTCTCCAACCGGCCGTCTGGGACCGGCTGCTGAGGCTGCCGACCAAGTTCTTCACGGAGCGCTCGACGGGTGAGCTGGCGAGCGCGGCCATGGGCATCAGCGCGATGCGCCGGCTGATGGCGGGCGTCGGGCCCGTCGTCGCCCAGTCGGTGACCATCGGCGCGATGAACCTGGCGCTGCTGTTCTGGTACAGCGCCTCGATGGCGCTGGCGGCGATCGGGATGCTCGTCGTCATCTCCGCCGTCTTCCTGGGGCTCGGCCTGTGGCAGGTGCGGTGGCAGCGCAAGCTGGTCGTGCTCGGCAACAAGCTGAACAACCAGGCGTTCCAGACGCTGCGCGGGCTGCCCAAGCTCCGGGTCGCGGCGGCCGAGAACTACGCGTACGCGGCCTGGGCCTCGGAGTTCGCGCACAGCCGCGAGCTGCAGCAGAAGGTGGGGCGGATCAAGAACCTCACCACCGTGACGGGCGCCGTCTACCTGCCGCTGTGCACCCTGCTGATGTTCATGCTGCTGGCGGGTCCGGCGCGCGGGGTGATGTCGGCGGCCGCGTTCCTCACCTTCAACACCTCGGTGACGATGGTGCTGACCTCGGTCACCCAGCTCACCGGCGCCTTCGTCTCGGCGGTGGCCGCGCTGCCGCTGTTCGAGGAGATCAAGCCGGTCCTCGACGCCACCCCGGAGGTGCGCACCGGGAGCACCCGCCCCGGCCCGCTGACCGGCGCGCTCGAGGCGCGGCGGCTGTCGTTCCGGTACTCCGACGACGGCCCGCTCGTCCTCGACGACCTCTCCTTCGCGGTGCGGCCCGGCGAGTTCGTGGCGGTCGTCGGCCCCAGCGGCTGCGGCAAGTCGACCCTGCTGCGCCTCCTGATCGGCTTCGACAAGCCGGTCTCGGGCAGCGTCCTCTACGACGGCCAGGACCTGGCCGCGCTCGACCAGTCGGCCGTACGGCGGCAGTGCGGTGTGGTGCTGCAGCACGCGCAGCCGTTCACCGGCTCCATCCTGGACGTCATCTGCGGCACCGAGCCGTACACGCCGGAGGAGGCGATGGCGGCGGCCGAGATGGCGGGCCTCGCCGAGGACATCAAGCGGATGCCGATGGGCCTGCACACCATCGTCTCGGGCAGCGGTGCCGTCTCCGGCGGCCAGCGCCAGCGCCTGATGATCGCGCAGGCGCTGATCCGCAGGCCGCGCATCCTCTTCTTCGACGAGGCGACCAGCGCCCTGGACAACGAGACCCAGCGCACGGTGATCGAGTCGACCAAGGCGCTCAACGCCACCCGCGTCGTCATCGCGCACCGCCTGTCCACCGTGATGGACGCGGACCGCGTGATCGTGATGGAGGACGGCAAGATCGCCCAGCAGGGGCCGCCCGCGCAGCTCCTCGCGGACACGGGCGGGCGGCTGCACGAGCTGGTGCGGCGCCAGATGGCGTGAGGGGTCAGTCGAGGCCGGGAACGGGCGCCCCGCTGGGCACACCGGCCTCGAGGTAGCCGTCGTAGAACTCCTTCCACGACGCGCTCGCCCCGGCGGGCGGTCCTTCGACGCGCTCGCCGCGCGCCTTCGCGTCGAGGGCGGCCAGGCACACCTCCCAGCCGGCGCCGTTGCGGGACGCGGTGTCGGCGGCCTGCAGGACGTTGGTGAGGGTGAATCGGGTGCGCTTCTCGTCCAGCGCCTCCAGGTCGAAGTGGAGCTCGTCGCCGCCCCAGACGAAGGAGAGGTGGCGCGGCTCGTCGAGGCCGAGCACCCGGCCCGTGGACTCGGGCATGTTCGGGTCGCCGCTGAAGGTGATCGTGCCGCCCGGGCGCGGGTCGATCTCGGCGCGGGAGGGGAACCACTGCGCGAGTTCCGCGGGGTCGGTCACGAACTGCCAGACGCGCTCGATCGGATGGTCGTAGACGCGGCTGAAGCGGACGGCCGGGCGGCCGTCGTCCAGGGTCAGATAGGTGCCGGTGAGATCAGCGGCCATGACGGATCAGTCCTTCGGGGCGGGTTCCTCGGGATCGTCCGGCGCCGTCTCGTCGAGGCGCCGGCCCAGCATGTCCAGGCTGCGGTTCCACAGCTCGCGGTAGGGCGCGAGCCAGGCGTCGAGCGCGGCGATCGGGGCCGGGTCGAGGGCGTAGACGCGCCGCTGCGCGTCCTGCCGGACCCGGACCAGGCCGGCCTCGCGCAGCACCTTCAGATGCTTGGAGGTGCTCGGCTGGCTCAGACCGCACGCCTCCACGATCTCGCCCACGGGCCGCGGCCGCTCCAGGAGCAGCGCGACGATGGCCCGTCGGTGCGGGTCGGCGAGGGCGGCCCAGAGGGCGGCGTCGGACATGGGCCCAGTATGCCTCGCCGGTTATATTCCGCGCAAGGCATATGAGAGAGTGGCCACACCTCCCCCAGCGAAACGTTGCCGTTTCGCTCGCGGTGGTCTAACTTCGACGTGTACGAAACCGTTTCGTTTATGTATCGCCCGAACGACTTCCCTGGAGTGGTTCTCCCATGTCCCAGAAGACCTTGACCGACGGCACCCACCAGGGTGCGGTCGAGGCGCCGCCCGAGGCGTCGCCCAAGCGATGGTGGATCCTCGCGGTCATCGCCGTCGCGCAGCTGATGGTGGTGCTGGACGCCACCATCGTGAACATCGCCCTGCCCTCGGCCCAGGCCGACCTCGGCTTCTCCGACGGCAACCGGCAGTGGATCGTCACCGCCTACGCCCTGGCCTTCGCGTCCCTGCTGCTGCTCGGCGGCCGGATCGCCGACCTCTTCGGCCGCAAGACCGCCTTCCTCATAGGGGTCGTCGGCTTCGCCGGGGTCTCCGCGCTCGGCGGCGCCGCGAACGGATTCGGGATGCTGGTCACCGCGCGCGCCCTCCAGGGTGCTTTCGGCGCGCTGCTCGCCCCGGCCGCGCTCTCGCTGCTCAACACCACGTTCACCGACGCCAAGGAGCGCGCACGGGCGTTCAGCGTCTACGGCGCCATCGCCGGTGCCGGCGGTGCGGTGGGCCTGCTGCTCGGCGGCGTCCTGACCGACGCCTTCGACTGGCGCTGGACGCTGTACGTGAACGTGCTGATCGCCGTCGTCGCCTTCGTCGGCGGCTGGATCCTGCTGACCAACCACCGCGACGACCGCAGCGCCAGGCTGGACGTACCGGGCACGGTGCTGGTCGCCGCCGGTCTCTTCTCCCTCGTCTACGGCTTCTCCAACGCCGAGACGCACGACTGGGGTTCGCCGCTGACCTGGGGCTTCCTGATCGCCGGTGGCCTGCTGCTGGCGGCCTTCGCCTGGTGGCAGACGCGGGCCGAGCACCCACTGCTGCCGCTGCGCATCCTGCTCGACCGCAACCGCGCCGCCTCGTTCCTCGCCGTGCTGATCTCCGCCGGCGGCATGTTCGGCGTCTTCCTCTTCCTCACCTACTACCTCCAGCTCAACCTCGGCTTCAGCCCGACCAAGACGGGTGTGGCGTTCCTGCCGATGGTCGGCGCGCTGATGGTGGCCGCGCAGCTCGGCACCACGGTCCTGGTGCCGCGGATCGGCCCGAAGGCGGTCGTGCCGCTGGGCTTCGCGATCGCAGCGGTCGGCATGGCCTGGCTGGCCGGGATCGACCTCGGCTCGACCTACTCCGGCGCGGTGCTGCCGCAGCTGATCGTCACCGGCGCGGGACTCGGCCTGGTGATGCCGGCGGCCATGCAGCTGGCCACCGGCGGAGTGGCCGCCGAGGACGCGGGCGTGGCCTCGGCCACGGTCAACGCCATGCAGCAGGTGGGCGGTTCGATCGGTACGGCGCTGCTGAACACGCTGGCCGCGAGCGCCGCCACCAACTACCTGGTCGGCAAGAACCCGGCCGACAAGCTGGCCCGGGCCCAGGCGACGATCGAGAGCTACACCACCGCCTTCTGGTGGTCGGCGGGCCTGTTCGCCGTCGGCGCGGTGATCGCGTTCCTGCTCTACCGCCGCGGGGTTCCGGAGCAGCACGAGGACGCCGCACCCGTCGTCCACATGTGATCCGGGGGACCTGAGCCGCATCGGTCCAAGGGGCCGCCGTCCGCAGGGAGACGGCGGCCCCTCCGCATGCGGACGGCTTCCCTGTCCCGTGCCTGCGCCCGCCATGTCCCGTGCCCTCGCGCGGCTTTGCCGGTTCGCTTTCGGCACCCGCGGCGAGAGTGTGGGAGTCCGGAGTGGGGTACCCACCGGGCCATGAGAACAAGCGTGGTGGACGTGGGATCTAACACGGTCCGGCTCGTGGTGGCGGACGCCGAGGGCGGCGTGCCGCTGCCGGTGCACACCGCGAAGTGGCGGCTGCGGCTGAGCGAGCAGGTGAAGCCGGGCGCCGCCATCCCCGAAGACGCGGTGCAGCGGCTGGTCACGGCGGTCGCGGAGGCGAGCCGGACCGCGACCCGCTGGGGTGCCGCCGGTCCGCTGGCCTTCGCGACCGCCGTGGTGCGGGCCGCGCCGAACCGCCAGGAGGTGCTGCGCGCCGTCCGCTCGCAGACCGGGATCGCGCTGTGCACCCTGCCGGGCGAGGTGGAGGCCGAGCTGACGTTCCTGGGGGCGCGCCGCTGGATGGGCTGGCGGTCGGGACCGCTCGCCCTGCTGGACATCGGGGGCGGCTCCCTCGAAGTGGCCTTCGGACGCGGCCGGCTGCCGGACTTCGTAGCCTCGCTGCCCCTCGGCGCGGGCAGGCTGACCCATGAGTTCTTCCCGGACGACGAGCCCCCCGCCCCGGATCAGGTGCGGGCGCTGCGCCGCAAGGTCCGCCACCAACTGCGGGACGTGGCGGCGCGGATCCGCTGGGAAGGACCGCGCACCGCGGTCGTCACCTCGCGTACGTTCCAGCAGCTGGGGCGGTTGTGCGGGGCGGCACCCGGGCGCCACGGCCCGTTCGAGGAGCGGCAGATGCACCGCCGGGACCTGCGGGACGCGGTCGGCCGGCTGGCCGCCCTGCCGGTCGCCGAGCGAGCCGAACTGCCCGGCATCTCCGCGCCGCGCGCCCGGCAGAGCCTGGCCGGAGCGGTGGTCGGGCACACCGCGCTGAAGCTGGCGGGCCTGAAGACGGTGAGCATCTGCCCGTGGGCGATCCGCGAGGGCGTTTTGCTGCGCCACATCGAGGACGGCGCGTCCTGGTGGGCGGAGATCACCCGCGCCAACGAGGCGCCCACTCCCCCGGACCCGGTGCGCCTGCTGCACCTCGCGGCCGCGACGACCTGAACGGGCGGCCGGGCCGGGAGCTCCGGGGACGCGGAGGGCCGTGGTGGACCTGCGGTGGATGGCCCACCGCCGGACGGGTACCCGGCCCGCATGACGCACGACCACGCGGGCCCGCGGCTGCCGATCCCCCGGGGACCGGTCTCCGCCGCCGTGAAGAGCCATCTGCTCGACGCCGGTCCGCTGCCGCGACCCGAGGACGTCGCGGCGGCGGACGCCTACGGCGACGACCTCCAGCTCGCACTCCACCTCTGCTACGAACTGCACTACCGCGGCTTCGGCGGTGTCGGCCCGGACCACGAGTGGGACCCCGAGCTGCTGCGCACCCGGGCAGCACTGGAGCACCGCTTCCTGACCGCCCTGCGCGCGGACACCCCCGTGCACGACAGCGTCGAGGACGCGATCGCCGAGCTGCTCGTCGAGCCCGTCGACGGCAGCGGCGTCACCCATTTCCTGCGCGACGAGGGCGAGTTGTGGCATCTGAGGGAGTACGCCGCGCAGCGCTCGGTGTACCACCTCAAGGAGGCCGACCCCCACGCCTGGGTGCTGCCGCGGCTCGCGGGCCGGGCCAAGGCGGCCATGGCGGCGGTGGAGTTCGACGAGTTCGGCGGCGGCCGCGCCGAACGGGTGCACGCGCGCCTGTTCGCCGACCTGATGACGGACCTCGGCCTGGACACGACGTACGGCCGCTATCTCGACGCGGCGAGCGCGGAGATGCTCGTCACGGTCAACCTGATGTCCCTGTTCGGGCTGCACCGGTCCCTGCGGGGCGCGCTGGTGGGCCACTTCGCGGCCGTGGAGATCACCTCGTCGCCCGGCTCGCGGCGGCTGGCCGAGGCGATGCGCCGCACGGGCGCGGGACCGGCCGCCGAGCACTTCTACGACGAGCACGTCGAGGCCGACGCCGTCCATGAGCAGGTCGTACGCCATGAAGTGGTGGACGGTCTGCTGGCCGACGAGCCACACCTGGCGCCGGACGTGGTGTTCGGCGTCGACGCGACCGGTTACGTCGAGGACCGCCTCGCCGCCCGGCTGCTCGGAGACTGGCGCGCGGGCAGGTCGTCGCTACGAACGCCGATATCTCCCGAAATATCCATTACTTCCTGAATGCCGGGGTACTTGGGTCCGGTGAAACCACTGGTGACGCCGGGCGTCTACGCCCCGCAGGACGACACGAACCTCCTGGCCGGAGCCCTGTCCGAGGAGCCGCTGCACGCGGGGGCGGACGTGCTCGACGTGGGCACCGGGACCGGCGCTCTCGCGCTCCAGGCCGCCCGGCGCGGCACCCGCGTGACCGCGGTCGACCTCTCGTGGCGGGCCGTGTGCACCGCCCGCGTCAACTCCTGGTTGACCGGGCTTCCGCTGCACGTCAGACAGGGGAACCTGTTCGCACCGGTACGCGGCCGGCGGTTCGACCTGATCCTCTCCAACCCGCCGTACGTACCGGCGCCCGCCGCGCGCCCGCCGCGGCACGGTGCGGCCAGGGCCTGGGACGCGGGCGGTGACGGCCGCCTGGTCGTGGACCGGATCTGCCGGGAGGCCCCGGCGCTGCTGCGCCCGGGCGGTGTCCTGCTGCTGGTCCACTCCGCGCTCAGCGATCCCGACCGGACACTCGGCCATCTGCACGGCGCCGGAATGAAGGCGGCCGTCACCCGCCGCCGCCACATCGCGTTCGGCCCGGTCCTGCGCTCGCGGGCGGACTGGCTGCGCGGACGGGGCCTGATGTCCGCCGCCGCCGGGAAGGAAGAGCTGGTGGTCGTCCGTGCCGAACTCCCCTTCTGAACCCGCACGCCGGATCAAGGTCCAGCGCCAGGGCCCGCTGCTCGTCGAGGGGCCCGTCGAGGTGGAGCTGGAGGACGGCAGCACGGTCCGCTCCGACCGCTTCCGGGTCGCGCTCTGCACGTGCCGACGCAGCCGCCGTTTCCCCTGGTGCGACACGAGTCACCGCGACCGCAAGTAGGTGCGTGGCCGCCCGAGTTGTCAAGACATCTTGCTGGCGTTCATCAGGTCGAGTGAACCGCGGCCGGACGACGTCCTCACAGGGATGGCGACCGGCGCACCGGGGTAACTACCGAGATCCCATGCGCTTCTTGGCCCGGTGGAGCGGCCATGACTCCGGATGCTGACGACCACGCCCCCGAACCGCCTACGGCGAACCCGCATGCCCGTACCCGGACGATGGACGGATTCGTCGTCGTCGAGGTCACGGGCGAAATCGACCTGGCGACCGCGGAGTTCGTCCTGGATCACCTGGACGCGGCGACCGCGCCGCCGGCCCCGGACGTGCTGGTGGATCTGCGCGCCGTGGAGTTCATCGACTGCTCGGGACTGCGCGTGCTGTGCCGGGGCGAAACGCGGGCCAGGGAGCACGGCGGCCGGCTGCGCCTGGTCTCCGACGCGCCCCACATCCTCCGCCTGCTGCGCGGGGCGGGCCTGATGAAAAGGCTTCCGCCCCTCCCCGCACTCCCCGGGGAGGGGCGGACATGATCCAGGAAGTCGGCGGGCGGCCCCACTCCGCCCTGCCGACCCCTGGTGCGAGATCGCCGGGTACCCCGCGACAAGGGACTCGCACTCCCCAACTGCGGGCCGCTTCAGATGCGCGCCGGCACTCCGCGATCCCGGTCCATCAGAACGTGAAGACGCTGCTCAGGTAGGAGTTCTTCACGCACGAGTTGGCGAAGGTCTGCTCGTAGGAGACGCGTTTGCCCTGCCAGACGCCGTCCACCGTCACCACGACCGGGTCGTACTGCTTGGTGCACAACACGTCGTCTCTCGCCGTGAGGGCGGTGACGTCGCCTCCCACACCGCGTAGTTCGGCACAGGCCTGGACCGGCGCGGGATGGGTGCCGGAGGCCGTAGGGGCGCACGACAGGGTGACGGCGCGCAGCGGTGTCGAGGTGGCGGCGCTGTCGCCGTGGCCGACGGTGAGCACCAGGGCCGAGGGGGCGTAGAGCGAGCCGGCGACGGGGGCCGGGTCGGCGAGGGCGGCGCCGGTGAGGGGTCCGCAGACGGCGGTGGCCGTGAGAGCGAGGGTCGTTGCCCAGCGCGCGGTGTTCCGCATTGTGTGCATCCTTCCGCTGGATTCGAGGGTGTGCCGGAGGATTCCGGATGGGTGCCGGACCGGCGAGCGCGAGTCTGCCGAGTCCGCTGCGGAAAAACACCTCGACCCCACGTGTTTCAGTAACCTTCTGTATTCAATCAGTGGCGCGAAGTTACGGAATTCGAACGCACAAACCCCGGAACTGAGCGGCCCTTGATCGACCGATGAAGCCAACTGGCCGATTTCCGGCGCCTGGTTAATAGGCCTGAAACATTCCGGTTGAGCTCTCGGCTAACTCCTTCCCGCCCCCTTGTGTTCATGGTCCGTGCGAGTAATCGTCATTACATGATTACGACGGAGCAACGAGACAAGCTGCGCGGCTGGTTCGCCGGCCGCGTCCCCGAGGACCTCTTCGAGGAACTGACCGAGCTCACGGTCGACCGCGAGGAGATCACCGTGATCGGCCGCATCCCCGCACCCCGGCTCGCCGAGGGCGCCTCGGACGCCGAGCGGGAGGCCGCGGTGCAGGGCAGGATCCAGGAGTTCCGGGAGCGCACCAGGGACGCGCGCGTGGAGGTGGCGCGCGAGGCCGAGCACCGCTTCCGGCGCAAGGTCTCCTGGGGCGTGGAGTGCGGCGGCGAGCGCGCATTGTTCACCCACGTCGCCGCGCCCGTGATGACCCGGCTGCGCCAGCCCGAGCGCCAGGTGCTCGACACCCTGATGGCCGGCGGTGTCGCGCGCAGCCGCAGCGACGCCCTCGCCTGGTGCGTGCGCCTGGTCCAGCGGCACACCGACGACTGGCTCACCGAACTGCGGGACTCGCTCGAGCACGTCCAGCGGGTGCGGGCGCAGGGCCCGGACACCGAGCCGGAGGACGCCGCACCGGAGGCTCCCGCGGACGACGAGTGAGGGAACATTCGTACAGCCCCGGCGCGAAAGATGGATGAAGCGTCCACTGGTGCGGGTATTGTGCGCCGCCGTACGGTCGGCGCACCCCGCCAGGACGGCCGCCACGTCCGCCGCACACCCCCGCGGCAGCGACCGGCCGTCCACACCGCCGCGCCACGAAGCGCTCCACCGAACCGCCCCCGCTGGAGCCCGACTTGTCCTCGCCGTCCGAGCTTCCCGACTCCCCCGCCGCGCCGCCCGCCCTCACCGAGGTCGAGGCGCACGGCGTCGAGCGCATCCCCGACGCGGACCGCACCGCGACACCGCTCGACCTGTTCCGGCTCGCCTTCGGCGGCGCCAACACCTTCTCCACCTGCGTCCTCGGCGCGTTCCCGATCCTCTTCGGCCTCTCCTTCTGGCAGGGCCTCGCGGCCACGCTGCTCGGGGTCGTGGCGGGTGCGCTGATCCTGTGCCCGATGGCGGTGTTCGGCCCCGTCAACGGCACCAACAACGCGGTCTCCTCCTCCGCGCACCTGGGCGTGCACGGCCGGGTGGTCGGCTCGTTCCTGTCGCTGCTGACCGCGATCGCGTTCTTCTCCATCTCCGTGTGGAGCTCCGGCGACGCCCTGGTCGGCGGCGCGCACCGGCTCTTCGGCCTGGAGCGCAGCACGCCGTCCTACGTCGTCGCGTACGCCCTGTTCGCCGTACTGGTCCTCGCGGTGTGCGTGTACGGCTTCCGGTTCATGCTGTTCGTCAACAAGGTCGCGGTGGCCTCGGCGACCGTGCTGTTCCTGCTCGGCGCGATCGCCTTCGCCGGCGACTTCGACCCCTCGTACGCGGGCGTCTTCACGGCCTCGGCGGACGCGGCGACGCAGTCCCTGTTCTGGCCGTCCTTCATCGGCGCCGCGCTCATCGTGCTGTCGAACCCGGTGTCGTTCGGGGCGTTCCTCGGCGACTGGTCGCGCTACATCCCGGCGAGCACCCCGCGCCGGCGGGTGGTCGGCGCGGCGTTCCTCTCCCAGATCGCGACACTGGTGCCGTTCGTCTTCGGCCTGGCGACGGCGAGCATCATCGCGGCGCAGGCCCCGAAGTACGTCGACCCGGCGGCCCCCGACTTCGTGGGCGGGCTGCTGGCCATCTCCCCGGCCTGGTACTTCCTGCCGGTGTGTCTGCTCGCCCTGATCGGCGGCATGTCGACGGGCACGACCGCGCTGTACGGCACCGGGCTGGACTTCTCCTCGGTCTTCCCCCGGCTCTCGCGCGTGCAGGCCACGGTGCTGGTCGGTGTGCTGTCGATCGCGTTCATCTTCGTCGGCCGGTTCGGCCTGGACCTCGTGCAGTCCATCTCGACCTTCGCCACGATGATCATCACCTGCACCACGCCGTGGATGGTCGTGATGATGCTGGGCTTCTTCACCCGGCGCGGCTGGTACGACCCCGACGCCCTCCAGGTCTTCAACCGCCGCCAGCGCGGCGGCCGTTACTGGTTCGCGCACGGCTGGAACTGGCGGGGCATGACCGCGTGGTGGGTCTCGGCGCTGCTCGGCGTGCTGTTCACGAACATCCCCGGCCAGTTCGTCGGCCCGCTCGGCGACCTGGCGGGCGGCGTCGACATCAGCCTGCCGCTGTCCCTGGTGGTGGCCGCGGTGCTCTACCTGACGCTGCTGCGGCTGTTCCCCGAACCGCGGGCGGCCTACGGGCCCCAGGGGGCGCGGCTGGCGCGCACCGTGGAGGTGCCGGTGCCGCCGATCACCGGGCCGGGGGCCGGCGCAGAGGCGATGTCGGACCCTTCCGCTACGTTGCGGGCATGACTGACTTCGTACTGGTGGCGGGTGCCTGGCTCGGCGCATGGGCGTGGGACGAGGTGGCGGCCGGACTGCGGGCCGCCGGGGACGAGGCCCATCCCCTGACACTGACCGGGCTCGCCGAGAAACAGGGGAGCGAGGCGGGACTGCAGACGCACGTCCAGGACGTCGTCGACGAGGTCGAGCGCCTCGGCCTCGCCGACGTGGTGCTGGTCGGGCACAGCTACGCGGGCGTCCCCGTCGGGCAGGCGGCGGAGCGGCTGGGCGACCGGCTGAGGCGGGTGGTGTACGTCGACGCGAACGTCCCCTCCGACGGTGCCTCGTTCCTGTCGGGCTGGCCGAGCGACCATGTGCGCCGGTCGATCGCCGAGCACGACGGGCTCTGGCCGACGCCCGGGGCCGAGGAGTTCGCCGGGCAGGGACTCACCGACGAGCAGATCGCGCGCATCGTCTCCGACGGCACACCGCACCCCGGTGCCTCGCTCACCGAACCGGCCCGGCTCACCCGCTCCCCCGCCGAACTGCCGACGACGTACGTCAAGTGCCTGCTGGACGGCCCCGAGCCGAGCGACGAGGTGGCCGCGCTCCTCAAGAGCGAGCCATGGCGGCGGGCCGACCTGGACACAGGCCACTGGCCGATGTTCTCGCAGCCGCGCGAACTGGCCCGCATCCTGCACGAATCGGCCGTCTGACCCCGCGTTTCCGCCCTGCCTACCCGCCGGTATGGTCGGCGTGCAGCGCGTTCTCAGCGACGAGAGGCGGGACCACCTCATGGCCAAGCACTGGGCGGACTTCCAGTACGAGATCTATCTCAACGGGATGACGGGCGCCGTGCCACGGCTGCCCACGGATCTGACCCGGCTGGAGGAGCTGACCGAGCAGCGTCTCGGTCCCGGGCCCGTCGGCTATGTCGCGGGCAGCGCGGGCGACGGCAGCACGGCACGCGCGAACCGGGCCGCGCTGGAGCGGCGCCGGATCGTGCCGCGGATGCTGCGGGACGTGCACGAGCGGGACCTGTCGGTGGAGGTGCTGGGCCGCACCCTGCCCGCCCCGCTGGCGCTGGCACCCGTCGGCGTGCTGTCGATCATGCACCCGGACGCCGAGCCGGCCGCCGCCCGGGCCGCCGCCGCGCAGGGCGTGCCGTACATCCTGTCCTCTGCGTCCAGCACACCGATGGAGCAGGTCGCGGAGGCCATGGGGGACGGCGAGCGCTGGTTCCAGCTGTACTGGCCCAAGGACGTCGAGGTGGCCCGCAGCTTCCTCGGCCGCGCGAAGGCGGCCGGGTTCACCGCGCTGGTCGTCACCCTCGACACACCGCTGCTGTCCTGGCGCCCCCGCGACCTCGACCAGGCCTATCTCCCCTTCCTGCACGGGGTGGGCACCGCCAACTACTTCTCCGACCCCGCCTTCCGGGCGGGCCTCGCCAAGCCCGTGCACGAGGACCCGAACGCGGCCGTGATGCACTTCGTCGGCATGTTCTCCGACCCCGGCAAGAGCTGGCCGGACCTGGCGTTCCTGCGGGAGAACTGGGACGGCCCGATCGTCCTGAAGGGCATCCTGCACCCGGACGACGCCCGGCTCGCCGCCGACGCCGGGATGGACGGCGTGGTCGTCTCCAACCACGGCGGCCGCCAGGTGGCCGGTTCCGTCGCGGCCGCGGACGCCCTGCCGCGGGTCGCCGAGGCGGCCGGCGACCGGCTCACCGTGCTCTTCGACAGCGGGATCCGCACCGGCGACGACGTCTTCAAGGCCCTCGCGCTCGGCGCACGGGCGGTGCTGCTCGGGCGGCCGTACGTGTACGGGCTCGGGCTCGACGGGCAGCCGGGCGTGGAGCACGTGATCCGCTGCCTGCTCGCCGAGCTGGACCTCACGCTCGCCCTGTCCGGACACGCCACCCCCGCCACGATCGGCCCCGCCGACCTCATCGAGGAATCCGCATGACCGACCCGCAGAACGTGCTCGCCGTCATCGCCCCGCACGTCGGCGGCCGCAGCGCCGGTGCCGGGCTCGCCACCCTCTTCCCCACCGAGGCGGACGTCACCGTCGTCGAGGCGGCCGACGAGGACCCGGCGGCCCTGCGCAGGGCGCACGTGATCATCACCGCGCTCGCCCCCGTGGGCGCCGAACACCTCGCCGCCGCACCGGACTTGGCACTCGTGCAGTGCGCGAGCCACGGCTTCGACTACGTCGACGTGGACGCCGCCCGTGCCCGCGGGGTGAAGGTGGCCAACATCGGCTCCAGCGGAGCCGAGTCGCAGAACGTGGCCGAGCAGACCTTCGCCCTGATGCTCGCGCTGGCCAAGCAGCTGATCCCGGCGCACACCGCGCTCGTCGAGGCCGACTGGGCGCTCCCCCGCCTCCAGCGCTCCCTGACCGAGCTGTGCGGCAAGACGCTCGGCATCGTCGGGCTCGGCAACATCGGGCAGGAAGTCGCCCGCCGCGCGGTCGCGTTCGACATGAACGTCGTCTACACCGGCCGCCGCAGGCTGCCCGAGGAGACGGAGGCCCGGCTGGGCGGGGCCCGTCACCTCCCGCTCGACGAACTGCTGCGCACGGCGGACTACGTCTCCCTGCACGCGCCGCTCACCGACGAGACCCGCAACCTGCTCGACGCCGGACGGCTCGCGCTGCTCAAGCCGACGGCGTTCGTCGTCAACACGGCCAGGGGCGCTCTCATCGACCAGGACGCCCTCGCGGACGCGCTGGAGAAGGGCGCCCTGGCCGGGGCGGGCATCGACGTCTTCGACCCCGAACCGCCCACCCCGGCCCTGCGTCTGCTCAGGGCGCCGAACGTGGTGCTCTCCCCGCACGTCGGCGGCGTGACCCGGGAGACGCTGATCCGGATCGCGCTGGCCGCCGTGCAGAACGTGACCGGCTACCTGGCGGGCGGGGAGCCGAAGGACGTCGTGAACTGACCGCGCCCACCGGCCTTCACCGGTCGGGCTCACCGTCGTGAACCGACCACGCCCACCGCGGTGGGCCCGCCCCGGTCACGAGCTCCGCTCCGGCAGTCCGGCGGGCCGTACCGCCGGAGTGCGGGTCCCGGTGATCGACAGCGAGCCCGGCCCGGCCGACGACGTGGGGTCCGCCAGCCAGCGCTGCGCCGGGGAGTGGTCGCGGACCTTGACGACGATGTCCGCGCCCGGTTGCGCGGCGGTGGAGGCGAGGGCGAGCTGCTCGTCCCAGCGGGGCAGCAACTCCCCCTGCACGGTGAGGTCGTAGCGCACGTCGTTGGCCCGTCCGCCCTTCTCCCCGGCGCACTTGCCGAGGACGACCACGCCCGCGTCCACGTGCGAGTCCAGGCACAGCGTGGCGTCCGCCGCGCTCTGCAGCAGTCCGTCGCTGTCGTACGACCACAGCTGGGTGGGGACGTTCGCGCACGTCGCCAGTTCGGCCGCGGCCCCCGCCCGCACCGTGCCCCTGATGTCGAGGCAGAGTCCGGCGCCGGCGTTGCGCAGCCTCGACTGCCCCGGAATCAACGGGAGTTGGGCCGTGCCGGGTGTCGACTGCGCGGTCACGCCGGGCGCGGAGCCGCCGCCGGCGCTGTTGGAGGCGGCCGGGTCGACGCCGTCGTCGGACGTGAACAGGCCGGTCATGAACACCGTCACGAGCAGCCCGGCGGAGGCGACGCCCACTCCGGTCAGCAGGGCCCGCGAGTTTCCCGGCAGCCCCGGAGGCCGGCGGACGGCGAGCGGGAGACGGGGCAGGACGCGCGAGCGCCCGCGGCCGTGGCGCGAGGTGCCGCGCGTGCGCGTCCCCTGCCCGGTGCGGCCGGGACGCGAGTCGAGATAGCGGCGGGCGCCCCAGCCGAGCACGGCCTCGGCGAGGAGCATCCCCAACCCGCCCTCGAAATGGCTCAGTTGTTCGGCGGCGAAACGGCAGTAGCGGCACTGCGTCAAGTGCTGCTGGACATCCGGCAGCAGGGCTCCACCGCGGCGAATGGGAACGTCGAGGAGGCGGTTGTAGAACCGGCAATCCTTGCTCGGCGCGAGTTCCCGGTGGGCCTGCACACAGCCTTCGCGGAATTTATCACGCGCCTGTTCGAGCGCTGCCGTCGCGGTCTCGGTGTCCAAACCGAGCAGGGCGGCCGGAACGGCAATCGACTCCGCCTCGACCTCGACGTGCCAGAGCAAACACCGGGAGAGTCCGGGAAGGCCGAGGAATGAACGCTCGGCCAGCTTGCGATTTTCGGGCGTCATGGACTTCGCCGACCGCATACCGCGGCCACCGGCGGGTTTCTGCAACTCCGGCAGAACACCGGATATTCGGTCCTCCGCGGACCACACCCGCACGGTCTCCCGGACCGCCACGAGCAGCCGGGGGCGCACGGCGAGCGCGGGTTCGCCCAGCGCCAGCCGGTCGAGGACCTGGTGGAAGGCCGCCGACGTCACCATGGAGGCGACCTCGGCCGAGGAGGCGAGGCAGATGGCCGCGTAGTCGCGGGCGGGCTGCCAGTGCCGCGCCATGAGCAGCGCGACGGTTTGGGCGACCTCGCCGTCGGGACGTCCCCTCAGCCGGGCGGCGAGGTTCTCGTCGGATTCCCCGGGAACCCCGCCGGGCGGCGGGTAAGGGGGGCGAGGTGGGTGGGGGGTGGGCACTGAGGGGATTCCTTCCCACGCGCAGGGGACACACAGGAGGGCGTGAATTCAGGTATGTCCATTCGACCCGGTTTCCGATAGGGCGATCGACACCCGGTCATTACACCCCCCGCACGGGTAGTTCACCCTGGCACAGGACGCTCATGACCAACAAGGCACTCGGGCAACATCCGCATCTTTGAAAGATAGTCAGATACCGCGGCAACTCACCCCGGCCCCATGAGCTTTCGTCATTCCATGCGCCCCGTGTGAATCAGGCGCACGCGCCGGAGCACTGCGCACGCTCCCGGCGTGCGCAACCCCGTAGTGGACTGTGTACCGGCCCTTCTCGGAGGCCCTGCGCAGGACGGCGGCTCTCCTGCGCACACACGGGCCGCCGGCCTTGTTCCTCCCGCCCTCGGCCGGCGGCCCCGGGGGGCGGCGGGTTGCACCGGCTCGGTCGGCGGCCCTCAGATCTGCCAGGAGCGCAGCCGGTCGGCGGCGCCGTAGACATCGGTCTTGGTGGACATCAGATCGCGTGCCAGGTCGACCAGGGCGCCGTAGGGCGGGTCGATGCCGACTCCGCTGACGAACATGTAGGCCACGGCGGTGGCGCAGGCGAAGCGGGCGTTGGCCGACGGCAGGGGTCGCAGCAGGGCGAGGGTGTGCAGCAGGGCGGCGGCGCGCCAGGCGGGGTCGGAGTCCACGCCGAGTCGCGGCGGGTCGACGCGGTGGCGGGCGACGGCGGCGACCAGGGCGGAGAAGTCGTTGACGGTCGGCTGGTCCGGCAGGACCTCTTCATGGCGCTGCAGCAGCCAGGGCACGTCGATATGGATGACGGGTGCCATCGGTCAGGCGACCCGCCCCTCGCCGGTGTGGGCCGGTTCGTCGTCCGGGAAGGCGGCCGCGAACTCGTCGGCGTGCGAGGCGAAGAAGCGGCGGAACGCCTCCGCGCCCTCCTGCAGGGCGCGGTGCCGGGCTATGTCCGCGGCGGCGGCCTCGCGTACGAGCGCTTTCATCGACGTACCGCGTTCCTTGGCGATCTGCCGCAGGTCCTCAAGTTCACGATCGCTGAACTCGACATTCAGGGCTGGCATGCCTTCACGGTACCGCCGAGGTACTTACTCGTAAATATCCGCTGGTCGAAGCCCTTTCGTCCGGTACCCGGCGGTGTCGGCGACGGCGGAGGACCATGTCCGATATCCGCCGGTTCCGGGCCGTGCGGCGCAGCAGACTGAAGCCATGACGGCAAACACGACGTACACCACGACCGACAGCCCGGTGGGCGAACTGCTGCTGGTGGGCGACGGGTCGGCACTGACCTCGCTCTCCCTGCCGGGACAGCGCACCGCCCCCGTCGTCCGCTCCGGATGGCGGCGCGACGACGAGGCGTTCGGCGAGGCGCGCCGGCAGCTCACCGCCTACTTCGAGGGCCGGCTCCCCCGCTTCACGCTGGACCTCGCGCCCGAGGGGACGCCGTTCCAGCAGCGGGTGTGGCGGGCGCTCGACGAGATCCCGTACGCCACCACGACGACCTACGGCGAACTGGCCGCGCGGCTGGACGTGCCGCGCGCCGAGATCCGGGCCGTGGGGGCCGCGATCGGCGCCAACCCGCTGCTGATCGTCCGCCCCTGCCACCGCGTGATCGGCGCCGACGGCTCGATGCGCGGATACGCGGGCGGCGTCGAGCGCAAGGTGCGGCTGCTGACGCACGAGGGCGCGCTGCAGCAGATGCTCGCGTGACCGGCCCCTCACGACGGAAGGAGACGGCATGACGCTCACTCCGGCCCAGGCACGCGAGCGTGCCGCGGACACCGACTGGGCGGCACTCGCCGCCGAGCTGGACGTGCACGGCAGCGCGCCGACGGGACCGCTGCTGACGCCCGCCGAGTGCCGTGACCTCGCCGCCCTGTACGAGAAGCCGGAGCTGTTCCGGACCACGGTCGACATGGCGCGGCACCGCTTCGGCTCCGGCGAGTACCGCTACTTCACCCACGACCTGCCCGCCGCGGTGTCCGCGCTGCGCGCCGCGCTCTACCCGCGCCTGCTGCCCGTCGCACGGGACTGGGCGGCCCGGCTCGGCCGCCCGGCACCCTGGCCGGACTCCCTGCAGGAGTGGCTGGAGGCATGCCATGCGGCCGGCCAGGACCGCTCGGCGCAGATCCTGCTGCGCTACGGCGAGGGCGACTGGAACGCCCTGCACCGCGACGTCTTCGGCGAGATGCTCTTCCCGCTCCAGGTGGTCGTCGGCCTCGACGAGTACGGCGGCGACTACACCGGCGGTGAGTTCCTGATGGTGGAGCAGCGGCCCCGGGCCCAGTCGCGGGGCACGGCGACCGCGCTGCGGCAGGGGCACGGACTGGTCTTCACCACCCGGGACCGGCCGGTGCGCACCCGGCGAGGCTGGTCGGCCGGAGCGATGCGGCACGGCGTGAGCACCGTCCGCTCCGGTCGCCGGCACTGCCTGGGCATCGTCTTCCACGACGCGTCCTAGCCCCGCCGGGCCCACGGGCCTATGCCTGCACCCACAGTCCCCTGCGCCGGTAACTCGACTGCCAGAAAAGGCGGTTGAGCACGCGGACGGGCGGCGGCAGGGCACCCAGGAAGGCGCTGCGGTCCGCCGCCGGGGCGCCGTCGACGATCCACGGCACGAACAGCGCGGCGCCGCGCAGGCCCTGCGTCTCGCGCATCCGGCCGGTGAAGCCGGCCCAGTCGGCGGGCGTCAGGGCGTCCTGCATCAACGGCAGGGCACTGTCCTCCTCGTGCTTGAGATGGTCGTCGAGAGTAGCCCCCAACGCCCTTACGAGATCGGGCAGTTCGGGCGCTCGGTCGGCCAGCGCGCTGTCGACCGCCGCGAGCAGCGGGTCGATGCGGGCGTGCTCGGCCTCCATCTCGTCGAGGACGGCGAGATCGCGGGGGCGTCCGGCAACGCGCTGCCGCAGCCGCGGCCACAGCTCACTGTCCTCGGCGGTGTGGTGGATGTGCAGCTGGTGCTTGAAGTTCTCCCAGCCGGCGCCGACCGCGGGTGTGGCCGCCCGCCCGTCGGCGACGGCGGACGCCAGCCGCTCCAGGTCGCGCCGGAACGCGTCGTGCGAGGCGTACATCGGCGTGAAGTCGATCGCCTTCTGCTTACTGTCGGTCATCGAATGACTTCTTCCCGTTCGGGTCCTTCACTCCCGTCCAGGAGGGCCGGGCACCGCACGACTGTGACGCGGGCGGGATGCGCTGAGACGTACGTCACATTCCGGCCGTGCGATGTCACAATCCGGCCCCTCTCCGGCCTCGGAGTAGTGAGCGCGTCACTGGGGAGGCCCACGTATGTCCGAGAGCTCTGTCGACGAGGCGACCGACGTCTTCATGGACCATCGCGAGCTGCTGTTCGGTCTCGTCTACAACATGCTGGGCAGCGTCGCCGACACCGAGGACGTGCTGCAGGAGACCTGGCTGTCGTGGACGGGCCGGGGTACGGCGGGTGTCGCCAACCCGCGCGCCTACCTGGTCCGCATCGCCGTCAACCACGCCCTGCAGCGCCGCACCTCGGTGGCCCGGCGGCGCGAGACCTATGTCGGTCCGTGGCTGCCCGAGCCGCTGGTCGCCGACGAGGCGGACGCCGGCGATCCGGCCGTACGCACCGAGTCGGTGTCCCTGGCGATGCTGGTGGTCCTGGAGTCGCTGACCCCCCTCGAACGCGCGGTGTTCGTGCTGAACGAGGTGTTCGGGTACGCCCACACCGAGATCGCGGACATCATCGACCGCTCCCCCGCGGCCGTACGGCAGCTCGCGCACCGTGCGCGCGACCATGTGCACGCCCGGCGGCCGCGCTACCGGGCGCATCCGCGGGTGCGGCGGGAGGCCACCGAGCGGTTCGTACGTGCCGCGCTGGGCGGCGACATCGCCGAGCTGATGGAGATCCTGGCGCCGGACGTCACGGTGTGGACGGACGGCGGCGGCGTCCGCAAGCCGGCCGGGCTGCGCCCGGTGCACGGCCGCGACAAGGCGGTCCGGCTGATCACGGGCTACTCCACCCGGGGCGGGGTCCGGCACCACGAACTCGACCTGCGCTACCGCCGCGTCAACGGCGACGACGCCGCCGTGCTGTTCGACGGCGAGTCCCCGTACGCCGTCATGGTCATGGACCTCACGCCCCAGGGCGACCAGGTCTGCGGGATCTACATCGTCACCAACCCCGACAAGCTCACGCATGTGCACAAGGAGGAGGCGTGACCGCCACCGAGACGCCCGGCAGGGGCGAGCGGGTCGCCGACTGGCTCGACGGCCGCCTCGGCATCCACTCGCTCGGCAGGAAGTACCTGCGCAAGGTCTTCCCCGACCACTGGTCGTTCCTGCTGGGCGAGATATGCCTCTACAGCTTCGTGGTGCTGATCCTCACCGGCGTGTACCTCACGCTGTTCTTCCACCCGTCGATGAACGAGGTGACGTACCACGGCAGTTACGTCCCGCTCAACGGCGTGCGGATGTCCGAGGCGTACGCCTCCACGCTCGACATCAGCTTCGACGTGCGCGGCGGGCTGCTGGTGCGGCAGCTGCACCACTGGGCGGCGCTGGTCTTCGTCGCCGCGATGGTCACGCACATGATGCGGCACTTCTTCACCGGCTCGTTCCGCAAGCCCCGTGAGGTCAACTGGCTGTTCGGCTGGACGCTGCTGCTCCTGGGCCTGTTCGAGGGCCTGTTCGGCTACTCGCTCCCCGACGACCTGCTGTCGGGGACGGGCCTGCGCTTCGTCAACGGCGCCCTGCTGTCGGTGCCGATCGTGGGGACGTACCTGTCGATGTTCCTGTTCGGCGGGGAGTTCCCCGGCCACGACATCGTGGCCCGCTTCTACTCGCTGCACATCCTGCTGATCCCGGGCATCATGGCGGCCCTCGTCGTCACGCACGTCCTGCTGGTCGTCTACCACAAGCACACGCAGTTCGCGGGCCCGGGACGGACCCGACGCAACGTGATCGGCGCCCCGTTCTACCCCGTGTACCTGGCGAAGGCCGGCGGCTTCTTCTTCCTGGTCTTCGGCACCCTCTCGATCGTCGCCGCGGTGGCGTCGATCAACCCGGTCTGGGTCTACGGCCCCTTCCGCCCCGACCAGGTCTCCACCGGAGCGCAGCCCGACTGGTACCTGGGCTTCGCGGAGGGGCTGGTGCGCGTGATGCCGGGGTGGGAGGTCACCCTGTGGGGCCACACCCTGGTGCTCGGCGTGCTGATCCCCGTCGTGGTCTTCCCGCTGCTCCTGGTCTTCATCGGCGTCTACCCGTTCCTGGAGGCCCGGTTGACCCGCGACCGGCGCGAACACCACCTCCTGGACCGCCCGCGCAACCGGCCGGTCCGCACCGCGATCGGCGCGTCCTGGATCAGCCTCTACCTGATCCTGCTGGCGGGCGGCGGCAACGACGTCGTGGCGACCCGGCTGCACCTGTCGATCAACACGGTCACCTGGCTGGTCCGTGTCGCGGTGTTCGCCGTGCCGGTGCTCGTCTTCGTCGCCACCCACCGGATCTGCCTGGGTCTCCAGCTCCGCGACCGGGAGCTGGTGCTGCACGGCCGGGAGACCGGCGTGATCAAGCGGCTGCCGCACGGGGAGTACGTCGAGGTGCACCAGCCGCTCGACCAGGCCGAGTTGCACACCCTGACCGCGCACCTGCGGGAGCAGGGTGAACTCGTGGAGCGTGAGCCTCAGTCCTGATCCGCCACGAAGGACGCCATCCGGGCCAGGGCCGCGTTCCAGTTGATCGCGGTCTCGTTGGTCGACCAGGACTGGATGTCGTCGATGTAGCAGAACTGGCCGACGCAGCCCTGGAGTTTGCTCTGTGCGTGGGGGTCCTGGATGGAGGAGTTCGGCCCGCCCGCGAGGGTTCCGTGCGGCGGGTTGGGGAGGTTCGGGTCGAGCTCGTGGGCGTACCAACGGCTGTGCTCGTTGTGCGAGTTGACCTCGCCGTAGCCGGTGACGTACGAGATGTTGAGCGCGTTGCGGCCGAGGATGTAGTCCATGCTCTGGACCGCGCCGTCACGGTACTTGGCCGAGCCGGTGAGGTCGTACGCCGTCGCGAGGACGACCGCGTTGTTGAGGACCTGGTGGCTGGAGCCCCAGTCGTAGACGTTGTTCGCGGGGGCGTAGGGCATGCCGTAGGGCTGCGACCTCAGCGCCGCCAGGTAGTGGTCCGCGCCCTCGACCACCGACCGGCGCACCTTGTCCCGACCGGACAGCCTGCTCGGCACGGTCGCGAGGTCCAGGCGCCCGGCGGCCGCCGTCCGGCCCCAGTCGAAGCCGAGCGGTCCGAAGATGTCGGCGGTGTTCACGGGCGAGGCGGTCACGTAGTCCGCGAACTGCTTCTCCCCCGTGGTGAGATACAGCTCGGCGGCGGCCCAGTAGAACTCGTCGGTCGCGTTGGTGTCGTCGTAGGTTCCGCCTCCGGTGCCGTCGCCGGCGGAGGCGTACATCGCAGGATGCGCGAGCGCCGCCGACCATGCCTTGCGGGCGGCGGTCAGGGCCCTGGCCGCGAAGGCGCGGTCGTAGGGCCGGTAGAGGCGGGCCGCCTGGGCGGCCGTCGCCGCGAGGTTGAGGGTCGCCTGGGTGGACGGCGGGTGCAGTTCGCGCTTCTGCGGGTCCTCGCTCGGCAGCAGGGGCAGACCGGTCCATTGCTCGTCGTGGATCTTGTGGTGGGCCATGCCGGCCAGCGGCTGCCCGTCCGGCACCTGCATCTTGAGCAGGAACTCCAGCTCCCAGCGGGCCTCGTCGAGGATGTCGGGCACCTTGTTGCCGCTCTCCGGAAGGGCGAGCGTGCCGTCCCGCAGCTTGTCCGACTCGCCCGTGCGGGCCAGCCGTTCGCGCTCGTAGGTGCTCAGCAGCTCCCAGGTGGCGATGCCGCCGTTGACGACGTACTTGCCGTGGTCACCCGCGTCGTACCAGCCGCCGGTGACGTCCAGCCTGTAGTCGCAGACGCCGGGCTGGCAGGGGACGTTCGAGTCGCCCTGGTTCGGCGCGACGTCGACGTGGCCGGCAGCCCGGCCGTAGCCCGGCCGCAGGTCGTCCCGGATCGCGATGCCGCTGCGCTGCGTGTAGTAGTACTTCACCGAGTCGAGCCGCAGTTGCTCGTAGGCGCTCGTGCCGATGTCGAACGGCCTGCTCGTCTCGCCGTCGGCGACCAGCGTGAAGCCCTTGCCCGCCTTGCGGTAGGCGCCGAAGTCGATCGAGTGGACGTTCTGCCCGGAGGACACGTCGACTCCGCGCGGCACGGTCCAGCCGTGCGCGACCGTCGTGCCGCCGGCGTTCTTCAGCTGCCAGGGCAGCTTCGCGGTGGCGTCGGTCACCAGCGTGGCGTTCTTCGGCCCCGAGGGCAGGTAGGCGACCTGGTTGACGCGCACGCGCGGCCCGGTGTCCGGCGTGTACACCTCGGGCGGCACGCCGCCGAGCAGCGACACGTCGTCCAGGCACATCCGCCAGCCGTCCGCGCTGCCGCCGGCCTGGAGGGCGACCTGGCCCTGGGTGGTGTCGACGGGCGAGGTGAAGGTGTACGAGTAGGTGTCGCCGGAGACGCTGAGCTGCGGACTCACCTCGAAGTAGGTGTCGTACGGCGCCACTTGGAGCCCTACGACCGCCCGCGCCACATGGCCCCCGGGCGAGCCGGACGCCTTGAAGCTGAACCGGTACGACTCCCCCTTCACCAGGGTGACGTCGTTCTGGCCGACGGCGGCGTCCCAGCGGTTGGCGGTGCCGCCCGGGACGTCCGCGCAGAGCTGTCCGTCGGAGAGCGCCGCTGTGATGTTGGCGGTCGTCCACCAGGGGGCGGTGGTCGTGTCGAAGGTGCCGTTCTTCAGCTGCTCGACCTCGTCCGCCGCGGCCGGAGCGGCCGGCAGCGCGGTGAGTGCCGCGCCCAGCAGGGCGACGATGGTCAGCAGCGTGGTTCTGCGTCGTTTCACGTCTGGGCTCCTCGGGCGGAGGGACGGGTGACGCTCGCCGTGTGCGGTGGGAGCGCTCCCAGATGCGGACGCAGCACATGTTTGTTGGCGCCATGACACCCGTCAACGGTCCGGACGGGACTGGTTTCCCGTCCGGACCGCCGGGGCTGGTCAGCCGCCCGGCGCCGCCAGCTTGGTGATGCGCACCGCCCCGGCGACCTCGCCCGGGTGGGCGCTGGTCAGCGTGAGACGGAGCCGGGAGCCGCGGACCGCGTCGAAGGTGACGACCGTCGGCGCGTCCGAGGCGGTGGCCCGGTCGACGGCCGCTCCGGTCACGGGCACGTACCGCCGGCCGTCCCACACGGCCGCCTCGACGGACGCGGGCAGGCTGTGCGTCGCGTCCACGGTGAAGGAGACCTCCACCCGGTCGAAGCCGCGGGCCCGTCCGTAGTCCACCGAGACCCAGTCCTTCGCGCGGGCGCCGTTGAACGCGGGGAGCAGGGCCGTCGCCGACTTGGCGAAGGCGTTCGACCACCCGGTGGCCGCGTCGCCGTCGAGCATCGCCGCGGGCAGCGTGTCCGGGCGACCGGAGTAACTGGCGTCCGCGAACGGGTAGTTCGGGGCGGCCGGGTGGTCCGGCCGGAACACGGCCGCCGGGGTGGTCGCGGCCGAGCGCGCCTGTGTGGTGCGTACCGACACGGTGCCGGTCCGCAGCCCGTCGGCCCGGGCGCTCACCTTCAGGCTGCCGGCCTTCGCGCCGGAGCGCACGATCGCGAGCGCCTTGCCGTGGAAGGCGGTGCGGGTGCTCGACTGGTAGCGCTCGGCGCTCTCCTCCCGGCCGTTGTCGAGGCCGGCGAGCGAGCCGCCCTTCACGTCGAACGTGATCAGGTGCTCGGCGTCGGGCACCACCACGCCGTGGGCGTCGACCACGTCCGCGGTCACGAAGACCAGCGAACGCCCGTCCGCGGCAAGGGAGTCGCGGTCGGCCGTGAGCCGTACGGCATGCGGCTCGCCCGCCGTGCGCAGCACGTCCGTGGCGACCGCCTTGCCGCCCCGCCGGGCCACCGCCTTCAGCTCGCCCGGCTCGAACGGCACCTTCCAGATCAGGTGGAGCTTGCCCGCGCTGCCGTTCGGGCTGGTGTAACTGCCCGGGTAGGGGCCGGTGGTGAAGGTCTTGTCGTCGCCGGTCGCCTCCGTGGTCTCCAGGTACGTACGGCCGTCCGTGGTCCTCTTCGTGTCGAAGGTGCGCGTCCCGAGGGACTTCCCGTTGAGGAACAGCTCGACGGTGTCGACGTTGGAGTACGCCCACACCTCGACCGTGTCGCCCGCCTCGTGGTTCCAGCTCATCGGCAGCAGATGGACCATGGGCTCGCCGACCCACTGGCTGCGGAACAGGTGGTACATGTCCTTGGGGAAGCCGGCGGTGTCGACAGCGCCGAAGAAGGACGCCTTCACCGGGAAGACGTTGTACGGCGTCGGCTCGCCGATGTAGTCGATGCCCGACCACAGGAACTGGCCCGCGAACCACTTCCGGTCCCGGTCCTTCTTGTGCCCGTACTCCCCGCTCATGGTCCAGGAGGCGAGGTTGTTGTCGAACGAGGACGTCGCGCGCCCGCCCGGGGTGTAGTTCTCCCCGGTGTTGAGGTGCTCGGGCTCCTGGTACGTCGAGCGCGTGGAGGTCTCCGAGGAGGACTCGGACTCGAAGAGGAACAGGTGCGGGTAGGCCGCGTGCAGCGCGTCCACGGACTTGGCGGTGTTGTAGTTCAGGCCGAGTCCGTCGAGCTTGGCGAGCATGAGGTCGGCCGCGGAGCCCTTGGCGGGCACCGAGCGGTACTTGTCCGAGCCGATGACCAGCGGCCGGGTGGCGTCGGCGGCCCTGATCGCGCCGATGATCCGGTCGGCCATCGCCAGGCCCGCGGTGGAGGTGGAGTCGGGGATCTCGTTGCCGATGGACCACAGCACCACGGCGGGCGAGTTGCGGGCCGCGCGCACCATCTCGGTGGCGTCCTTCTCGCACCACTCGTCGAAGAAGCGGCCGTAGTCGTACTTCGTCTTGCCGGTCCGCCAGCAGTCGAACGCCTCCACCATCATCACGATGCCCAGCTCCTCGCAGACCTGGATCATCTGCGGGGAGGGCGGGTTGTGCGAGGTGCGGAAGGCGTTGACGCCCATCGACTTCATGATCGTCATCTGCCGGCGCACGGCGTCGAGACTGATCGCCGCGCCGAGCGCGCCCTGGTCGTGGTGCAGGTCGACGCCCTTGATCTTGCTGTGGGCGCCGTTGAGCTCGAAGCCCTCGTCGGGGTCGAAGCGGTAGGTGCGGATGCCGAAGGTGGTGCGGTAGGTGTCGACGCTCTTGCCGCCGACGCGCAGTTCGGTCTCCAGGGTGTAGCGGTGCGGTGCGGCGAAGTCCCACAACCGGGGCCTGGTGACGGTGAGTTCGTGGGTCTCGGCCGCCGTGTCCGTGACATCGGCCGTGCTCGCCGTACGCGCCACCGTCCGTCCGTCGGGGTCCTTGACCGTCGAGCGGATCTCGACCTGGCGCGCGGCGCCGGACTCGTTGACGACCGAGGTCCGCACGTGGACGACGGCCCGGTCCTCGCTGACGTCCGGCGTCGTGACGTACGTGCCCCAGCGTTCCACGTGCACCGGTTCGGTGACGACGAGGCGGGCCTCGCGGTAGATGCCGCTGCCCGAGTACCAGCGGCTGCTGGGCAGTTGGTTCTGCACCTTGACCGCGATGACGTTCTCGGTGCGGCCGTCGGTGTGCAGCAGGTCGGTGACGTCGAAGGCGAATCCGGTGTAGCCGTAGGGGTGCCGGCCGGCCTCGGTGCCGTTGCAGTAGACGTAGGAGTCCATGTAGACGCCGTCGAACTCCACCGAGATGCGCCGGCCCGCGAAGGACGGCGGCAGGGTGAAGGCGAGGCGGTACCAGCCGAGGCCGCCGGGCAGGAAGCCGGTGCCGCTGGTCGTGCCGTGCTCGGTGGTGGGTGTCTGCTCGATGCTCCAGTCGTGGGGCACCGCGACCTCGCGCCACGCCGAGTCGTCGTAGCCCGGGTCGGCGGCCTGGGCGTAGGCACCGGTGGGGTCGGTGATTCCGTCGGAATTGACCAGCGCGAAGCGCCAGCCGTCGCGCAGGGCGACGGTGCGGCGTCCGGATCCACCCGCCACGGCCTCGGCGGCCTGCGCCACCGGACTGCCGGCCAGTGCTCCCGCCGCCGGTGCGGCGGCGGAGGCGATCAGGACCGATCTTCGCGTCACTGTCATGGAACTCCCCCCTCATCAGGGCCCAGAAGTACTCACAATTGATCGGGAACAAACAGATTCTTTCGCCACGTAACTTGCGGCCGTCAAGGGTTCGGCGCGGTACTCCTGCCCCGTGGGCCACAACGTCCCGGTATGCGCTTTCTATCGGCCGCCCCCGCGGACCCGGGGTTGCCGTCCCGTGAACCCGCCGACGGACTAGGCTGGAACTCAAGTGACGCGCCTGTTCACTGTGAGTGTGCGCAATGGAGTGGCGACGATGAGTCCGGTCAACCCCTTCGACTTCGACGAAACCGCGACGGCACGCGCGGTCGTCGACGCGGAGGGCACGCTCGTCGGGTGGAGCGCCGGCGCGGAGCGTCTGCTGGGCTGGACGGCGGCCGACGCCGTGGGCCGGCCCGCCGCCGAGTTCCTGGTCGGCGAGGCCACAGGCCCCGTCTTCGACCCCGACGGCTCCCGCTGGCACGGCCTCGTCACGCTGCGCCACCGGGACGGCGGCTCCGTCCCCGTCTGGCTGCTGGCCCACCGCACCGAACCCGACGGCGGCGGCCCGGCCGAGTGGCTGGTGGTCAGCCCCCTGGAGGGCGATCGGCGGCGCATGGCCGACGACCCGCTGGAGCAGGCGGGGCTGCTCCAGTCCCCCTGCGCCGTCGCGATCTGCGACGACCGGCTGCGCCTGCGCCGGATCAACGACGTCATGGCCGAGGTGCTGGGGCTGCCGGAGGAACATGTACGGGGGCTGCGGCTGCCCGAGGTGAGCGGCCGGCCGCAGGGCACCGACATCGAGCGCCATCTGCGCCGCGTCCTGACCACCGGGCAGGGCCACGACGTGCAGACGTACGTGCCCATCGGCCTCGACGGCCGGCCGAACGTCTGGCTGGCCCGGATGTCCCCGATCACCGACACGGCCGGGAGGATCCGCGGTGTGTGCGTGGCCGCCCACGACTTCTCCGAGCAGTACCAGGCCCGCGAGCGGCTCCAGCTGGTCAACGAGGCGAGCGTCCGCATCGGCACCACCCTCGACGTCACCCGGACCGCCGAGGAGCTGGCGGAGGTCTGCGTGCCCGCCCTCGCCGACTTCGTCAGCGTCGACCTGCTGGACCCGCAGGACCCCGGCGGCGAGCCGTACGCCGGACCGCCCACCGACCCGGTCGTCCTGCGCCGCACCGCGCATCTGTCCGTCAACCCCGGCACACCGGAGGCCGTGGTCGAGATCGGGCACGTGGACCGCTACCCGACTCCCTCCCCGCAGGCCGATCCGCTGCTGGCGGGGCACTCCATCGTGG
>NZ_JBHVGU010000043.1:0-24409 GCF_042800575.1 Streptomyces sp. NPDC057616
GCGGCCGGCCCTCCCGGGGCCGGCCGCCGCATGTCGCCGATTGGGCGCCGTCACCTCGCCGTCGGCGTCACAGACCGCTCCTGCGCAGGACGCCGCGGCGCTCCCCGTCGGCCGTCGCGGGCCGCCGGTAGCCGGGCAGCGCGCTGGTCTCCGCCAGGGTGCGGCCGCGCGCCTCCTCGGCCCACAGCACCGAGACCAGCCAGCCCACCAGGGTGATGCCGGCGCCGATCAGCATGGTCGGGCCGATGCCCAGCCGGGCCAGGGAGATCGGCAGCAGATAGGTGCCGGCGGCGGCTCCGACGCGGCTGATGGACGTCGCCACACCGCCCGCGGTGGCCCGGATGCCGGTGGGGAACAGCTCGTTGGGGTACGTCCACTCCAGCACCGTGGGGCCGCCGGAGAAGAGTGCGTAGGCGCAGAAGCAGGTGACGACCACGGCGATGGGCAGCGCGGAGCCGCCGCCGAGCACCGCGAGCGGGACGACCATCAGGGCGAAGGACCACACGATGACCGGGCGGCGTCCCACCCGGTCCACCAGGCGCAGCGCGGGCACACAGCCCAGCACGAACACGACGCTGATCAGGGCCGAGCCCAGGTAGCTGTCGTTGCCCTCGCCGAGGCCGAAGGAGCCGAGGATGGCGGGGCCGAAGGTGTAGAGGGCGAACATGGGCGTGATCTGACACATGTAGAACAGGCCGCAGAACAACGTCCTGCGCAGATAGACCCCGTGGAACAGGTCACGGAACCGGCTCTGCTCCACCGCCTGCTCCTCGGCCGCCGCGGCCAGCAGCTCCTCGGTCGAGACGGTCCGGTCCAGGGCCTTGCGGATCGACTTCTGGGCGTCTTCGGTACGGCCCTTGTTGACCAGCCACAGCGGCGACTCGGGCGTGCCGATGCGCATCAGCAGGATCAGGGCGCTGAGCACACCGCCCGAGGCGAGCATCCACCGCCAGGTGCCGGGGCCGCCGATCTCGGCCATCGCGTAACCGACCACGTAGGCGGCCGCGGCGCCGACGTACCAGGCCAGGATGAGGACGCCGAGCAGCCGGCCGCGGTGCTTGTTGGGCACCCATTCGGCCAGCAGGGACGTCGCGATCGGGTAGTCGGCGCCGATGGCCATGCCGAGGACGAAGCGCAGCACGGCGAACTGCCAGGTCTCGGAGGCGAAGACGGACAGGACGGAGCCGCCGACCAGGACGGCCAGGTCGATGGTGTACATCGCCTCGCGGCCGAGCTTGTCGGTGACGGCGCCGAAGAACAGGCCGCCCACGAAGATGCCGACCAGCGCGGCGGCGCCGATGAGGCTCTCGTCGCCGGTGGTGAGGTTCAGCTCGCCGCTCATCCCGACGAGCGCGACTCCGATGATGCTGAGCAGGTAGCCGTCCAGGAAGGGTCCGCCGGCGCAGGCCCAGGTGAGTTTTCGATGGAACTTGGTCAGTGGCGCCTCGTCGACGGCACGGATGGACATGTGAACTCCGGGGGGATCGGGGACGGACCACGTCGTTGCGCCCATGGGAACGCGTTTCTACTCACGCAACAGAACCCGGACAGTCCGGTGCCGTCAAGACGGTGCACGGAACCTCTTACGACTTCTCACCGGCCGGGCGCGGGCGCGTCAGGCGTGAACTCCCCTCGGGGCAGCTGGAGTTCGCGTCAGACCAGACAGAACTCGTTGCCCTCCGGATCGGCCATCACCATGTGGTCGGGCCTGCCGTCCAGCATCTCCTCGCCGACCACGGACGCGCCCGCGGCGGTCAGCCGGTCGACCGCGGCGAGCACGCGCGGCCACCGCTGCTCCCAGGGCATCTCCCGGCCGCCGCCGACCTGCACGTCCAGATGCAGCCGGTTCTTGGCCACCTTGGGCTCCGGCACCCGCAGGAACGAGATGTTGGGCCCGACCCCTTCCGGGTCGCTGAGATACGCGCCCTCGTCCCACTCCTCCTCCGGGACGTCGTGGTGGGCGAACCACTCCTCCCAGCTGCCGAATCCGGCGGGCGCGGGCCGCTGCACGTAGCCGAGTGCCAGTGCCCAGAAGCCGGCGAGTTCCGCCGGCCGCGCACAGTCGATCGTCACGGTCCACCTGGTCGCCATGCGAGCCCTCCTCGGTCGGATACGTCGACGCTACCGACCGTTCCGCCCGAACCCCTTGACCAACCGGCCCCCGCCCCCGACCATGTTGCGTATAGCTCAATATGTTGCGTATGACGCACTATCGATCACGTCCCGACGGAGGATGCCATGTCTCCTCGACCGCAGCCCGGCCACGAGTTCGTCCTGACCCTCTCGTGCCCCGACCAGGCCGGCCTGGTCCACGCCGTGACCACCTTCCTCGTGGGCCACTCCGGCAACATTCTGGAGAGCCAGCAGTTCGACGACCGGCTCCAGGACCGCTTCTTCATGCGGGTGCACTTCGACGTCTCCGACCCGGCCCACTCGCTGGAGACGCTGCGCAGCGGCTTCGGCCCCGTGGCCGAGGCGTACCGGATCACCTGGCAGCTGCACGACGCCTCGACGCCGACGCGCACGCTGATCATGGTGTCGAAGTTCGGCCACTGCCTGAACGACCTGCTCTTCCGCAGGTCGACGGGCGCGCTGAACATCGAGATCCCGGCGATCGTCTCCAACCACCGGGAGTTCGAGTCACTGGCCGAGAGCTACGGCATCCCCTTCCGCCACATCCCGGTGACGCCGGACACCAAGGCGGAGGCGGAGGCGCGGCTGCTGGAGCTGGTCGACGAACTCGACGTCGACCTCGTGGTGCTCGCCCGCTACATGCAGATCCTCTCGGACGACCTGTGCAAGCAGCTCGACGGGCGGGCCATCAACATCCACCACTCGTTCCTGCCGAGCTTCAAGGGGGCCCGCCCCTACGTCCAGGCGCACCAGCGCGGTGTGAAGCTGGTCGGGGCCACGGCGCACTACGTCACCTCCGACCTGGACGAGGGCCCGATCATCGAGCAGGAGGTCGTCCGCGTGGACCACTCCCGCACGCCGGACGAGCTGGTGGCCATGGGCCGCGACGTCGAGGCGCAGGTGCTCGCGCGCGCGATCGCCTGGCACACGCAGAGCCGCGTGCTGGTCAACGGGCGCTGCACGGTCGTCTTCCGCTGACGGCGGTGAACTCGCGACGTCGATGCGTATAGTTGCGTCATGAGCAACCACACGGCAGATGGCGAAACAGCGGCGCCTGCGGTGAACGGGGTGCAGTCCGTGGACCGTGCCGTCAGCGTCCTGGAGATCCTCGCCCAGCGCGGCGAGGCGGGCGTCAGCGAGGTGGCCGCCGAGATCGACGTCCACAAGTCTACGGCGTTCCGGCTGCTCGGGGCGCTGGAATCGCGCGGCCTGGTGGAGCAGGCGACGGAGCGGGGCAAGTACCGGCTGGGCTTCGGCATCGTGCGCCTGGCCGGCGCGGTCACGGGCCGGCTCGACATCACCCAGCAGGGCCGGCCGGTCTGCGAGCGGCTCGCCGAGGAGCTCGGCGAGACCGTCAACATCGCGGTCCTGCAGGAGCATTACGCGGTCAACCTGTACCAGGTGCGCGGCCCGGGCGCGGTCGGCACGCACAACTGGGTGGGGCAGCTGACCCCGCCGCACGCCACCTCCAGCGGCAAGATCCTGCTGGCGCACCTCTCGGAGGAGGCGCGCGTCGGGGTGCTCGGCACGTCGGGGCTGCAGAAGCTGACCTCGCACACCCTGACCGCACGGACGAAGCTCGACAAGGACCTCGCCCAGGCACGGGAGCGGGGGTACGCGGTCACGCTGGAGGAACTCGAGATCGGCCTGCACGCCGTGGCCGCCCCGATCCGCTCCCGCGACGGCGAGGTCATCGCGGCCCTCAGCGCCTCCGGGCCGGCGTACCGCTTCACGGAGGCCCGGATGCACGAACTGGCGCCCGTACTGGTCGAGGGCGCCCAGGAGATCAGCCAACGCATGGGCTACCTGGGCTGAGCCCCGCCGTCCGACACACGGGCCAGCGGACCTCCTGCCGCAACGGCTTCAGGCCGGCGAGCCGACCCCGGCTCGCGGGCCGGCGGGGCATCCACCGCACGACTTCAGGTCGGCGAGCCCACCCCGGCACACGGACCGACGGACCATGCGCGGCAAGGCGTCCGGCTCGTGCACCCGTCAGCACACACCGGCCGACGGACCCCCGCCACAACGGCTTCACCCCGATGAGCCCGCCCCGGCACACAGAGCGGCGGTCCACCAGCCGCAAGGGCTTCAGGCCCGGTGAACCCGTCCCGGGCACGCGGACCGACGGGCCATGCGCCGCACGGCGTCCGGCCGTGCGCCCGTCCCCGCCCGCCGGTCGGCGGACCGCCCGCCACAACGGCTTCAGACCGGCGAGCCCACCCCGGCACGTGCCGCGTGGCTTCACGCCGGTGCGCCCGTCCCGGTGCACGGGCCGGCGGACCACCGGTCTCAACGGCTCGCGCCGGTAAGCCCGTAACGGCACGTCCGCCGACCGGCCACCTGCCGCAGCGGCGTGAGGACGGCGAGCCCATCCCGGCGCGCCGGACAAGGAGGCCATGTGTCGCGACGGCGTCAGGCCGTCGTCTCCGCGCCCCAGCGTGCCGTCACCCGTACCGCGTCCACCGTCGAGGCGACGTCGTGTACGCGTAGGCACCAGGCGCCCTGGGCCGCGGCGAGTACGGAGACCGCCGTGGTGGCGGCGTCCCGCTCGGGGGCCGGGCGGGGGTGTCCCGTCGCCGGGTCCGTGAGCAGGCGGCCCAGGAAGGACTTGCGGGAGGCGCCCACCAGGACGGGGTGGCCCAGGGCCGCGACCTCGGTGAGGCGGGCCAGCAACTCCCAGTTGTGCTCGGGCTGTTTGGCGAAGCCTAGGCCGGGATCGACGATCAGGCGGCCCGGCCGGATGCCCGCCGCCAACGCGGCCTCGACCCGCAGGCGCAGTTCGCCGAGCACGTCGGTGACCACGTCGCCGTAGACGGCGTTCGCCTGCATGCCGGCGGCGTGGCCGCGCCAGTGCATGAGCACGTACGGCATCCCGGTCCGCGCCATCAGCGGGAGCATCGCGGGGTCGGCCAGGCCGCCCGAGACGTCGTTGATCAGCCGTGCGCCCGCGTCGAGGGCGCGTGCGGCAACCTCGGCGCGCATGGTGTCGACGCTGACGACGCCCCCCGCCGCGACCAGTTGCCGCACGACGGGCAGGACGCGGCGCAACTCCTCCTCGGCCGGCGGGCGGGCCGCGCCGGGGCGGGTCGACTCGCCACCCACATCGACGATGTCCGCGCCGTCCTCGAAGAGCGCGAGCCCGTGCGCGACGGCCGCGAACGACCGCCCGCCGTCGGAGAACGAGTCGGGGGTGACGTTGACGACGCCCATGACGAGCGCGCGGCCGGGCCGCGGCAGCCCGCCGGCGTGGAGTTCCGGTGTTCCCGGACGCGTTGCCGTGGCGGCGCGGGCGGTGCCGATCACCGGGACCGGACCTCGCGCGCCGCCGCGTGCGTCACGCCGCGCCTCCGGCGGGCACCGCCCCGAGCCGGGCCGCCACGCAGGCCGGCGGGAGGTTGGGCCGGGCGTCGGACAGTTCGACGTAGACCATGCCGTCCTCGACGAGGACCCGGTGGGTGCGCACGGGCAGCCGGGCCGGCGGGGCGTCCACCTGGCCCGTGCGCAGGTCGAACTTCGAGGCGTGCAGCGGGCATTCGACCTCGCACCCCTCCAGCCACCCGTCCGCGAGCGAGGCGTCCTGGTGGGTGCACGTGTCGTCGATCGCGTAGAGCTCGCCGTCCTCGGTGTGGAAGACGGAGACCGGCGGTTCGGACGCGATCCGGAACGCCTCGCCCTGCGGCAGGTCGGCAAGAGGGCACGCGGGAATCTTCATGACCACCTCGGTGCGGATGCGTAATGCGAAACGATGTGCGCTTAGCGCAACGCCAGTTTGGAGGCGCACCTCTCCCCTGTCAAGAAGCGGGCGGGGCCGCACCGCGGCGGTGCGGGCCGGCTGTGACGAAGGGGCAGCAGAGGGGCTACTGAGCCGGTCCCGGAATCTCCTGCTCGGCCCAGATGATCTTGCCGTCGGGGGTGTGGCGGGCGCCCCAGCGGTCGGTCAGCTGGGCCACCAGGAAGAGGCCTCGGCCGCCCTCGTCGGTGCTGCGGGCGTGCCGCAGCCGCGGGGCCGTGCCGCTGGCGTCGGCGACCTCACAGGTCAGCCGGGCGTCGCGCAGGAGCCGTAGCCGGATGGGCGGCTCGGCGTAGCGGATCGCGTTGGTGACCAGCTCGCTGACGACGAGTTCCGTCGTCATGGCGAGGTCGCCCAGGCCCCACTCCTCCACCTGGCGGGTCGCCCGGGCGCGGACGTCGGCCACGGCGGACGGGTCCACCGGCACGTCCCAGGAGGCCACATGGTCCTCACCCAGGATGTGCGTACGGGCCAGCAGCAGCGCGATGTCGTCGGGCTGCGGCGCCGGCACGAGCCGCCGCACCGCCGCCGAGCACAGCGAGGCGGGATCGGCGTGCGGGTCGGACAGCAGGCCCGCGAGCCGGGACATGCCACGCTCCATGTCGCCGTCCGCGCCCTCCACCAGGCCGTCGGTGTAGAGCCCGATCAGGCTGTTCTCGCCGAGCTCGATCTCGGTCGCCTCGAAGGCCATTCCCCCCAACCCCAGCGGGGGCCCGGCCGGGGGTTCTGGGAAAGAGACCTGTCCTTCAGGGGTGACGACGACGGGGGGCGGATGCCCGGCCCGGGCCATCGTGCACCGCCCGGCGACGGGGTCGTAGACGGCGTAGAGGCAGGTCGCCCCGAGGAAGGCCGAGGTGTTGTGGCGGACCGCCTCGTCGTCCGCCTTCTCGGCGCTCAGCCGCAGCACCAGGTCGTCGAGGTGGGCCAGCAGCTCGTCGGGCGGCAGCTCCATGTCGGCCAGGGTCTGCACGGCGGTGCGCAACCGGCCCATGGTCGCCGCGGCGGTGATGCCGTGCCCGACCACGTCGCCGACGACCAGGCCCACGCGGGCGCCGGACAGCGGGATCACGTCGAACCAGTCGCCGCCCACCCCGCCCGTCGGGTCCGCCGGCAGATAGGCGGAGGCCACCTCCAGCGCGGTTCCGCCGGTCAGCGCGTGCGGCAGCAGGCTGCGCTGGAGGGTGACCGCCGCCGTGTGCTCCCGGGTGTAGCGGCGGGCGTTGTCCACGCACAGCGCCGCGCGCGCCACCAGCTCCCGGGCCAGCAGGACGTCGTCGGGCTGGAAGGACATGGGGTTGAGGGAGCGCAGGAACGTGGTGATGCCGAGGGCCGTGTTGCGTGCCCGCATCGGCACGGAGATGAGCGAGTGCAGGCCGAACTCGCGGATGCGCTCGGCGCGTTCGGGCTCCTCGTCGACCCATTCGGGGGCGGACGGATCGAGCACGGGCATGAGGATCGGCTCGCCCTCGATGAGCAGGTTCAGGTCGTGGGTGGGGGGCAGGAACCCCGCGCTCTCGCCGATCCGCACCACGGCCTCCGGGCAGCCCTCGCGCACGGAGCTCATGCCGGCGCGGCGCAGGGTGGCCTGCACGGAGGCCGGTCCGGCGTCCGTGAGCCACGCGCCGTGCCCCTCGGTGCTGAGCACGGGCTCCAGCAGGTCGACGACGACGAAGTCCGCGAAGCGGGGCACGGCGAAGTCGGCGAGCTCCTGCGCCGTGCTCATCACGTCCAGGGTGGTGCCGACGCAGGTCCCGGCCTCGTTGACCAGCGTCAGCAGCCGGCGCGCGGTCCACCGCTCGGTGACGTCCTGGACCAGGTAGCACACCCCGGTGACGACGTTCGCGGCGTCCACCAGGGGGAAGAAGGAGGTGGAGTAGGCGTGCCGGCGGCGTGGGTCGGCCCAGCTCCAGCCCAGGTACTCGTAGTCGGTGACCGGCACGCCGCTCTCCAGGACCTTGCGCATCAGGCCCTCGATGGCGGCCGCCTGCAGACCGGGCAGCAGCTCGCTCAGCCGGCGCCCCAGCCGCTGTTCACGGGGCACCCCGCCGAACCGCTCCAGGGTGTCGTTGAGCCACACGTAGCGCAGCTCCAGGTCCATCACGGCCATGCCGACCGGCGAACGGGTCAGGAACCCGTCGAGCACGGACTGGCCCACCGTCCACTGCGGCTTCTGCTCCCGCGCCGAGATCAGGAAGCACTCGTCCCCGCCGATGCGGAAGGCCGCGGAGACCCGCAGGTCGACGTCGAGGGAGCGGCCGTCGCCGTGCCGCAGCGGGATCAGGCCGTTCCAGCCCATGCCGGCCCGGCACCGCTCCACCACGCCCGCCACCCGCGCCGGGTCCCGGTCCATCGCCAGCAGCCGCTCCGCGGGCCGGCCGACCACGACGGAGGCGGGGCGTCCGAGCAGGGTCTCGGCGCCCCGGGTCCAGCCGATCACAGCACCCTCGGCGGACACGATCGCCGCCGCGTCGCTGGACGCGTCGAGGAGATCGCGCGCTGTCGCGGGCGGGGGCCCGCCGGACGCTTCTCGCGCAGGATCCATGGATGCCATCCGGTTCCGTTCCCTACAGCACCATGTTCCTGCTACTCCGCCCGATGTGCACGGCTCCGGCCGAAAGGCCGCCGGAGCGCCCTCCGCTTCCGCCCCGCCCGGGCCGGGGGCAGCATGGAAGGGCCACTGGTCACAACCCGGGTGCCCGGTGACACCGAAAGGTCTCGCCGGATGCGGCGGACAGAGCGGAGGTAGGTGCGGGATGACGGCCGATTCCTTCCGGTCCGACGGTGACGTACGGGGTTCCGAGGAGCCCCGGCCCACCGGACTGCTCGACGTCCTGAGCGTGTCCGCCGTGGTCGTCGACGCCGGCGGGCGCGTCGTGTTCTGGACCCCGCAGGCCGAGGAGCTGTTCGGGTACACCGCCGAGGAGGCACTGGGCACCTACGCGGCCCGGCTGTTCATCCATCCCGAGCATCTGCACGCCGTGGTCGACCTGTTCACGGAAGTGCTGCGGACCGGCCGGAGCTGGGCGGGCACCTTCCCCATCCGGCACAAGGACGGCAGCACCCGGCTGATGGAGTTCCGCAACATGCGGCTCCAGGACGACCTCGGGGACGTCTACGCCCTGGGCATCGCCGCCGACCACAACCTGCTCCAGCGCGTCGAGACCGATCTGGCCCTGTGCGAGCGGCTGATCAACCAGTCGCCGATCGGCCTGGCCCTCCTCGACCCCGATCTGCGCTACCTCCTGGTCAACCCGGCGCTGGCCCGCATCGACGGCATCCCCGCCGAGGACCACGTGGGCCGCGGCCTGCGTGAGACCCTGCCCCTGCCGGACGTCGACACCATCGAGTCCGCGCTGCGCCAGGTGCTCACCACCGGCAGCCCGCTGCTCGACCAGTACCACGTGGGCCGCCCCCTGGCCGACCCCGAGCACGAGCACGCCTGGTCGCTGTCCTTCTACCGGCTGGAGGACCCCGGTGGGCGGGTCCTCGGAGCGGCCGCCTCGGTCGTCGACGTCACCGAGCGGCACCGCGCCGCCGCCGAGGCCGACCGGGCCCGGCGCCGGCTCGCCCTGATCGCCGACGCCTCGGTACGCGTCGGCACCACGCTGGAGGTCGAGGACACCGCCCGGGAACTGGCCGAGATCGCGGTGCCCCAGCTCGCCGACGTGGTCGCCGTCGACGTCCTCGACTCGGCCCTGGCCTGCCGCCGCTCACGCCGTCCGGACGACGGCCCGGAGCTCTTCCGCGCCCTCGCCCTCAAGGCCGCCCACCCGACCGTGGCCCTGCGCGCCGCCGATCCGCCCGGCGGCCTCGCGGCCTACGACGGGGACCGGCTGGTCACGCTGTGCGTGCACTCCGCGCGGCCGGTGCTGGTGCGCCACGTCGGCGAGCGGGATCTGCCGCGCATCGCCCGGGACGCCGAGGCCGGCTCGCTGCTGGCCCGGGCCGGCGTGCACTCCTACCTCGCCGTGCCGCTGATCGCCCACGGCGAGGTGCTCGGCGCGCTCGACCTGAAGCGGACCCGCAACCCGCTCCCGTTCGACGAGGACGACGTCGTCCTCGCCACCGAGCTGGCCGGGCGCGCGGCGGTGGCCATCGACAACGCCCGCTGGTTCCAGAGCGTGCGCAACACCGCCCTCACCCTCCAGCGCAGCCTGCTGCCCGACCACCCGCCGCAGCACGCCGGTCTCGAACTCGCCTCCCGCTACCAGCCCGCCCAGGCCACCAGCGAGGTCGGCGGCGACTGGTACGACGTCATCCCGCTGAGCGACGACAAGACCGCCCTGGTCGTCGGCGACGTCATGGGCAACGGCATCGACGCGGCCGCCACGATGGGCCGGCTGCGCACCGCCACCTGCGCCTACGCGGACCTCGACCTCGCGCCCGGCGCCGTGCTCCAGCACCTCGACAAGATCACCTGCGATCTGGAGCACTACATCGTCACCTGCCTGTACGCGGTCTTCGATCCGCGCACCCGGCGCTGCCACATCGCCAACGCCGGGCACATGCCGCCCGCCCTGGCCGGCCCGGACCACCCCGCCGAGCTGCTAGACCTGCCGCCCGGGGCCCCGCTCGGCGTCGGCGGCATCCCCTTCGAGACGACCACGGTCCGACTCGACCCCGGCGACCTGCTCGTCCTGTACACCGACGGCCTCGTCGAGACCCGCCAGCACTCGCTGGACGACCGGCTGAACCTGATGCTGAGCTTCCTCGACGAGCCCCGGCGCCCCCTGGAGGAGACCTGCGACCTGCTCCTGCACGGCCTGCGCCACCCCGACGACCACGACGACGTCGCCCTCCTGGTCGCCCGGTGCGTGCGCGGAACGGGGCCGGGGGAAGCGGCGGTTCAGCCCTGAGGCGGGGTGAGCACCACGAAGTCCGCGTTCGCGGGATCGACGCAGACGGCCATCCTGCCCACGCCCTCCATGTCGACCGGCCCCATCTGCACGCTGCCGCCCTTCGCGGTGGTCTGCGCGACGGCGGCGTCGCAGTCGTCGACCGCGAACACCGGGTGCCAGTAAGGGCGTCCACCGTTCAGGGACAGATCCTTCGGGTCGAACTGCATGAGGCCGCCGTGCATCCGCTCCTCGGGGAGCCCGGCCGGCGTGATGAGGGTGTACGCCCCTCCCCCACCCGGCATCGGCATGTCGCCGAACTGCCAGCCGAAGACGTCGCCGTAGAACCGCTTCGCCGCCGCGGCGTCGGTTGTGTACAGCTCGGTCCAGAACAGTGAGCCCGGCGCGTCCGCCAGCTCGAACCCGGTGATTTTGCCCGGCTGCCAGACGGCGAACTGCCCGCCGGACGGGTCGCTGTACTGCGCCGTCCTGCCCTGTTCGCCGAAGTCCCTCGGCGCCACCCGCACCGTGCCGCCGGCCCGCTCGACGGCCTGCGTCGTGGCGTCCACGTCGGCGACGTCGTAGTAGATCATCCAGGCCGAGCGGGCGCCCTCCTCGGTGAGCCTGCCCAGCCCGGCGACGATCTTGCCGTCCCTGCGGAACATCCCGCCCTCGGCGCCCTCGCCCATGGACTCGAAGTCCCAGCCGAGCACGGCGCCGTAGAAGGCCGCGGCCGCCGGGACGTCAGGGGAGCCGAGGTCGAGCCAGCAGGGGGAACCTGGAGCGAAGTCGGTGGTGATCACAGGAGTGCCCTTTCGCAGCGTTCACACGATGCCAGCCTCGCACCGCGTGCCCGCTCGCGCGCGCCGGACCACCCACCCGAACACCACCACCGAGCTCACCGCCGCGACGGCGCACCAGGTCGAGACGAACTCCAGCCGCCACAGCGCCCAGCACGCGAGCGCGCCCACCGCCGCCAGCAGGCCGAGCCCGCGCAGCCAGTCGTCGCCGGACAGCAGCAGCGCGCCGACGGTGGCCAGCAGATAGCCCGCGATCAGCACCTGGCCGTACGGCAGCCCGATCACGTAGCCGACGGTGTGACCGCGGATCTCGGCCCGGACCGTACGGGTGGCGATGACGTACGCCAGCACGGCGGCGGTCAGCACACCGGACACCAGCGGAACGGCCAGCCTTCTGCGGGCGGGCCGTGCACTGGCGCACACCACGGCCACAGGCACCCACACCGCCAGCAACGGCAGCGCGATCACGGCCCAGGCGACGGTGGCCGGCCTGGTGCCGCCGTCGAGCTGCCACACCCGGGCCTCGACCAGCTGGTGCGCCCCGAGCAGCAACGGCAGCGTGGCGATCGGGAGATCCCCGATCCGCCGCACCCGCGCCGCACAGGCCACGCCGACGCAGGCGATCGCCGAACCCGCCACCAGATCACCCGTCGCACTCCAGCACATGACAACACCATGTCACCGCGGGCGGGCGAATCATGCGTGCTGCCTGGCGATACCGCCGACCGATGCCGGGTGAACGTCCGGCGGGACGTCAGCGGTCCCGGCCGCCCCGGTCGCCGTGATCCTCGACGTCGGTGCCGAGCCGCACACAGCACTCCCCGGGCTCGGGCGCGAGGACGGCCCGGACGCCGTTGACCTCGAGGCCGCCCAGGTAGCCGCTCAGGAAGGCGTGATTCATCCCGCACACGAGATCCGGGGCCTTCGCGGCCAGCGGGTGGAACGGGCAGTTGCGCAGCCGCAGTTGGGTGGACGTCTCCCGGACGGGTTCGTAGCCGTATCCCTCCAGCAGGTGCTCGCAGGCGCTCAGTCCCCGTTCGGGGCCCAGGCGGCCCGGGCGGGTCTCCTGCCGGACGGTCTCGCCCAGTTGCCGGCCGCGCTGCTCCGCGGTCCGCAGGGCCGCCTGACGCGCGTTCTCGCCGGCGCCCTCGGACAGGACGGCGTCCAGGAGCAGATCCGCCAGGAGTCCATGGCGCCGGTCGGGGATGCTCACGGTGATCTGGGCGTCGGTTGGCTCGTACACCTTGGGCTGCCGGCCCACCTTGCGGACGCCGCCGGACGCCGCGTAGCCCGCGCGCAGCAGGCCCGCGTCGACGAGCTTGTCGAGGTGGAAGGCCGCGAGCTTGCGGGAGATGCCGACGCTGGCGGCGGCCTCGTCCCGGGTGACGGCGCGTCGCGCCCGGCGGATGAAGGTGAACATGCGCCGGCGCGACTCCTCGCTCAGCACGCTGACGGAGTCGATGGCGTCGTCGGCCGCATCGGCCGGTGCGCTCGGATCGGAAGCCACACCACCACGTTAACGCCCATCGACGTAGGCACAAGCGCTCTTACCTCTGATTGGTCTGCGTGTATTGACGCCCTCCATCAATAAGACCAAACTTTGTTGGCGAAACTCATGGGAGGTAGCGATGGCCAGTGAGTCACAGCTTCAGGCGAAGCGCCCCGTCAGCGCCTCGCTCGCCGGCCCGTACGGCCACCCGTTCCACCCGATCCTGGTCACCGTTCCCATCGGCGCCTGGGTCGCGAGCCTGGTGTTCGACATCGCGTCCCACGTCGTGCACCGGCCGGGCTTTCTGACCCAGTCCTCCGAGTGGCTCATCGCGCTCGGCGTGCTCGGGGCCCTGCTCGCGGCCACGGTCGGCTTCCTCGACCTGTTCGCCGTCCCCACCGGCACCCCGGCCTTCCGCACCGCCCTGGTGCACATGACGCTGAACCTGCTGGTGACCGCCGCCTACGTCGTCAACTACCTGTGGCGCCACGGCGACTACACCGCCGGCCGGAGCGTCGCCACCGGCCCCCTCGTGCTGTCCGCGCTCAGCGTCGCCGTCCTCGCGGTGTCGGGATACCTCGGCGGGAGGCTCGCCTACCGCTACGGCGTGCGCGTCGCCGACGAGGACACCCAGGCCGAGGGGTACACCACCGTCCCCGGGAGTTCTTCATGGACATCACCGCACTGATCACCTGGGTGGTCACCGCACTCGGCGGTTTCTACCTGCTCGGCGCCTGGCTCCGACGAGGCGGAATCCGCCGGCAGCAGCACGGCACCAGCCGCCTGCCCGCACCCGTCCTCTTCGGCCACTTCGTCCTGGCGGCCGCCGGGCTGGTGGTGTGGATCCTGTACGTCGTGACGGACGCGAGCGCTCTGGCCTGGACCGCGTTCGGACTGCTGCTGCCGGTCGCGCTGCTCGGTTTCGTCATGCTGGCCCGCTGGATCCCCGTGCACCGCGCGCACGCCACGGTCGGCGCGGCGGCGGCCGCCGCGGGTCCGGGCGCCGAAGGCACCGTCCCCGCCGAACGGCACTTCCCGGTGCCGGTCGTGGTCGCCCACGGGCTGCTCGCGGTGGCCACCCTCGTCCTCGTCCTGCTGACCGCTCTGGGCATCGGGGGCAGCTGACATGACGGAACGCCGCAACCGCACCACCGCCCGGACGGCCCCCCGCGACCAGGAGGATCCGGCACCCGGACGACCGGCCCTGCGCGTCGTCCACGAGCCCGACGGGATCGACCTGGCCGCCGCGGCGGAAGCGGCCGGCCGCTTCCTCACCGCGCTCGGCGTCTCCACCGCCTCGGAGAGCCTGCGCGGCACACCGGGACGGATGGCCCGCGCCTACGCGGAACTGTTCACCCCGCGCCCCTTCGACCTGACCACCTTCCCCAACGACGAGGAGTACGACGAACTCGTCCTGGCCCGCCGTATACCGGTGCGCAGCGTCTGCGAACACCACCTGCTGCCGTTCGTCGGCACCGCTCACGTCGGCTATCTGCCCGGCAGCCGGATCCTGGGCCTGTCCAAACTGGCGCGCGTCGTCGAGCACTTCGCGTGCCGCCCCCAGGTCCAGGAGCGCCTGACCAAGCAGGTCGCCGACTGGCTGCAGACGCATCTGGAGCCCAAGGGCGTCGGCGTCGTGATCGAGGCGGAGCACAGCTGCATGACGCTGCGCGGCGTCCAGGCGACCGGATCGAGCACCATGACCTCGACCCTGCTCGGCCTGCTGCGCACCGACGCCCGCTCACGCGCCGAGTTCCTGGCGCTCACCGGGGCGGCCGGCTGACGCCTGGGGCCGGGGCGGGTGAGCCGCACCAGCACGGCCGTTTCGGGGCACGGCAGGCGGACGGTGAGGTTGCCCTCGGCCGCCTGCCATTCCGCGGTGGCGGCGGAGGCGTCCGGGTGGAGTACGTCCGCCACGACGCCTGCGCCGCGCAGGTGCGGGATCGTCAGGGCGCGCTCTCCGGCATCGGGCCCCTGCGCCACTCCGCGACGTAGGTGGCGTCTTCGCGCTCTCCCGTCTCGTAGCCCCGGCCAGCATCGAACTCGATCTCCCGGAGCCAGGCAAGTCGGCCTCACAGCATGCCACTGGCCTCGGCGAGAGTTTCGGCTCCATCGAAGCAGCGGGCTGTGGACCGCGCACCCGAGGGCAGTGGTTGGCGGATCAGGTGGTGCAGAGGCGACGTCGCGCCCGTTCTCCGTAGTGGGAGTCGGTCGCGGCGGTACGCAGGTTTCAAGGCGCACGTGCGGGCGACGTGTACGTCCCCGGCGAAGTACGCGACTACGCCTGCAAATTGCCTGCCCCAACGGGAGCCATGGCATCTGGCCCGCGGAAGGTCCCACGCGGTCTGCCACGTGTTGCCGCTCGACCTCGTAAAGCTCTGCGCCGCGGGGAGGGCAACTCGCCTGCCTCGGAACGCTCTTGGGACGCCGCCGCCGATCTGGTCGGGGACACCCTCCGGGAGGATGCGAGGATCGGCTCCACACCCGGATCGACGATGTGGGAGGACGCGGTGAACGTTGAGATCTCGGACGGTGCCCGTGAGCAGAGCCGTCAGCTCGGGCCGGCGGCCGAGGCGGCGGTGGCGGAGTTGTCCCAGTCGCTGGCAGTCAACCCGCTGCTGGGCGAGTTGGACACGTTCACGAAGCTCTACCGCACCTCCATCGCCACGCGTGATGGCGCCACGCTGAGCGTGCACTACCTCTACGGCCCCCCGTACACCGCGGAGGGAGTCGTACAGATCGGCTCGGTGGCGCGGGTGTCGACTCCCCCCACCGCGGCCGAGAAGTACGGTGAGCACGCCGATGTGGAGCCGCCTGAATCGGCCGGGGACATCAGGGACGACGCGGCCCAGGAGGAGACCGCCGGACGCCAGGTCACGGACGCCTGGACGAGGATCGAGACCTGGCTACGCGTCCACGCCCCCGCTTCCCACGAAGCCTTGCTTCCCGGCGCGTCCGAGCAGGAACTCATCCACCTCGAAGACGTCCTCGGCACCCGCCTCCCGGCAGAACTGACGGCACTGTGGCGCCTCCACGCAGGCGTTCACGACGCACGCGGCGCGGGCTTCCTGTTCCGGAACTGGGCTCTCATGAATGTGGCCGACGTGGCCGAGTACCACGGCAACCAGATGCGACTGGGCGATGACGACGTCTGGTTGCGCCCGTGGATTCCGTTCTGCTCGGCCGGCGTCCACGACCGCTCCTTCGTCCTGTACGTCGACGCCAAAACCGGCACGGTGGGCTACTCCTCGCGCTACGGCGAGCGCCGGGAGGAGTTCGCGTCGCTCTCGGTCTACCTGGAGGAGATGGCCGACGCTCTGGAGGTGCCGGCGCTGGCAGGGAAGGAGAAACCCGGACTGGCGGACGGGGCGCTGGTGTGGGGGCCGGTGGGCGATGTTCCCGGCTGGCAGCCGTACAACGGATAGACGTGCCGGTGGGGGAACGGCAACTGCCGCTCCCCCACCGGGTTTCATCATCTGTCAGCCGACCTTGCGCCAGGCACAGGTGGTGCCGGCGTTCGCGCAGTGCTCGAAGCCTGGATCGCTGACGAAGAACCCGTCATTGTCCAGCAGCCGCCAAACGGTGGGCTGGAGCTTCTTGAACGCGGTCTCGTTCTGCGTGTTAGGGATGGCGGCTCGCCCGCACTTCTCCTTCCACGTGGGACCGTTCTTCGCGGTCCTTGTGTCGGCGAGCAGTCCGAAGCTGGTGCCGCTTCCCAACTTGTCGGTTAAGAGCTGGGCGCACTCCTTGCCGTCGCCCACCTGGTTCAGGCCTCCGGGGAACCCTCCACTTTCGTGGGTGGAGGCCATGGCGTACTCGTCGCAACTCGTCGTTCCCACGGCCGTGTCGGCCGGATGTGCCGTCCAGCTCGAGGGGCAGACCTTGCCGCGGCTGTCCTCCGATGTCCACGGATCACCGTCGGCGTCCTTCACCGAGGTGTCTGGGCCGAGGTAGTGCAGCAGCGAGTCCCACTTCACCGACCCGGCGTGATCGGGCATCTTCTCCTGCATCAGCCAGTAGTAGGCGCCGGCTGCGGGGAAGAGGTTGGTGTCAACGGTGTAGGTCGGCTTGAAGTACGGCAGGACGCATCCCGGCGCGACGGCCTTGAGGATGTCGTCGCAGCGGGGCGCGAGTTCGCGCACTGAGGTGACGCCGCTGGTGCCGAAGTCGGCCGAGGCGGTGAGGTCGCTGGCATCGACGCTGGCGGTGACGGACCAGCCCAGGTCGATGGTCTCCTTGCCGGTGCCGCTCCACGTGGTCTGGACGGTGCCCCAGCGGGCGTTCAAGGGGCCGCTGTCGGTGATACCCCAGTGGCCGGTGGACGCCGTGTTGTTCAAGTCCGCCCACTTCGTGGGTGACTGGACGCAGCTGGAGCAGTTATGGCCCACGTTCCACCTGAGCGTGACGCCCTCAAGACCAGGGTCGATGCTGGCGGGCATGGCGACGATCTGCTGGTCGTACTCGCCGAAGTCGGTGCCGCTGTCGCCCTTCTTCGTGTACGTCTTGATCTGCTGCTGGATGTCGAAGACGGCGGTGGAGATCGTGGGATGCTCCGGGTCGGTGTCCACGAAGGTCAGCGTCGCGGTGCCGATACTCTTCATGCACGCCTCGGTGCGATTCATGAAGTCCTTGCCCGCCGGGCTGGGACCGCACCAGGAGACCAGATTCGGGTCGGCTCCGTCGGCAGCCACGGCATCAGCCTTCGCGGCGCGCTGGTTGCTCTGCTTGGTGGGCGGGCTGATCTCGATGCACAGCTTGCGCCTCTCGGCATCAGACTGGGAGCACGACTTCTTGCCGCTCGTCTGCGCTCCCTTGGGAGTGAGCCCCTCGGGCCTCATCCCCTTGGCCGTGACGCCGGCGACAGGGCCCGGGTCGGTACGGGTGAACTCGATGTTCTTCTGGGCCAGCGAGTCGATGCTGGATGACGCCTGCGGGGCAGGGAAGGTCACATAGGGGTTGATCTTGAAGTTCACCCACGGCGACCAGTCGGTCTCGTACAGGCTGCCGTCGTAGGCAGAGGTGTGGAACGCATAAAGGACGCCCGGCTTCAGTCTTCCGTAAGGGACGGTGACCTGTGCGGTCTTGCCGGAAGCCACGAAGTCGGAGACGAGGACTCCGTAGGGGTTGGCGTCCGTCAGTTTGACCTGAGCCTTCGGCTTGCCATCGGCATCGGTGGTCCAGACCTCGAAGGTCAGGTTGGCCGTGTCACCGTCGGCGTCGGTGACACTGTTGCGCAGCACTACTTCCGGGGCGACGACACTCCACGTGCTGCCGCTCTTGACGAACTGCGGTCCTGCCGACGGGGACTTCCCCGAGACGGGGCGAGATCCTGCGGCGGCAGCATTCTCCGGGCCCGCTGCGGGGCGCGCGGACGGGGCGGCGGAAGGGGACGAGTTGGGCGTGTAGTCGGCGGCAGCGGCAGTGCCGCTGCCTATCAGTAACGCGGCGGCTATGCCTGCAGCCACTCTGCGCAGGCGACTGACGGTGTGTCTGCGGCTCAAGCCCAGATCCTCCTTAGCGTACGAATGTTCGATGCCGTGCGATCTCACCAGACACGCCCCGTCCGGGCATATGGCCAAGGTCATGTTTAACTCGTCTTGGCTGAAAGGGAGTTGACGCATGCAGCGGCATGAACACTGCGGGCTGCGCCTGCCATCGCCATGAGCTGGGGCGGATACCCATACCGACTACGGCGAAGCTGACCGGAAACTGAGCTCCGTGATGTCGCCAAGGCGGCCACCGCGACCTGCCCATCCAGCGCCTCCCACTCAACGCCGGCCTCATCCAAAGCGCAGGCCCGCCTGTCCTGGACTGGGGTCGCAAGCATCCGTACGTCCGTCCACGCGGCCGAGTCATCGGCCGATGAAAGCGGCCGTAGAGGCAGAACACCTTCAGCGTGATCGCGCACTTGCGGGCGTCGTCACCTCACCGACGAAGCGCAGCCGGGTACGCGATGTCTGGGCGAGGTGAGCGAGCCGTGCGCTGACGGTCGAGTCGATGAAGCGTTCCCCGAACCCGGTGCGGCCGTGGCCGGTGGCGGTGACCTCGAACAGCGGCAGCAGCCGGGCCCGGTCCTGGCCCCGCCCGGCCCGCCGCAGTACTGCACATGCCACCCCCGGCGTCCCCCAAAGCGCGAAAGAGCCCCGCCTTTGACATCGTTCCGGGCCTTTGCGGCAAGGCCGCCTACGGATTCGCCACTGTCTCACCCCTCGTCAGAAGGAGGTACACCGCATGGTCGGCAGACATGCCGTGGGCGCGCGCCGCGCCGCCCTGACCGCGCTCGGAGCCCTCGTACTCACCCAAGTCCCCTCCGCCGTCGCGGCCCCGCCGCCCCCCGCACCGGGACCCGCGCACCTCGCCGCCCGCACGCTCGACGCCATCCGGCCGCCGGCCCAGGTGCTGCGCGCGATGGAGCGCGACCTGGGACTGACCCGGTCCCAGGCGCGGGCCCGGCTGGTCAACGAGGCCGAGGCCGGCACCCGCGCGGGCCGCCTCCGCAACGCTCTGGGCGGGCACTTCGCCGGGGCCTGGGTGAGCGGGGCGACCTCTGCCGAGCTCACCGTCGCCACCACTCACGCGGCGGACATCTCGGCCATCCAGGCCCAGGGAGCCAAGGCCGCGGTCGTCGCCACGCCGCTGAGCACCCTTCAGGCGCTCAAGGAGCGGCTGGACGCGACCGCCGGTCACCTCCGCTCGCGCGACACACCGGTCTGGTACGTGGACGTACCGGCGAACCGGGTCGTCGTCCAGGCGACCCGGCAGGCGGCGGCCACGGCCTTCGTCAAGGCCGCCGGGCTGGAGGGGCGGGGCGTGGCCGTCCGGGTCGCGGCGGAGCGGCCCAAGCTGCGCAAGGACCTCGTCGGCGGCGACGCCTACTACATCAACGACAGCGCCCGCTGCTCGATCGGGTTCTCCGTCACCAAGGGCTCCCAGCAGGGCTTCGCCTCCGCGGGCCACTGCGGCAAGCCCGGCGACAGGACCACGGGCTCCGACAAGACCGACCAGGGCACGTTCAAGGCGTCCACGTTCCCCGGCAAGGACATGTCCTGGGTGGGCGTCAACAGCGACTGGACCGCCACGGCCGACTACAAGGGGCAGGGTGGCAAGCGGGCCTCGGTGTCCGGCTCGGTGCAGGCGCTGGTCGGGGCCGCGGTCTGCCGCTCCGGCTCCACGTCCGGCTGGCACTGCGGCACGATCCAGCAGCTGGGCGCGACGGTCCAGTACGAGGAGGGCACGGTCAACGGCCTGACCCGGACCGACGTGTGCTCCGAACCGGGTGACTCCGGCGGCCCGTTCGTCTCCGGCGCCCAGGCGCAGGGCACCACCTCGGGCGGCTCGGGCGACTGCACGAGCGGCGGGACCACCTTCTTCCAGCCGATCAACCCGATCCTCAGCGACTTCGGCCTCACGCTGAAGACCGCGCAGACCGGCGCGCAGGCCCCGCAGGACAACGCGGCGGCGGACGCGTGGATCCCCGGTCACGTCTACGAGGCCGGGCAGACCGTCACCCACTCCGGCGTGCGTTACCAGTGCCTGCAGACCCACCAGGCACAGGGTGTGTGGTCGCCGGACGCCACTCCGGCCCTGTGGCAGCGGCTGTAGGAGTCGTACGGCGCGGACGGTGCGGGAGCCCTCGCTCCCGCACCGTCCGCGTTTCTACGACCCGTGTTTCTACGACTCGTGTTTTCTACAACTCGGTGTTACGACTCGGCGAGGAGCCCGTACGCGGTGGCGACGAAGGGGTCGCCGGGCCGGAAGCGGCGGGTGCAGAGCGCCGCCAGGGCCGTGCCGGTGTCGGGCCGGAACCCCAGGAACGCCTGCTGGCCCAGGGTGGCCCCGCCGTGGAAGTACATCGGCCCGCCGTCGGTGGGGTGCCGGAACCAGGCCATGGTATGCACGTGCCGGTGCCCCAGTCCCCGGCGCAGCAACGGCGTGCGCACCGACCGCAGCGCGCCGGACAGGGCGGTGCCGGACGGGTCGAGGTGCGCTTCGAGGAAGGCGAGCAGGTCGTGCGGGGTGGCCCGCAGGGCCCCGGCGGCCGGGAAGCCGCCGGCGTCGAAGCCGGGCACCCGGGTCCGGCCGTCCTTGCCGTGTCCCGGGGCGTCGGTGTCCGGGCCGCTCGGCCGCAGGGCGGTGCCGTCCAGGGCGAGCGGGCGCAGGATCTGTTCGGTGAGCAGGTCCTCCCAGGGGGTGCCGGTGGCCGCCGCGACGGCGTGCCCGAGCACGGCGACACCGAAGTTGGAGTACCGCCACCGCGTGCCGGGCCGGTGCGGCGGGCGGTGGCGCAGGAAGGCGTCGATCACGCGGGCGGCCGGGTAGCGGGCGTAGGGCGCGGTGTGCCAGGCGGGCAGGGCCCGCAGGTAGAAGTCGGCCGGCAGGGCGGGCAGTCCGGACGTGTGGGTGAGCAGGTGGGCGAGCGTCGCCGGGGACCGCGTCGGCCGGGCCGGGGCCAGGCAGGCGGCGGCCCGCTCGCCGCCGGTCAGCAGACCGCGCCGGATCAGCTGGGCGAGCAGCAGTCCGGTGAACGTCTTGGAGGCGGAGCCCAGTTCGTAGCGCAGGTCCTCGCGCGGGGTCGGCGGAGGCGGCGCGGAGCCGCCGCAGTGGACGGTCCGGCGGCCGTGCCGGGAGACGGCGAAGACGGCGTCGGGCGCGTCGACCGCCTCCACGGCCGCCTTCAGCCGCAGGTGCAGCTCCTCCTCGTCACCCTCGTCCCGCGCCGCCGCGAGGTCGCCGGCGCGGAAGTCCTCCTCGTCGTGCGGGTCGCCGGGCCAGGGCGTGGCCGTCCCGCTCATGACGGCGCGTGCGCCAGTTCGGTCAGGGCGCGGGAGGTGGCCAGGAAGGAGGCGAAGGCGGCGACCAGCGTGGGGTGGTAGACGACGTCGAAGACCTCGTCGGGCGGGCCCTCGGGCATGCCGCGGACGGCGGGCATGGCGCCGTCGGGCTGCTGGGCGGCGGCGAAGCCCTGCCAGGCGCGCGCGTCGAGGGCCGGGCGGGGCAGACAGGCGTCGACGACGAGGAGTTCGCCGAGCAGGTCCCATCGTTCGAGGTCGAGCCAGTCGTCGATCCACACGGGCAGCCAGGTGGCGAGGTAGTCGGCGACGTGCGGTGGCAGCCCCTCGGGGCGCTCGCCCCAGTCGGTGAGGTGGAACACCGCGTGCGTGATGTCGTAGGCGATGTGCCCGCCGACCGTCCACGGCTCGGGGGTGCGGCCCAGCCAGGTCGCGCCGGCGAGGTCGGCCTCCGGCGGGTGGGGCGTGTGGCCGTAGCGGCGCTGGAACGCGGCGAGTCCGAGGCGGCGGGTCGGGTGGAGTTCGAGGGCCGCGTAGCTGCTCAGGCGGTGGTGGAGGGCGGCGGTGCGCTCCAGCTCCGGTGCGCTGTAGCCGAGTTCCTTGTAGGGCAGGTACACCTCGAAGGGGATGGGTGAGAGCGGCTCGATGCACTGGCCGCGCACCAGCATGCGGCCGCCGTCCAGGGTGTCGCGCCAGGTGTGGTCCACCAACCGGCGTGCCAGTTCGGCCTGTTCCGATCCGGCGACGCCCTCGCGGAACAACACCCGGCAGATCAGGGCGAGTTCACCGATCGGCTTGAACCGCTCCAGGAAGCCGACCTCCGGGTCGACGTCGGGTTCCAGGCGGAATCCGTCGCGCCGCGCCCAGAGCCACTGAAGGGCGCGGACGCCGACGGTGTGCAGCAGTCGGGTGTCGGTCATCCTGGCACTCCCTGCCCCCCGTACCGGTTCTGCGGGTCCTGCGCACGGGCCTCGGAGCCGCGGGTGAGGTGGTCGACGCTCAGGGCGGCGGCGAAGGCCGCCATGAGAGTGGAGTGGTAGCAGTGGACGAAGCCCTCGTCGGGGCCGTCCGCGGTGTCCGGCGCGTTCAACGGGATGGCGCCGGAGTCGAGTTGGGCGTGCGCGAGCCGGGTCCAGGCGTCCTGCAACATGGCCGTGTCGGGCGGGCTCGGCAGGCTGGCGGCGACGATCAGGAGCTCGCAGCAGAGGTCCCACATCCCGGCGTCCAGGCAGGTGTCGAGCCAGGGCGGCAGCCACTGGGAGAGGTAGGCGGCCAGGTCGTCGGGGACGCCCTCGGCGGTGCGGCCCCAGTCGGTGAGGTGGAAGACGACGTGCGTGAGCGCGTATCCGGCGGTGCGCTCGAAGGCCCACGGCTCGGGCAGGCCGCCGAGCCAGGTGCGGCCCAGCGCCTGCTCGGCCGGCTCCGGGCGGTGGATGCCGCTGCGCCGCTCGGCGTTGAGCAGGCCGAGCCGTCGGGTCGGCTCCTGCTCGGTGAGGCGCCAGCCGCGGGTGCGGGCCACGGTGGCGGCGGCCGCCTCGTACCCGGCGTGCCGGTACCCGGCACCGGCGAACACCGAGTACACCTCCAGCGGGTAGGTCGCGAAGGGCTCCAACCGCTGCAGGCGCAGGAACAGTTCGCCCTGGCCCGTCTGCCGCCAGGCGAAGGCCAGCAGGCCGCGGACGCAGGCGTGCAGGGGGTCCGACGGCGGGGTGCGGCGGCCCACGCTCACGCACGTCTGCGCCAGTTCCCCGAGGGGTTTCCAGGTGAGGTCGACCGCGCCCTCGACGGTGAACGCGTCGTCGTCGAGCACGAAGTCGCCGCGGTGCGCGGAGATCCAGGCGAGCGCCGCGACCTCGACGTCCCGTATCCGCCCGGCGTCCACGGCGGTCGTCATACGGGCGCTCCGGCCCAGCGCATCGCCCGGGCCGCCTCCAGCTGGAGGGCGACGCGCGGGTCGCCGCCGCCCATCAGTTCCACGAAGTCGAGGCCGCTCTCCAGCCCGAGGGTCTGCGGCACGCCGTCCAGCAGCGTCAGCCAGCGGCCGGCTCCGGCGGCCTGGAGCCAGTCCCGGCGGCGCACCGCGCGGACGAAGCCGCGGGCGACGTCGACCGGGCGGCCGCGGGCGGCGCGGGCCACCGCGCTGTCCTCACCGGGCACCGCGAGCGGGGCCAGGACGGCGAGTTGATGCGTCAGCAGCTGCCAGGTGGCTGTGCCGAGCCAGTCGCCGTCGGGCTCCGCCGTAGCTGTGCCGGTGCCGTCGAAGCGGTGCAGCGTGCGTCCCATGGCCCAGTGGCTCCATACGACGGTGGGCGCCGCGTCGGAGCGGGGCGGGAAGGTCTCCACGGTGCGCCGGAACGCGTCGAGCGTGTCCGGGAGGGGCGGGGTGCGGGTGAGGACGTGCGGAAGCAGCAGGTCCGCGCCCAGCACGCGGACGGCCGCGACGGTGACGGCGTGGCCGGCCTCCGGGCCGTCGAGCGCGCCGTCGGACAGCCGGACGTGGGGGCGGTGCCCCCACACGAAAGGACACGCCCACCCCAAAGGCCCCCCCCCCCCCCCCCCGCGATAGAACAGAT
>NZ_JBHVGU010000043.1:24419-41510 GCF_042800575.1 Streptomyces sp. NPDC057616
GGGAGGAGGAGGGGGTTTGTCGCGAAGAGGGGGGGGGGTGGGGGGGGGGAGGGTGGGGTTGTTTTTGGTTCTTGAGGGTGCGCGGTGGAAAATCAGGCTTTTTCCCTTCCCAGGGAGGACGCCCCCCACGTCCGACGAGAGGTCCTGCACCGCACCCTGAAGGAGGGCGGCCGTGCCTGACTGCTCCATCCAGCTGCTCCTGTCGGCTCGCTCAGCCCTTCTTGGGGCGGGGGGCCGGCGGGGAGAGCAGCAGTGACGTGGTGCCGGAGGTCAGCGCGAGTGCGGCGCATTCGCGGCTGTCACGGTAGACACCGTCGGGCTCGGTCGGGTCGAGCGCCGCTTCGATGTCGACGCTCCTGATCCCCGTGAGTTCCTCGACCGTCCTGTCCGTGGAAGGCATACGACCATCTCCTCTGGGTGTACGAAGAGCCTTCGTGAACCAGGTCACCATATGCACACAAAGCATGCAAACGGCACAGAAGAAACATTGGTCACTTCTTCAACGACCCTGGCACGACGGCCGCCTCACGCCAGATCACGCCGGACAACCCCGGATCACGCCAGATACTCCGTCGCCGCGTCCAGCAGCCAGTCCGCGAGGTAGCCGGCGAAGGAGGAGCGGACCAGCACCCAGAACCCGGCCCGGGGCTCGTCCCGGGCGACCAGGACGACCTGGGTGCGGCCCAGGGTCGTCTGGGCGCAGCGCCCGCTGCCGAAGGCGCGCGGGTGCAGGTCGAGCGAGCAGCCGTGGGCCAGCAGGTCGCGGGCGCGGGGGCCCGCGACGAGCAGCGTGGTGCGCTGTGCGGAGACGTCGGTGACGGAGACGGGCTCGTCCCCGGCGGCCTCGCGCACCCGGGCCTCCAGGTCCGCCCGGCTGCCGGGCGGGCCGACCACGAGCCACTCGTCCGGGCCGAGCCACAGGGCGGTCAACTCCCCTGCCCGTACGACCGTGTTGGGTTCGAGGGGCAGTTGCAGGCCCAGGGCGAGCGCGACCGCGCCGGCGGCCGCGCCCTTGGCGTCCAGGCGGACGTTCACCTGGGCCAGGAAGGGCAGCTCGGCCAGCCGGATCGCGCCCCGGGAGGTGCGGGTCGCGGCGGCGAGACGACCGGCGTCGCGCCCCAGGGGGCTGCGGGGCGGTGCGGAAAGAGCGGTGTCAGCCATCGCGGCGGGCTCCCTCGGGGTCGTAGAGGACGGGGCCGGTGACGGTCACCGGGACCAGCCGGTCGCCCACCGGGGCGTACAGGCGCTCGCCGATGCGGTCCCGGCCTCCCTTGATCAGGGCGAGCGCGAAGGTACGGCCGAGGGCGGCGCTGCGGTAGCTGGAGGTGACATGGCCGAGCATCGGCACGGGCGGGGCGGGCAGCACGCTGTCGGCCACCAGCTGGGTGCCCTCGGGCAGGAAGGTGCCGGTGTCCTCCGGGAGCAGGCCGACCAGGTGCTTGCGGTCCGGGCGGACGGTGTCGGCGCGGGCGTAGGAGCGCTTGCCGATGAAGTCCCGCTTCTTCTTGGACACCGCCCAGCTCATGCCGAGGTCCTGCGGGGTGACCGTGCCGTCGGTGTCCTGGCCGACGATCGGGTAGCCCTTCTCGGCGCGCAGGACGTGCATGGTCTCCGTGCCGTACGGGGTGATGCCGTACTCGGCGCCCGCCTCGTACAGCGCCTCCCACAGGGCGAGGGCGTTCCACGGCGACACGTTGATCTCGTAGGCGAGTTCACCGGAGAAGCTGATTCGGCAGACCCGCGCGTCGATGCCCGCGACGGCCGTGTCGCGCCACGCCATGAACGGGAAGTCCTCGTTGGCGACGGCCAGTTGAGGCGCCAGGGAGCCGAGGACCGCGCGGGACTTCGGGCCGACCAGGGCGACCGTGGCCCACTGCTCGGTGACCGAGGTGCAGTGCACCCGCAGGTCCGGCCACTCGGTCTGGAGCCACTCCTCCATCCAGTCCAGCACGGCGGCCGCGTTGCCGGTGGTCGTGGTGACCAGGTAGCGGTCCTGGGCGAGGCGGATGACGGTGCCGTCGTCGAAGACCATGCCGTCCGGGCGGCACATCACGCCGTAGCGGATCATGCCGACCTTCAGCGTGCTCATCATGTTGGTGTAGAGCAGGTCCAGGAAGACCGCCGCGTCCGGGCCCTGCACGTCGATCTTGCCGAGCGTGGAGGCGTCCATGAAGGCGACGCCCTCGCGGGCGGCTGCGCACTCGCGCAGCACGGCGCTCTCCATGTCCTCGCCGTCCTGCGGGTAGTACCAGGGGCGCTTCCACTGGCCGACGTTCTCGAACAGGGCGCCGCGCGCGACATGCCACTCGTGCAGCGCCGTCGTACGGACCGGGTCGCTCAGCCGGCCGCGGTCGCGGCCGGCGAGCGCGGCGAAGGAGACCGGGGTGTACGGCGGCCGGAAAGTGGTCGTGCCGAGCGCGCAGACGTCGACGCCGAGCAGCTCGGCGACCACACCGCTGGCCAGCACGCCCGAGGTCTTGCCCTGGTCGTTGGCCGTGCCGGCGGTGGTGTAGCGCTTGGTGTGCTCGACCGAGCGCATGCCGGCGCCCGTCGCACGGGTCAGGTCGTCGACGGTGACGTCGCGCTGGAGGTCCACGAAGCGCGGGGCGCCCGCACGGCCGGGGACGGTGAAGACCTGCATGGGCGGTGCCGGCCGCGGCTGGGCAGGCACCGCGGGCAGTGCGGGTGGTTCGGCGGTGTAGCCCTCGGCCTGCAGCGCGCGGGCTCCGGCCGCCGCGCCCTGGGCCAGCACCCCTGCCAGGTCGAACACGCCGTTCGCGCTGCCCGCGACCTCGACGGCCTGCCGGCAGGTGTCCGGCACGAACGTGCCGAGCGCCTCGTCGTGGCGGAGCTTGCCGCCCGCCTGGCTGAACAGGTGCGCCACCGGGTTCCAGCCGCCCGAGACCAGGAGGAGGTCGGCGGTGAACTCCCGCTGTGCCTCGGTCCGTCCGTACGGCGCGACGGCGACGGAGGTCAGGCGGGTCTCGCCGTCGGTGCCGGTCACGGCGTGGCCGGGCAGCACCTCGATGCCCGCCGCGCGGGCGCGCTCGGCCCACTCGCCCGGTTCGGGACGGGTGTCGACGATCGCCGGGACCTCCACACCGGCCGCGGCCAGGTCCAGCGCGGCGGCGTAGGCGCTGTCGTTCGTGGTGAACACGACGGCGCGGCGGCCGGGCAGGACGCCGTACCGGTTGGCGTACGTGCGGGCCGAGGCGGCCAGCATCACGCCCGGGCGGTCGTTGTCCGCGAAGGCCAGCGAGCGCTCGTGGGCGCCGGTGGCGAGGACGACGCGGCGGGCCCGGATGCGGTGGACCCGTTCGCGGGAGACGCCGGCCGGGGCGGCGGCGCCGAGGTGGTTGGTGCGGCGCTCGACGGCCAGCAGGTGGTTGTCGTCGTAGTGGCCGAAGACGGTGGTGCGGCGGAGGATGCGGACGTCCGCCGACGTCTCGAGCCGCGTCGTCACCTCGCCGATCCAGTCGGGGAGTTCACCCGTGCCGAGGAGGCTGCCGCCGAGTTCCGGCTGGTCGTCGGCGAGGACGACCCGGGCGCCGGTGCGTGCGGCGACGGCCGCGGCCGCGAGGCCGGCCGGGCCCGCGCCGACGATCAGCACGTCGCAGTGGTCGTGCACGGCGTCGTAGCGGGCGGGGTCCGGTTCGGTGGCGAGGCGGCCCTGGCCGGGGAGGCTGGTCGCCACGAGGCCGTCGTAGAGCTCGACGGTGGTGGCGGGGAGCATGGGCTCGGGGAACGGCTCCTCGATCTGGATGACGGCGTTGGGTTCTTCGACGCCGGCGGAGAAGATGCCGCGGGGGCGGCCGAGCTTGATGCTTGTCGCTGCCGCGATGACTCCGTTGGCCAGGAGGGCGGAGGCGAGGGTGTCGCCCTCGCGGCCCTGGTATTCGGAGCCGTCGAAGGTGAAGGTCAGAGTACGTCCTCGGCGCCGTACCGGGGGCTTCGCCTCCAGGCCCCCGATCGGCCCTGGAGGGGCCTCGTCCTCAAACGCCGGACGGGCTGATACGGCCGAACGGGGTTCCACCCGCTCGGGCCGTGGCTCCCCCGCCCGATACACCGTCAGCACCTCGTTCGTCGACGTGTCGCGTACCGCGTTGAACCAGCGGCGGCAGCCCGAGGTGTGGTTCCAGCGTTCGGCGAAGGGGCCCTTGGTGTTGTCGCGGAAGAAGAGGTAGCGGGCCCACTCCTCGTCGGTGAGGGCCGACGGGTCCTGCGGATAGGGCACGTGGGCCTGGCCGCCGTAGTGGAACTCGGCCTCGTCGCGGGGCCCGCACCACGGGCAGGGGATGAGCAGCATGGATCGGCTCCCTAGTGGGCCACCGCGGCAGCGCCGTGCTCGTCGACGAGCGCGCCGGTGGTGAAACGGTCGAGCGAGAAGGGGGCGTTGAGGGGGTGGGGGGTGTCGTGGGCGATGGTGTGGGCGTAGACCCAGCCGACGCCGGGCGTGGCCTTGAAACCGCCCGTGCCCCAGCCGCAGTTGAGGTACAGGTTGTCGACGGGGCTGAGGCCGACGATGGGCGAGGCGTCCGGGCTGACGTCGACGATGCCGCCCCAGGTGCGCAGCACGTGGGCGCGGGCGAAGACCGGGAAGAGCTCCAGGGCCGCCGACATCTGGTCCTCGATGATGTGGAAGGCGCCGCGCTGCGTGTACGAGTTGTACGCGTCGATGCCCGCGCCCATCACCAGCTCGCCCTTGTGCGCCTGGCTGACGTACACGTGGACCGCGTTGGACATGACGACGGTCGGGTGGACCGGCTCCAGCAGCTCCGACACCAGGGCCTGCAACGGGTGGCTCTGGACGGGGAGTTCGATGCCGGCCATGGCCGCGAGGACCGAGGTGTGGCCGGCCGAGCACAGGGCCACCTTGCCCGCCGCGATCGGGCCCAGGTCGGTCTGGACGCCGACGACGCGGTTGCCGACCACGTCCAGGCCGGTGACCTCGCAGTTCTGGATGATGTCGATGCCGGCCGCGTCCGCGGAGCGGGCCAGGCCCCAGGCCACGTGGTCGTGCTTGGCGATGCCCGCGCGCGGCTGGTAGGTGGCGCCGAGGACCGGATAGCGCACGTCCTGGCTGATGTTGACGATCGGGCAGACTTCCTTGACCTGCTCGGCGTCCAGGTACTCCGCGTCCACGCCGTTGAGGCGGTTGGCCTCGACGCGGCGCACGCTGTCGCGGACGTCCTGGAGGCTGTGCGCCAGGTTCAGCACGCCGCGCTGCGAGAAGAGGATCGGGTAGTCGAGCTCTTCTGCCAGGCCCTCCCAGAGCTTGAGGGCGTGCTCGTAGATGCCGGCGCTCTCGTCCCAGAGGTAGTTGGAGCGGATGATCGTGGTGTTGCGGGCCATGTTGCCGCCCGCCAGCCAGCCCTTCTCCAGCACGGCGACATTGGTGATGTCGTGGTTCTTCGCCAGGTAGTGGGCGGTGGCCAGGCCGTGCCCGCCGCCGCCGACGATGACGACGTCGTACGAGCGCTTCGGCTCGGGGGTGCGCCAGAGGAAGTCCGGGTGGTCGGGGAGGTCGGCGCCGGGGGTGCGCTGGCTCATGGGGTGTCTCCGGCTTCTGCTGCTGCCTGTGACAGGTGCGGGTAGAGCGGGTGCCTGGCGGCGAGGGCCTCGGTGCGGGCGCGCAGGGCCGCCACGTCGGGCGTGGGCTGGAGCGCCAGCGCGATCACGTCGGCGACCTCGGTGAAGTCCTCCTCGGTGAAGCCGCGGGTGGCGAGCGCCGGGGTGCCGATGCGCAGGCCCGAGGTGACCATGGGCGGGCGCGGGTCGAAGGGCACGGCGTTGCGGTTGACGGTGATGCCGATCTCGTGGAGGAGGTCCTCCGCCTGCCGGCCGTCCAGGTCCGCGTCGCGCAGGTCGACCAGGACCAGGTGGACGTCGGTGCCGCCGGTCAGGACCTTCACCCCCGCGGCCGCCGTGTCCGCCTGGGTGAGGCGGTCGGCGAGGATGCGGGCGCCGGCCAGCGTGCGCGCCTGGCGCTCGGCGAACTCCGGTGAGGCGGCGACCTTGAAGGAGACCGCCTTCGCGGCGATCACGTGCTCCAGCGGGCCGCCCTGCATGCCGGGGAACACCGCCGAGTTGATCTTCTTGGCGAGGTCGGCCTCGTTGGTGAGGATCACGCCGCCGCGCGGGCCGCCGAGCGTCTTGTGCGTGGTCGTGGTGGTGACGTGGGCGTGTGGGACCGGGTTGGGGTGCAGTCCGGCCGCGACCAGGCCCGCGAAGTGCGCCATGTCGACCATGAGCAGGGCGCCGACCTCGTCGGCGATCCGGCGGAAGGCCGCGAAGTCCAGCTGCCTCGGGTACGCCGACCAGCCCGCGATGATCATCTTGGGGCGGTGTTCCTTGGCGAGGCGCTCGACCTCGTCCATGTCGACCAGGTTGCCGTTCTCGGACACGTGGTAGGGCACCACGTTCAGCATCTTGCCGCTGTAGTTGATGCGCATGCCGTGCGTGAGGTGACCGCCGTGCGCGAGGTCGAGGCCGAGGATCGTGTCGCCGGGCTGCAGCAGGGCGAAGAAGACGGCCGTGTTGGCCTGGGCCCCCGAGTGCGGCTGCACGTTGGCGAAGCCCGCGCCGAACAGGGACTTCACGCGCTCGATCGCCAGCCGCTCGGTCACGTCGACGTGTTCGCAGCCGCCGTAGTAGCGGCGGCCGGGGTAGCCCTCGGCGTACTTGTTGGTGGCGACCGAGCCCTGCGCCTCCATCACGGCGGTGGGCGCGAAGTTCTCGGAGGCGATCATCTCGAGGGTGGACTGCTGGCGGTGCAGTTCGGCGCGGAGCGCTTCGTGGACCTCCGGGTCCAGCTGGGCCAGGGGGGTGTTCAGCGCGTTCATACGGCGTTCGCGTTCCTCTCGGCGGCCTCGACGACGTTGGCGAGCAGCATGGCGCGGGTCATGGGGCCCACTCCCCCGGGCATCGGCGCGAGATGGCCGGCGACCGAGGCGGCCTCCGGGTGCACGTCGCCGACCAGCCCGTGCTCGGTGCGGGTGATGCCGACGTCCAGGACGGCCGCGCCGGGGCGCAGCATGTCCTTGGTGATCAGTCCGGGCGAGCCTGCGGCGGCGATGACGATGTCCGCCTCGCGCACGTGCCAGGCCAGGCCCTTGGTTCCGGTGTGGCAGAGCGTCACGGTGGCGTTCTCCGACCTGCGGGTCAGCAGGAGGCCGATGGGGCGCCCGACGGTGATGCCGCGGCCGATGACGGTCACGCGGGCGCCGGCGAGCGGCACGTCGTAACGGCGCAGCAGTTCGACGATGCCGCGCGGGGTGCACGGCAGCGGTGCCTCGACGCCCAGGACGAGCCGGCCGAGGTTGACGGGGTGCAGGCCGTCGGCGTCCTTGGCCGGGTCCATCCGTTCCAGTACGGCGTTGGCGTCCAGGTGGCGCGGGAGCGGCAGCTGGACGATGTAGCCGGTGCAGGCCGGGTCGGCGTTGAGTTCGTCGATGACGTCCTCGACCTGGCTCTGCGAGGCGTCGGCGGGCAGGTCCCGGCGGATGGAGGCGATGCCCACCTGCGCGCAGTCCCGGTGCTTGCCGCCGACGTAGGCGCGGCTGCCGGGGTCGTCGCCAACCAGCACCGTGCCGAGTCCCGGCACGCGGCCGGTGGTGGCCTCCAACTTGGCCACCCGCTCGGCGAGTTCACGTCGGACGTCGGCGGCGGTCGCCTTGCCGTCCAGGAGTTGTGCGGTCACCGGTGGTGTTCCTTCCCTCGGATGCGGCGCGGTGGGGTCAGCCGCGCAGACGGGACATGCTCGGGTCGAACAGGGGCTCCTCGGCCACGACCGCCTCGATCCGCCGGTCGAAGTAGCCGATGTGCAGCGTGGTTCCGGGTTCCGACAGCTCCGCGGGCAGCCATGCGTAGGCGATCCCCTTGCCGATCGTGTAGCCGTAGGACGCGCTGGTGACGTAGCCGACGGACCGCTCGCCGTCGTAGACCGGCTCCTTGCCCAGCACGACGGAGCGCGGGTCGTCGACGGTGAGGCAGGTGAGCTTCCGCCGTACGTCCTGCCTGCGGCGCTCCAGCGCGGCCTTGCCGACGAAGTCGCCCTTGTCGAGCTTGACCGCGAAGCCGACGCCGGCCTCGTAGGGGTCGTGCTCGTAGGTCATGTCGGTGCCGAAGGAGCGGTAACCCTTCTCCAGGCGGAGGCTGTTGAAGGCGCCGCGGCCGGCGATGATGCCGCCCAGCGGCTGCGCCGCCCGCCACAGGGTGTCCCAGAGCTTGAGGCCCTGGTCGGCGGTGGTGTAGAGCTCCCAGCCGAGTTCGCCGACGTAGGACAGGCGCATCGCGGTGACGGGCACCGAGCCGATGTAGGCGCGCTTGGCGCGGAAGTACTTCAGGCCGTCGTTGCTGAAGTCCTCGTCCGTGAGCGGCTGCAGGACCTTGCGGGCCAGCGGGCCCCACAGGCCGATGCAGCAGGTGCCGGGGGTGATGTCGCGGACCTGGACCGTGCCGTCGGCCGGGAGGTGGCGGGTGAACCAGTCCAGGTCGAGGTTGCCGTTGGCGCCGACCTGGAAGACGTCGCGGGACAGCCGGGCGACGGTGATGTCGCTGCGGATGCCGCCGTCGTGGTCGAGCAGCAGGGTGTACGTCACCGAGCCGACCGACTTGGCGACCTTGCCGGTGACGAGGCCCTCCAGGAAGGCGGCGGCGCCGGGGCCGCTCACCTCCAGGCGCTTGAGGGCGGTCATGTCGTACATCGCGACGGTCTCGCGGGTGACCTGTGCCTCGGCGCCGACGATGGGCGACCAGTACTGCGCGGCCCAGTCGTTGGGCGTGGGGATCGAACGGCCCTCCACCAGCGAGGCGTTGGCCTCGTACCACTGCGGGCGCTCCCAGCCGTTCGCCTCCAGGAAGAAGGCGCCGTGCTCCTGCTGGCGGGGGTGGAAGGGGCTGGTGCGGATCGGGCGCGGGTCGCCCGAGGGCTGCAGCGGGTGCAGGATGTCGTAGACCTCGACGAAGTTCTGGCAGTCGCGGGCCAGCACGTACTCCGGGGAGAGCTGGTGCGGCTCGAAGCGGTTGACGTCGCATTCGTGCAGGTCGAAGGAGGAGCAGTAGCCGTCGACCAGCCATTCGGCGACGGCGCGGCCGACGCCCGCGGAGTGGGTGACCCAGACCGCCTCGGCGACCCAGAAGCCCTTGACGTCCGGGGACTCGCCGAGCAGCGGGAAGTTGTCGGTGGTGAAGGAGAACAGGCCGTTGATGCCCTCCTCGATCTTCGCCTCCTGCGTCGCGGGGAGCAGGGACTGGGTCTCGGCCCAGGCCGGCGCGAAGTCCTCCTCGGTGAACTTCAGCACCGAGGGCATCTCCTCGGCCTCGTCGAAGGAGAGGATCTCGTCGGCGGTGATGGGCATCGGGCGGTGGCCGTAGTAGCCGATGCCGAAGCCGTCGAAGCGGTCGCGGTAGTAGAGGTCGGCGTCCTGGTGGCGCAGGATCGGCCGGACGGCCTCCTGCGTCTGGCCCGCGAGCGCCGGGACCGGTCCGGTCCACGCGAGCTGGTGGCCGAGCGGGGTGAGCGGGAGGTTCATGCCGACCATGCGCGCGATCTTCGGGCCCCAGATGCCGGCGCAGCACACGACGATGTCGGCGTCCAGCTCGCCCTGGTCGGTGACGACGCCGGTGACGCGCCCGTCCTCCTGGCGGATGTCCAGGACCTCGTGGCGGTCCAGGAAGCGCACGCCGCGCTCGGTGGCCCGGCGGATCTGGGCCTCGACCGCGAGGACCGCCTTGGCGAGGCCGTCCGTCGGCACCAGCAGGCCGCCGAGGACGCGGTCGCGGTTGACCAGCGGGTGGCGTTCGACGCACTCGTCGGGGGTGAGCAGCCGCGCCTCGATGCCCCAGGCGGTGATCCAGCCGTGGCGGCGCCGCAGTTCGGCCAGGCGCTCGGGGCTGGTCGCCACCTCGAGGCCGCCGACCTGGAGGAAGCAGGGCTTGCCGTCGACGTCGAGGGAGCAGAACTTCTCGACGGTGTAGCGGGCCAACTCGGTCATGGTCTTGGAGGAGTTGGTCTGGAAGACCAGGCCCGGTGCGTGCGAGCTGGAGCCTCCCGTGGCGGGCAGCGGGCCCTGGTCGACCACGGTCACTTCGGTCCAGCCTCGCGCGGAGACCTCGTCCGCGAGGGCCGCTCCCACGACGCCCGCTCCGATGATCACCACTCGGGGTCCCGCCATCGCCGCACCTCCGCAGTCAAATCCAGCTAGTTGCTTTGTACGCAACGCGATTCAGGTTGCGCAACTCAATGTGCCTTCCATGGGAGGGGGTGTCAAGGGGTCCGTGACGTCGGAAAACGGTCCGGAACGGGCCCGGACACGGCGATGCCCGGCGGGCGGTGCACAGGTGTGCACCGCCCGCCGGGCATGGGGTTCCAGTGGGGCAGTCCGGCTCACTTGAGCCAGGCGTCCACCTTGTCCTTGTTGGCCTCGACCCACTTCTTCGCCGCCGCGTCGGGCGTCATCTTCTCCACCGCGATGTACTTGGCCACGGTGTTCTGGTCGTCGTTGGTCCAGTTGAACTTCTTCACCAGGTCGTAGGCCGGCGAGCCGGCCTTGGCGAACTTGGAGCTGACGATCTTGTCGAGGTCGTAGACGGGATAGTCACAGGCGATCTTGGCCGCGTCCGCGTCGCAGCCCTTCTTGTAGGCGGGCAGGGCGACCTTCTTCAGCGGCACCTCGGACATGAACCACTGGGGCTCGTAGAAGTAGCCGATCACCCACTGCTTGTCCTTCTCGGCCTTGCGGTAGGCCTGGATGAGCGCGGTCTCGCTGCCCGCGTACACCACCTTGAAGTTCAGCTTCAGATTCTTCACCAGGGCCGCGTCGTTGGTGACGTAGGACGGGTCGCCGTCCAGGAGCTGGCCCTTGCCGCCCGACTCCGACGTCTTGAACTTGGCGGCGTACTTGTTGAGGTTCTTGTAGTCGAGGATGTCCGGGTGCGCCTTGGCCAGCCACGGCGGCACGTACCAGCCGATGATGCCCTTGTTGCCGGTGGAGCCGGCCTCGACGGCTGTCTTCTGCTCGGTGATGTACTTCTTCTTCAGGTCGTCGTGGCCCCAGTTCTCCAGGACGGCGTCGACCTCGCCGGTGCCGAAGCCCTGCCAGGCGATCTCCTCCTTGAGGTCCTTCTTGTTGACCGTGCAGCCGAGGTTGTGCTGCGCGACGTACGCGACGACCGCCGCGTCCGCCTCGTAGCCCACCCACGGGTTGACCGCCAGGTTGAAGGTGCCGCACTTGCCCGAGCTGCCGCCCGAGCCCGACGAGCTGTCGCCGACCTTCGCACCTCCGCACGCGGTGAGGGTGAGGCCGAGGACGGCCAGGCCGGCCGCGCCGGCTCGCCAAGTTCTTGCCATGGTGTCCTGCTCCTTATGCACCGGTGCGTCGCGCCGCAGCCTGAGTGATCCGGTCGAACATGACTCCGAGCAGTACGATGGCGAGCCCTGCCGCCAGCCCCTTGCCGTACAGCTCTCCCTGCGAGAAGCCGGCCACGACGTCGTAGCCGAGGGCGCCCGCGCCCACCAGGCCGCCCACAACAACCATCGACAGCACGTAGATCAGGCCCTGGTTGGTCGCGAGGGTCAGGGCGCTGCGTGACATCGGCAGCTGGACCTTGGTGATGATCTGCCGGGTGCTGCACCCGGCGGAGGTGGCCGCCTCGACGGTGGTCTCGGGCACGGCCCGCACCCCGTCCGCGATGATCTTTATGGCGACCGGTGCCGCGTAGACGACGGCCGCGACGATCGCCGTGAAGCGGGTCGCGCCGAACAGCGCCAGGAACGGCACGAGATAGACGAAGGGCGGCATGACCTGGGCGGCGTCCAGGGTGGGCCGCACCAGTTTGTCGACGAGCATGCTGCGCCCCATCCAGACGCCGAAGACGATGCCCAGGAGCATCACCAGGACCGTCGCCACCAGGGTGGACGCGGTCGTGGTCATGGCGTCCGACCACACGCCGGTGCCGACCAGCAGGCCCACGCACACCGCCGTGGTGATGCCGGCCTTCCAGCCGCCGAGCACGACGGCCAGCGCCACCAGCACCATGCCGACCAGCCACCAGGGCGAGTCGGTGAGCAGGCTCTGGAACGGGTTGAGCAGTACGTTGGTGATCACGTCGCGGATCGCGTTGGTCAGCCCCGAGAGGTTGTCCTGCGCCCAGGTCGTCACCGAGTCGGCCGCGCCGGCGATGTGGCTGCCGACGGTGCCGTCGCCGGGGAAGTCCGCCGCCCACAGATAGGTGTGGGACACGTAGACCAGCACCGCGGTGACCACCGCGCCGGCGCCGAGCAGCGGCCCCCGCCACTTCAGGAAGCGGTTCTTGGAGCGGCGCGCCTCCTCCTCGCGGGTGCTGGCCGCGGTCGTCACCCGGTCCAGCACGATCGCCATGACGACGATCGCGAGGCCCGCGTTGAAGGCCGTGCCGACGTCGAGGGACTGCAGTGCCTGCACGACGGTCTTGCCGAGGCCGGGCGCGTCGATCAGGGCCGCGATGGTGACCATGGCCAGAGCGGCCATGATGGACTGGTTGACGCCCATCACCACGGTCCGCTTGGACATCGGCAGCAGCACCTTCAGCAGCGACTGCCGCCGGGTCGCGCCGAGGGAGTCGGCCGCCTCGGTGGTGGTCTCCGGTACGGAGCGGATGGCGTGCGCGGTGATGCGGATCGCGGGCGGCGCCGCGTAGATGACGGTGGCGATCGTCGCCGAGGCCGGGCCGATGAGGAAGATCAGGGTCAGCGGAGCCAGGTAGACGAAGGTCGGCATCGTCTGCATGAAGTCCAGGAAGGGCGTCACGATCCGGTTGAACCGGTCGGACAGCCCCGCCCACACGCCCAGCGGGATCGCGAACAGCAGCGCCACGAACACCGCGGAGAGGGTCAGGGCCAGGGTGTCCATGCTCTCCTGCCACAGCCCCTGCAGCCCGAAGAAGACGAAGCCGCACACGGCGAGCAGCGCCACACGCCAGTTGCCCACGGCCCAGGAGACGTAGCCGGCGATGCCGACCACGCCGAGCCAGCCGATCTGCGGGACGGGCCGGCCGGGCGGGGGCTGGGAGATCAGGTGCTGGACGAAGGTCACCAGGTTGTCGATGACCAGCCGGATCTCGTTGAAGAAGTACAGGAAGAGCGGGTTGGAGTTGCGGTTGGCGCCGATGGAGTCGTTGACGTCGTTGAACCACCGGTGCAGATCGGTGAGGTCCGCCGTCGCGAGCGAGAGGGTCTGCTTGCCGCGCAGCACGGCGAACAGCACCAGCCATGACACCAGGATCCCTGCGACCACCATGGTCCGGCTGACCTGGCGCGGCTCCTTGGCGGGCGCCTTGGGTTCGACGGGCCCCGAGGTCTCGGGTTTCTCGATGGCGACGGTCATCACGCGCCGCCTTCCTGCCCGGCGACCACAGCGAGGATCTCCTCGTCGCCGACGATGCCGAGCAACTTGCCGTTCTCGACGACCTTGACCGGCTTGTGGGCGGCCAGCACGGTCCGGGTGGCTTCCCGTACGACGACGTCCGGGCCCAGCTCCGGCCCGTCCAGGGCGTCCTTGTCCTCCGGGGCGCGCATGATCCAGCGCAGGGTGAGCACGTCGCCGCGCGCCACGTCCTTCACGAAGTCCCGTACGTAGTCGTCGGCGGGGGCGCCCACGAGTTCGTCGCCGGTGCCGCACTGGACCATCTTGCCGTCGCGCATGATGAGGATGCGGTCGCCCAGCTTCAGGGCCTCGGACAGGTCGTGGGTGATGAACACCATCGTCTTGCCGACCTCGTGGTGCAGCCGGATGACCTCGCTCTGCATGTCCCGGCGGATCAGTGGGTCGAGCGCGGAGAACGGCTCGTCGAAGAAGAGCACGTCCGGGTCGCCGGCGAGCGCGCGGGCGAGGCCGACGCGCTGCTGCATACCGCCGGAGAGCTGGTCGGGGTAGGAGTTCTCGTAGCCGGCGAGGCCGACCAGCTCCACGACCTCCTGGGCCCGCCGGGTCCGCTCGGACCTGCTCATGCCGCGGATCTCCAGGCCGAAGGCGACGTTGTCGACGACCCGGCGGTGCGGCAGCAGGCCGAAGTGCTGGAAGACCATGGAGAACTTGCTGCGGCGCAGCTCGCGCAGCCGCTTGTCGTCCGCCTGCCGGATGTCCTGGCCCTCGAAGACGACCTCGCCCGAGGTGGGTTCGATCAGCCGGGTCAGACAGCGCACGAGCGTGGACTTGCCGGAGCCGGACAGGCCCATGACGACGAAGACCTCGCCGGGCGAGACGTCGAAGTTGACGTCGCGTACGGCGGCCGTGCAGCCCGTGCGGTCCATGAGCTCGCGGCGGGTCAGCCCGCACAGCTCCTCCGAGTCCGGCACCCGCTCGGCCTTCGGCCCGAACACCTTCCACAGCCTGCGCACGGATATGACCGGAGTCCCGTCCGACTCCTCGGGCGTGCCGCGCCGCTGCGCCACCTCGGTCTGTGTTGGGGTCACGATCGACCTCTTTTCGGCGTTCAGCCGCTAAACCAGCGCTGCGGCCGGGGTTGGATGTTCTGCCAGATGTGCTTGGGCTCCCGGTACTCGTCCAGGCCGCTCGCTCCCAGCTCGCGGCCGACGCCCGAATGCCCGAAGCCACCCCACTCGGCCTGCGGCACGTAGGGGTGGTAGTCGTTGATCCAGACCGTGCCGTGGCGCAGCCGCCGGGCGACCCGCTGGGCCTTGCCGGCGTCCTGCGTCCAGACGGCGCCGGCCAGTCCGTACTCGGTGTCGTTGGCGATGCGCACGGCATCGTCCTCGTCGGTGAAGCGCTCTACGGTCAGCACGGGCCCGAAGGACTCCTCGTGCACCACCCGCATGTCCTGGGTGCAGCCGTCGAGCACGGTCGGCGGGTAGTAGTGGCCGTTCGCCAGTGCCGGGTCGCCGGGCCGCTCACCGCCGCAGCGCAGGACCGCACCCTCGGCGAGGCCGGCCGCGACGTACGCCTCGACCTTCTCCAGGTGCTGCGCGGAGATCAGCGCCCCGGTCTCGGCGTCGGGGTCGAAGGGGCCGCCGAGGCGGATGAGCCGGGCGCGGCGGACGACCTCGTCGACGAAGCGGTCGTGCAGCGCGTCCTCGACGATCAGCCGGGCACCGGCCGAGCAGACCTGCCCGGAGTGCAGGAAGACGGCCGTGAGGGCGAAGTCCACGGCGGCCTCGAAGTCGGCGTCGGCGAAGACGACGTTGGGGTTCTTGCCGCCGAGCTCCAGCGCCACCTTCTTCACGGTCGCGGCGGCGGAGGCCATGATCCGCTTGCCGGTCTCCAGGCCGCCGGTGAAGGAGACCAGATCGACGTCCGGGTGCTCGGACAGCGGTGCGCCGACCTCGGGGCCGGAGCCCAGGACGAGGTTGGCGGCGCCCGCCGGCAGCCCGGCCTCCTCCAGTGCCCTCATCAGCAGGACGGAGGTGGAGGGGGTCAGCTCGCTGGGCTTCAGGACGATGGTGTTGCCCGCCAGAAGTGCCGGGGCGACCTTCCAACTGGCCTGCAGCAGCGGGTAGTTCCAGGGGGTGATCAGTCCGCAGACGCCGACCGGTTCGTACACGACGCGGCTCACGGCGTCGTCGCGGCCGGTGTCGATCACGCGGCCGGCGTCGGTGCCGGCGATCCCGCCGTAGTGGCGGAAGCAGGAGACGACGTCGGCGATGTCGTACTCGCTCTCCACCAGCCGCTTGCCGGTGTCCAGCGACTCGGCGCGGGCGAACTCCTTGGTGTCGCGCTCGAGGATGTCGGCGGTGCGCAGCAGCAGTGCGCCGCGCTCACGCTCGGGGGTGCGGGGCCAGGGCCCCTCGTCGAAGGCCCGCCGGGCGGCGGCGATCGCCGCCTCGGCGTCAGGACGCGTACCTTCCGCTACGGTCGCAACGTGTGCGCCGTCAGCGGGGCAGCGGATGTCGCGGTGGCCGCCGGCCACCGGCGCCCGCCATTGTCCGTCCACGTACAGATCTGCCACGCGCCAAGCCCTTCAGCCGGAATGCGTTGCGCATCGTGCATCCAATTGCTTGTGGTGGAACACAGTGGCGAAAGCTCAGAGCCCCGTCAAGTAGTTGGCCGATGACGATTTCGCCATGGCGCCCGTTACCGGGCCACCCCTTGACCGGAGGCGCGCGGCGAGCCCAGCATGTTGCGCATCGCTCACCATGTTGTGCAATACGCACCGACGGAGGCCGCAGATGTCCCCTCGACCGCAGCCCGGACGTGAGTACGTCCTCACCCTCTCCTGCCCCGACAGCGCGGGCCTCGTCCACGCCGTGAGCGGCTTCCTGGTCAGGAACTCGGGCAACATCCTGGAGAGCCAGCAGTTCGACGACCGGCTCCAGGACCGCTTCTTCATGAGGGTCCACTTCGACGTTTCCGATCCCGACGCGGATCTGCAAACGCTGCGTTACCGCTTCGGGCCGGTCGCCGAGGCCCACCGCATCTCCTGGACCCTGCGGGACGCCGCCACCCCGACGCGGACGCTCATCATGGTCTCCAGGTTCGGGCACTGCCTGAACGACCTGCTCTTCCGCCGGCGCACCGGCGCCCTCAACATCGAGATCCCGGCGATCGTCTCCAACCACCGCGACTTCGAGGGCCTGGCCGAGACCTACGGCATCCCCTTCCACCACGTCCCCGTCACCCGGGACACCAAGCCCGAGGCCGAGGCGCGGCTGCTGGAGCTGGTGCGGGAGCTGGACGTCGACCTGGTCGTGCTGGCCCGGTACATGCAGATCCTCTCCGACGACCTGTGCAAGCAGCTCGAGGGCCGCGCCATCAACATCCACCACTCCTTCCTGCCCAGCTTCAAGGGCGCTCGCCCCTACGAGCAGGCATACGACCGCGGAGTGAAGCTGGTCGGCGCGACGGCGCACTACGTGACCCCGGACCTGGACGAGGGCCAGATCATCGAGCAGGACGTGGTCCGCGTCGACCACTCCCTCGACCCCGGCGAGCTGGTCACGGTCGGCCGGGACGTGGAGGCGCAGGTCCTGGCGCACGCCGTGAAGTGGCACAGCGAGAGCCGGGTGATGGTGGACGGCAACCGCACGGTGGTCTTCCGCTGAGCGCGACGTGGCGGCGGGGCGGTTCCGGATCCGGAACCGCCCCGCCGCCACGTCGC
>NZ_JBHVGU010000043.1:41520-80210 GCF_042800575.1 Streptomyces sp. NPDC057616
GGGGGGAAAGAGAAACGCAGGGTGGTCTTGCCGGGAGGAGGGGGGGGGGGGGGGGGGGGTCCGGGCCCAAAACCCCCCCCGCGGTCGTATACGGGCTCCCCGACCTGACTCCACACGCCCGCCGCGCCGCCCTCAGCCGCCGAGCCGCTCCAGCAGGGCGCGGCGCCAGCGTTCGGTCTCGGCGATCTGGTTGAAGGTGAACAGGTGCAGGCCCGCCACGCCCGCCGAGGGCGCGGTCAGCGCCTCCTGGGCGCGCGAGAGCAGCTTCTCGGGCGAGTAGCCGCCGGGCGCGGCGAAGCGCAGGAACCAGGACGGGTGCCTGGTCAGGAAGCGCGTCGACTCCCCCACCCCGATCTTCGTGGCCATGGCCAGCAGCTTCGCCCGCTGGACGGGACCCGCGACGCCCACATGGAGGGGCAGGGAGACGCCGCGGCGCCGTATCCGGGCGATCCACTCCCCCAGCACCCGCGCATCGAAGCAGAGGTTGCCGACGATGTAGGTGGCGTGCGCGTGCTTGTCCCACATCGCCTGGATGGTGAGGTCGTCGTGGATGAGCGGATGGCTCTCGGGATAGCCGGTGATGCCCACGCGGGCGAAGGGCGAGCCCAGCTCGCCCAGCCGGCGCAGCACCGGCAGCGCGCCGTCGTAGGGCCCGGCCGGCGGGTCCGCGTCGCCCGCGGGGACGAAGACGTCGTCCACGCCCGCCGCGGACAGCCGCTCCACCACTTCCTTCAGGTGCACGTCGTCGCGCAGCAGCCGGGCGGGCAGGTGCGGGACGACGCGGTAGCCGTGCGCGGCCAGCCGGCCGGTGAGGTCGAGGGTGGGGTCCAGTCCCTTCACCGGCGACGCCGTGACGGTGATCACGACGTCGCGCGGGACATGGGCGAGGACCTTCTCCTCGATCGCCGCGGCAGGCAGCACCTCGTAGCGGACGCTGTCCAGCAGCGCGATGGGTCCTGCGGCGCCCAAGGTCTCACCCCACCTGGTCGTGGGCGTCGCGGTGGCGGTAGTACGCGGCCTTGGAGGCGGGCAGCGGCTCCTTGCCCAGGATCAGGTCCGCGGCCTTCTCGGCGACCATCATCACCGGGGCGTAGATGTTGCCGTTGGTGACGTACGGCATCACCGACGCGTCGACGACCCGCAGGCCCTCCACGCCGTGCACCCGCATGCTGCCGGGGTCGACGACGGACATCTCGTCGGTGCCCATCTTGCAGGTGCAGGAGGGGTGCAGCGCGGTCTCGCCGTCCTTGGCGACCCAGGCGAGGATCTCCTCGTCCGTCTCCACCGACGGGCCGGGCGAGATCTCGCCGTCGTTGTAGGGGGCCATCGCGGGCTGGTTGAGGAGCTTGCGGGCGACCCGGATGGCCTCCACCCACTCGCGGCGGTCCTGCTCGGTGGAGAGGTAGTTGAAGCGCAGCGCCGGGTGCTCGTTCGGGTCCTTGCTCTTGATCTTCACCGAGCCGATGGCGTCGGAGTACATGGGCCCGACGTGGACCTGGTAGCCGTGGCCGCCGGCCGGCACGGAGCCGTCGTAGCGGACCGCGATCGGCAGGAAGTGGAACATCAGGTTGGGGTAGTCGACGTCCTCGTTGCTGCGGGCGAAGCCGCCGGCCTCGAAGTGGTTGGTCGCCGCCGGGCCCTTGCGGAACAGCCACTGCAGGCCGATGAAGGGCGCCCGCCACTTCGCCAGGTACGGCTGCATGGAGACGGGCTGCTTGCAGCCGTACTGGATGTACACCTCGAGGTGGTCCTGCATGTTCTCGCCGACGCCCGGCAGGTCGTGCACGACGTCGATGCCGAGGGCGCGCAGCTCCTCGGCGTTGCCGACGCCGGAGAGCTGCAGCAGCTGCGGGGAGTTGATGGCGCCGCCGCAGAGGATGACCTCCTTGGCGCGGACCTGCTGGAGGGCGCCCTTGCCGCGCCGGAACTCCACCCCGACCGCCTTCTTGCCCTCGAAGAGGACGCGGGTGACGAGGGAGCGGGTCTTCACGGTGAGGTTGGGCCGCTTCATGGCGGGCTTGAGGTACGCCTTCGAGGCCGACAGCCGGCGCCCGCGGTGGACGTTGCGGTCGAACTGGGCGAAGCCCTCCTGCCGGTAGCCGTTGACGTCGCTGGTGGGCGCGTAGCCCGCCTCCTCGGTGGCCTTGAGGAAGGCGCCGAACAGCGGGTTGGTGGCCGGGCCGCGCTCCAGGACGAGGGGGCCGTCGTGGCCGCGGAACTCGTCGTCCGGGTCGGCCGCCAGGCAGTTCTCCATCCGCCGGAAGTACGGCAGGCAGTGCGCGTAGTCCCAGGCGTCCATGCCGGGGTCGGCGGCCCAGCGCTCGTAGTCCATGGGGTTGCCGCGCTGGAAGATCATGCCGTTGATGCTGCTGGAGCCGCCCAGGACCTTGCCGCGGGCGTGGTAGACGCGCCGGCCGCCCATGTGGGGCTCGGGCTCCGACTCGTACTTCCAGTCGTAGAACCGGCTGCCGATCGGGTAGGTCAGCGCCGCGGGCATGTGGATGAAGACGTCCCACGGATAGTCGGACCGGCCGGCCTCCAGGACCAGCACGCGGTGGGCAGGATCGGCGGAGAGTCGATTCGCCAGCGCACTGCCGGCCGAACCGCCGCCGACGATGACGAAGTCGTATTGCAGGGGAGCCATGGTGCCTCGTCTCGCTCGCGCCGTCGATGTGCGGAGCATGCTAGCGCCGGTAGCGCCATGCGCACCAGGTTGCGAACGACGCAACCTTGACGGCTCCCGCCGACCCAGCCGATCGCGGGACCGCTCACTCAGCGCAGGCTCCGGTCGCGTTGAGCCCGGTCTCCACGCAGCAGGGACGTCTCCAGCGCGAACCAGCTTCATCGATCGCCGCACAGCCCCGGCACCTGCGGATTGCCGGTCCCCGCATGTCAGCACAGCACGGGAACCCGAGGCCGACGACCCACTTGCAGGATCGAGGAAAACACAACCGGATGGCAGCAAAACGGCTGTCATTGCCGCGGGATGTGTATGCTGAAGCCGCCATCTTTGCATAGTGCCAATATCCGTTGACGAGACGAACTGCGGCAGGGAGGACCGCTCACCTGCGCGCCGATGCCCGGATGCCCCATGTCGCCCGGAGCGATCATTCGAACCACGCTGGAACTCGACCTTGCTTCGAGGAGTCCGGGAGGTGGTGATGTCCGACCGCGGGGACATGGCGCCCGCCGCCGCATCGCGCACATGCGACCGAAGTCGGCCTCCTACCAAGGACTTTGACACCGGTCTGGCCCCTGAGCGGGATCGATAGCCGTGCCGCCCATTTGTAAGCGTATGACCGATACGTTGCGATGCTCATGGCACCAAATAGTGGGTGCCGTTTACCTGGAGGCTTTACCGCATGCTGATCTCTCAGCGCCCGTCCCTGACCGAAGAGGTCGTGGAGGACTTCCGCTCACGGTTCGTGATCGAGCCGCTGGAGCCGGGCTTCGGCTACACCCTCGGCAACTCGCTCCGCCGCACGCTCCTCTCCTCGATTCCGGGTGCGGCGGTCACGTCCATCCGTATCGACGGTGTCCTTCACGAGTTCACCACTCTGCCAGGCGTGCGGGAGGACGTCACCGACCTGATCCTCAACATCAAGCAGCTGGTCGTCTCCTCGGAGCACGACGAGCCGGTCGTGATGTACCTGCGCAAGCAGGGCCCCGGGCAGGTCACCGCCGCGGACATCGCCCTGCGCGGCAGCGTCGAGGTGCACAACCCCGATCTGGTCCTCGCCAGGCTCAACGGCAAGGGCAAGCTGGAACTTGAGCTCACGGTCGAGCGCGGCCGCGGTTACGTCCCGGCCGTGTTGAACAAGCAGGCGGGCCAGGAGATCGGCCGGATCCCGGTCGACTCCATCTACAGCCCGGTGCTGAAGGTCACGTACAAGGTCGAGGCGACCCGTGTCGAGCAGCGCACCGACTTCGACAAGCTGATCGTCGACGTCGAGACCAAGCAGGCCATGCGTCCCCGTGACGCCATGGCGTCGGCCGGCAAGACCCTGGTGGAGCTGTTCGGCCTGGCTCGCGAACTGAACATCGACATCGAGGGCATCGACATGGGCCCGACTCCCACGGACGCCGCCCTGGCCGCCGACCTGGCCCTGCCGATCGAGGACCTCGAGCTCACGGTCCGCTCCTACAACTGCCTCAAGCGCGAGGGCATCCACTCCGTGGGTGAGCTCATCGCCCGCTCCGAGGCCGACCTGCTCGACATCCGCAACTTCGGTTCGAAGTCGATCGACGAGGTCAAGGTGAAGCTGGCCGGCCTGGGCCTGACGTTCAAGGACAGCCCGCCGGGATTCGGCCCGACAGCCGACTTCGCCGGCGCCACCCTGGGTTCGGACGACGATAGGGACGCGGACTTCCTCGAGACCGAGCAGTTCTGAGGAGCGGCCCGTTCGCATGACATGCGAACGCCGGGGCAGGCGACGTCTCGAAGGTTGCTGTCGGCGGGTCGGTGAAGATCGCCGTGCACTTGGCGCATGTGCACGCTGGAGGCAGACATGACGGTGCGGCCGTTGCGACTCACGCCTCGCTGGGCGGATGCCGACCTGCTGGTCGTCGAGGCGGAAGGGGTTTTCGACGCGGCTTCGGCACCCTTGCTGTGCGAGCCACTAGTTCGGTTTCTGCGTCTGGGGCACCGTCAGTTCGTGATCGACTTCCAGCGGGTGACACGCTTCGACGATGCCGGCATCCGACTTCTGGCGTCGGCGCGGCGCACGATCCGAGCCGGAGGCGGCATGCTGACACTGGTCGCAGGGCCGGATGCACGCAGCGCGTTCAAGACCGCGGACGCCGGCCGGTGGCCCTTTCTGTACGCCACCGTCGTCGAGGCATCGCGGGCATGCAAAGCCGCACAGGCAGACTGACATCGACTCCAACTGCCAGGCGGTCCGCGGCGATGGAGGTGACGGCCTGTGCGGCGCAGGTCAGCTCGACGGATTGCAGACACCTGGGGACCCCACGCCGTGGCACTGCACATTGCGGCCACAGACCAGTCCGTTGCCCGGCTCCGCGAACACGACCAAGCGTCGGCCTCGGACGATCATGTTCGCCGGCCTCGCCCATGGGCGGCCAGGGTCCGGGCTCGGTTTGTACAACAGGTCCGAAAGCCCTGCCTGTCAGAAGGGCCCGTGGGACCCCGGCGGGCTGAAGTCATCCTGCAGAGATCAGAAGGCCAATGTCCATCGGACGTGCGCGGTCAGTACCGACCTGCCATGTGCGTCAGCGGTCCGAATGCCATATGTCGACTCCTCCGCCTCGCCATTCGATGAGAGCCGTACCCCCCGCCTCCTCATGCTCGAGCAGGATGCCGATACGACGAACCACGGCGAGGACATCCGCGAGGCTGTGCGCAACGGCCACGCCCTGACCCCGAACCGACACCCGGCGGCCGCCGGTCAGCAAGGGTCCGTGCACGACCACAGGCGCCGTCCTTCCCCGTTCCCCTCCCGGCGGGCGCGGGCAGTCCCAAGGCCCCAACCCCGGGCCTGTAGACCTTCGCCGCGATATAGATGCGTCCGTCATGTACTGATGCTCTCCCCACACACTCGCTCAGCCTCGCGTGCACCTCTCTCAATTTTTGCACAGTGCAAAGTATATGGCTGCAGGCCGGTGGGCGGTGCGGGCCACACCCGGCGGAGGACAGGGCACGACCTGGACCAGCCTCGGGGATCCGCTGTGACGCACGGTGATATCGATCGAGCATCGCGCTCCGTCTGCGACGGCCTCCACCGGGGCGCGTCCTGGTGAACCGTCGGCTATCAGGGGAACGTCAGCCTCAGTCCTCCTGTCGGCTGCCGCGCCGGCCTGGACCGGTGATCCGCCGAGGGAGCAGGCGCCCGTAACGAACAGGGGCGTTGGGGCACGCGCAGCGAAAGACTCCTGGTGACAGGCGCGTGAGCAGCAGGCAGACGCGCTACCGTCCCCACGTTTTCAGCACCCAAAATTGATCGTTCGTCATGGGCATGCCGTGATAACGTCCCCGACGGCTCGCGATCTTCACACGGATTCCTCAGAATCCGGCCGTCTTGAAGCGCGGGCCCGGCAACTGGCTGCCCAGCTGTCTGATCAGGTCTTCGGCGGACCTTCGGTGCGCCGAACAGGGGGAGGGACATCTTGAAGCTCATCTCGCTACGCGCGAAGACCGCAGCAGGGGCGTTCGCCGTCACGGTGGCCGCTCTGCTGTCTACCGCCACGCCCGCCCAGGCGGGCACCTTCAACGTCAGTGACAACTGTGACGTTCCGTGGATCAGTTGCTCGTACGGTGATCTGTGGATGTTCTACAACTCGAAGGACATTGCCATCCAGGACGGCTACTACAAGTCGGCGTTCACGACGTTCTACGGCAACGTGTCCGACCACTACGGCACGAGCCAGTACCAGGGCTCGACGCTGTCGACCTACCGGTACGTGTTCGGCAACGGCGGCAACGGCAACGGCCAGTACACGAAGAACAACGCGGCATCCGTGCAGAACTGCGCTCCGGACGACAACTACCGCGTCTACTACAACTCCGGTTACGGCGGCACCTCGCAGTACTTCGCGGCGAACGGACCCTACGGAGACTGCAACATCACCAACCTGATCTCCGCACTCAAGAACAACAACGCGTCGTCCCACTTCGCCTGAGAAGGAGCCCCGTGAAGCACATCAAGCGGACCGCCGCCGCCGTTGCCCTGACGGCTTCAGTTCTCCTGGTCAGTGGCTGCTCCTCCAGCACGACTGCGGACACCTCGAAGAACGCCGCAGACGGCAAACCGATCGTGAACAAGGACAACTGGCCCAAGAAGATCCCCACCAGTGGCCTGACCAAGGACCTGACCCTTCCGCTGGAGGCATACATGACCTCCTACGCGGACCAGGTCACCGTCGACCAGACCACCAACGACCTTGAGCAGTCCTGCATGAAGGACTACGGCATCGATCTGACGCTGCCGCTGGCGGGCGCCAATCCGCCGCCCAGTGACAACGACGCCAACATCGAACGCCGTTACGGCATCACCGACCGGGCCGAGGCCGCGAAGTACGGCTATGAGCTTCCCCCGGCGCTGCAGCAGCACACTGAGCAGACGATACGTGATCTGTCCGGTGCCGAAGTTGAGGTTCTGACCGGGCACACCAAGCCCGAACTGCCCAACGCCGCCAAGGGAGTCAAGGCGGGAGGGCCGTTGGCGGCACCCGGCCAGGGCGCGAAGCCCGCTCGAGCGGAGTACAACGGCAAGAAGTTGAAGGCGGGGGGCTGCGTCGGCTGGTCCAAGGATCAACTCGGCGTGAAGGCAACCGACCCGACTTTCGTGGCGCAGCTCGCCGGGGACAGCCTGGTCCAGTCGATGAAGGACGACAAGGTCACCAAGGCCATCGCCGCTTGGTCTTCGTGCATGGACGGCAAGGGGCACAGGGAACTTGCCGATCCGTACAAGGCAATGGACCAGGGCGTCACGAACGATGGGCAACCGACACAGGAGTCCATCGCTCTGGCGGTCGACGACGTCGACTGCAAGACGCAGACGGATCTGGTGAAGATCTGGTTCGGTGTCGAGACGGCCATCCAGAACCAGCAGATCGCCGACAACAAGACCACGTTGACCGGCATCAAGGAGCAGCACGGCAAGGAACTCGCCGCCGCGCGCCAGCAGATGGCGGCGTCCGCACGGTGAGGAGTGACGCAGTGGTGCCCGGACCGACGGTCCGGGCACTGTCCCTGATGGCAGCCTGCCTGCTGGCCGCCGGATGTACGGACGGTTCCGCGGAACGAGCCACCGCGCCGCAGCGATCGGCGACTCCGAGCACGACACAGAACACTCCCTCAGTGAGTGCCTCGCCCGTGCCTGTGGTGCACTCCGAAGGCCGCACTCGTGTCCTGGAGTACGGAGACCTGACCGTACGCGCCACACCGGAAAGCAGCGGTGTGCGTACCGAGGTCGAGGTGGCCAACACCCACAAGCGGGATGCGACGTACTCGATCCAGATCAGCATCTCCGACGACAACGGCTGGACGGCGTACAACCGCTTCTGGCTTCAAGACGTCCCTCCAGGCAAGACCGGGCGGGACGATGCGCTGATCGGCTCCAAGGACATGGGTCCCGTTCCGCACGTACCCAAGATTTACGTCGATGAGTTCACTCCCATGATCGACCGGCAATAGAAGATCCCAAACGCCGAGAGACCCGGCAGTACGCCACAAGAACTTCGCCGTGCGCAACTGCGCCGAGGCCGGCAACTACCGCGCCCACCGCGCGACTCCACGCGCAGCACTCCCAGTAACTCGCCTGACCCGCACTCAAGGAGCCCATGGTGAGCAAGCGCCGGACCGCAGCCTCGGTGGCGGCCATCGCTGCGGCAGCCGTCATGACCGCGTGCAGCAACAGCACCAGCGCCCAGAACGCCTCGGCCGGCCGGCCCAACGTCGACAAGGCCAACTGGCCTGCGAAGGTCCCCCAGCATGGACTGGCCAAAAACCTGGCGCTTCCCCTGGAGAAGTACATGCTCTCCTACGACGACCAGGTCACCCTCGACCAGGCAACCACCCACCTGCAGCAGCAGTGCATGGCCGGATACGGCTTCCACGTAACCCTGCCAAGGCCCGGCGGGAATCCTCCGCCCAGCACCGATGACGCCAATATGGAACGCCGCTACGGCATCACTGACCCGAACGATGCCGCGCGGTACGGCTATGAGCTGGCACCGAAATTCCGGAGCCACACCAGCCAGAGCATCCCCGACCTCCCCGGTGTCCAAGTGGAGGTACTGACCGGGCACACCAAACCGGCCATCACCAAGCCCAAGAACGGCAAGGGCGGCTACTACATCGCTCCCAACAGCGTCAAGCCCGCACGAACCTCCTACAACGGCAAGGCCCTGAAGAAGGGCGGCTGTGTCGGCTGGAGCAAGGAACAGATCAAGCTCGACGACTCCGACGCGCTGTTCGTCTCCCAACTCGCGGGGAAGAGCCTGACCGATTCGCAGCAGGAGGCCGGCGTGAGGAAAACGCTCAAGGCCTGGTCGTCCTGCATGAACTCGAAGGGCCACAAGAATCTCGACGACCCGTACAAGGCAATGGCGCAGGGCGTGGCCGCCGGCCGCGGCGCGACGAGCCAGGGCAGCGTCGAGCTCGCCGTCGACGACGTGGCATGCAAGCAGCAGACCCATCTGGTGAAGATCTGGTTCGACGCCGAGAGCAAGATCGAGGACAAGCAGATAGCCGGGAACAGGCTCAAGCTGAGGGCAATCGCCGAACGCCACGGCAAGGCATTGTCCGCGGCACGTGCCCAGCGAGCGAAATGAGCCGAGCCCAGCGTCAGGGAGCCGCGGCGAACGACACCGCCCGACGGCACTGCACGTGGGGGCGTGGCTGGGACGGCGCGCGAACTCCGTTCTCGTGCGCGGCCCTTCTGTGACGACATCGGTCTGCTCGTCGCCGCTGGGTGGCCGCCCGCGTCCTTAGCAGCCGCAGCGCAACGGCGACCGGGCCGCCGTCCCCTCGATGCACGACGCCTCACATACGCCGGCCACATGACGGCCGAAGCGGAGCCTCCACGAACGGCGACAGACAGCCTGTGAATTTTCTGCCGGAGCGTCGGCGACGGCCATGGTCCGGCAGGGCCGGGGACGCCTTCACGGCATCCCTGACAAGCGGGTGCGCATCGTGTACCCCTGCACGATCCCAAAGCGCCAATTCATGCAACTTTGGGCGTATCTGACGGACCGAAAGGAGCCCAACCATGCGCATACAGCAGCGAAGACATGCGATGGCTGCCGCCTCGGCCATCGCGGTCGCCGCGATGACGTTCTCGATGGCCAGTACAGCGCAGGCTGCTGACACACAGCCGGCACAAAAGACCAGGCACGCCGCACAAGTCAAACGAAAGCATCCCCGAGCAGTCCCAACGGAAGACCGCGACAGCGTCCTCGGAAAAGACTGGAAGTCCTCCGACGATCGCGCGGTGACCACCGCCGCCGACAGCGACGGACTGCACCTCCTCGTCGCCAACGCGAAAACCGGCTACCAGTGGAAGACCGCCACTGTCCTGTCCGAACCACAGCTGCCGGCCGACACCTGGATCGGCAACAGCTGCCTGATGGACGACCACCACGCGGCGGTCGTGTACGCGCCCCGCGCCTTCACCAACAAGCCCGACCTGATGATGGGCGGCGCTCTGACGGCTGTGGTCGACCTCGACAGCGGCGACGTCACCAAGATGCCGTTCACGGCATCCCTCGCCTACTTCGACCCCACGTGCAACGCGCACACCCACAACGCAGCATTCACCGCCCTACGCGATGACAAGACACGCCTGATCACGGTCGACACACACGGCGACACCGTCGCGGACACCACCGCCAACGGTGAGATAACCTCCGCCGTCCCCGTCAAGGACGGCCTGATCGGCGCTGCCGGGAACCGCCTCGTCCACATCAGCCGCAAGGGCAAGCAGGCGACGCTCACCGCAACACAGCACGCCCCCTACGACATCACGGCAAGGCAAGACGGAACGGTCACTTACATCGACCGCACCGGTAACACTCAGGCGCGCGTGCAGACATTGGCGCAGGGCCGCAAGACTACCGTCGCCCACGGTGAAGTCACCGGAATGGGTCTCGCCCAGGACACCACCGGCAAGGTCTATCTTCTCGGCAAGGCCACTCGTGACGCGGCATTCGCGCACAGCGGCATCACCGAGAAGGCCATCCCCCACGACGCGCAGCTGTCCACCCGCGGCCGCCTCGCCGTCGACCCCGTCGTATCGACGGCCGTGCAGCGCGGCGTCGCCAACATCAAGGGCGTCGGGAAGGACCTCTCGCACACAGCGAAGGAGCCGTCCACCGAGCAAGGCGCCGGACAGGTCAGCCACCTCCTCGACATCACCGCCACCTCTACCGTCACCGGAAAGCGCACCACGCTCACGGCCGATGAGCCGCATGCCACAGCGGGTAACACCGCCTCGCCAGCTCTGACCGGTGGCAGCCGGCCGCAGATGTCCGCGATGAGCCTGGTGACCACGGACGCCGACGATCCCCGCGCGCACAACCCTGTCGACACCGACGCCTGGTGCTCCGTGCCCCGTAACGACGTCAACACCCAGGCCCTCCAGCCCACCCCGAACCAGGTGGAATGGGCCGTCGACATGGCCGTGCGCGGAAACCTGACCTCCGGCTACATCACCCAGGGCGGTTGGCGCACCCAGACGGGACTGACCACCATCAACCCGCAAGGCACCTGGCCGGCCCCCAAGCTCAACGGCGGCGGACGCATACCCGCACAGGTCGAACTCGGCATCCTCGCCCAGGAATCCAATCTGTGGCAGGCCGAATCCGGTGCCATCCCCGGCCAGATGGGCAGCCCGCTTGCCTCCGTCGACGGCTACTACGGCCACCAGACCGGCGGCAGCCTCGCGGACTACTGGACCATCAACTGGGACAAGTCCGACTGCGGTTATGGCGTGGGCCAGGTCACCGACGGCATGCGCAAAGCCGGATACGAGAAGGACGGCGAAACCTCTCTCGACCCCAAACTCCAGCGTGCCATCGCCCTCGATTACACGATGAACATCGCCTCCTCGCTCTACATCCTCGCGGACAAGTGGAACGAGGTCCACGAAACCGGCCAGACCATCTCCGTCAACAACGACGACCCTGCCAAGCCGGAGAACTGGTTCACCGCCGTCTGGAACTACAACCTCGGCTTCAACCCCAAGTCCAAGGAAGCCGAGAACGGAAACTGGGGACTCGGCTGGTACAACAACCCGGCCAATCCCGTCTACCCGGCCGACCGGGACCCGTTCATGGACATGGACGCCGACCCGACCAACTGGCCCTGGGACGCCGCCCACCCGCAGTACTGGCCGTATGAGGAGAAGGTCATGGGATGGGCCGCCTGGTCCATCGACACCGGCCACTCCTACGCGACATCCGGCCGCCAGGACTGGCCCCACGAATCCGGCTACAGTTCCGCGGGCTTCTACCCGGCCTGGTGGAACAGCACGACGGCGCGGACCGCGATCAAGCCGCCACTCGACACGTTCTGCAACACGGCCAACAACTGCGACGCCGCCAACCCGCCCGACTGCCCGGACGCCGGTTGCTACACCCAGTACTGGTGGAATGCCGCCAATGCCACTTGGAAGGACGACTGCTCTTCCACCTGCGGCAACGAGAAGATCAAATACGTGTCGCTGATCAACGAGCCAGGCCGCGGCTACCGCTTGCAGTACGGCACACCCCAGTGCGGCACCGGGGACCTTCCGGATGGAGCGAAGATCGTCGAATCCGTTCCCGCAGGCACACCCACCTGGAGCGACTGCGGCACAACAAAATCCGACGGCTCCTTCCAATTCACCTTCTACCCCGACCCCAACGCCACCGGACCCGGCCTCGGACAGTACGACGCCAAAGCCGACCTGCACCAGATCGGCGGCGGTTACCAGGGCCACTTCTGGTACGCACACACCCGAGATCAAGCTCACCTCGGCGGCGACGGCGGACGCATGACCGTCCAAGGCGACTGGAAGCTCCCCAACGCCGTCCCTGAGGAACAAGTGGCCATCTACGTCCACATCCCCGACACCGGAGCCCAGACCACCAAAGCCTTCTACGAAATCCCCACCGCCCTCGGCACGGCCAAGGTCGCGGTCGACCAGGACGAAAACGAAAGCAACACCTGGGTCTACCTCGGCGCTTTCCGCTTCAACGACAAAGCGCCCGAAGTCAAACTTACGAACACCAACTACACGGGATCCGGCGACGACGACATTGCCTGGGATGCCATGGCATTCATCCCCGGCGACTACGGCATCCCGAAGGACTACGCCGTCGACCTCGCCCTGCCGGCATACGACAGCAGCAGCCCCAACCCCAACCAGGCCCTCCAGGATCCAACCGACAAGGCCACAGCAGCGCTGAAGAAGGACGCGAGCAATCCCGGTCCCGACGGCTCGCTCGCGACCAGCGTCTCATCCCACGGATTCGCCACCTGGTGCGACGACGGGAAGATCATCGCTCGTTCCACACGCACCATCGCCTGCGAAAACCGGGCCATGCCCTACTACTACATCACCGGCCGAGGTGACAGCGGAACGATCATGTTCCAGATCCAGCGCGTACTGGAGCTGGACGGAACGAACTCCTTCACTGAACACCTCAGCATCGCGCCGGTCTCCGTCCCTCTCGACATCGCCGACGTCATGCTCGCCATCAACAAGCATCTGTGCGACACGGGCTGCACACCGAATGAACCGGGGAACAGCGCCTGGAACGGGGCACCCAACTGGACGCCGGGTGACACCCACGAGGCAACCCTCACCACCACCTACACCTGGGACAACTCCACCGCCGACAAGGAATTCCTCTTCCATCCGGACGTCCAGATCGACGGAGATCTCTACCCGTCCGACAGCAGCATTGCCCCGACCCACACCGGCTACCAGTGGTCCAAGAGCGAGGTCCGCAAGACCGACCTCGACGAGATCCGCTGCGACACCAAAATCACTGCGGCCGGAGGATGCGTCTTTCACAACTACGCGCCCACCTACACGTTCAACGCAGCCAAGTACCCGCAGGCCGCGGCCCACGCCTGGCTCATCCAACACGGCACGCTGAAGAGTCCCGGGCTGGAAAGCGAGAACACGCCCCTGTACTACCTGCCGGGCGGACGCAACGGAGCGAACCGTGCCGTCGTCTGCGACGTGGACGGATGGGCTCGGACCAACTACGACCCGGCGGCAATGAACAGCAGCACCGACGATCCGAACTGCGACGAGTTCACCTTCAACGCCTCCTACAACAGCGGAGGACAACCAGCCGCCCTTGACGGACTCAACCCCGTCTCAACCGGCGCCGAGTGCATGCAGACGTACGCACAGATGGACAACGGAACCATCCATCTCAGGAATCTTCCCGGAACCATGCCGAGTTTCCGGGAAGTATGCGGTAGGTCTTCCATATCAGGCGTCCAGAACAGCGGATCCATGGCAGCCTTCTCCGCGGGATTCGCCAAGAAGATGCGACTCATGGACAGGGACGCCTATTGGCTCAACACAGCGATCAAGGGTAACTGCTCCACAGGAACGGGAACCTTTATGCACTGCACCATGACCACGAACTAGAATCCAGAAACTCAGCAAGGGCGGCTGGTCTACCAGCCGCCCTTCGCGTGTCACATGAAGGGATCCAGCAGTAGCGCTACAGGAAGATCGCCCGACTCGACTGCCGCTCTGGGAATCCTCAGACCCGTGTGCTCGCCAACTGACCTCCACACGGCGGCATGAAGCCGAGCAGAACTCTGCTCCACGAAAGCACGCCACGCCTCGTCAGAAGAGAACTCATCCCGGTCCGGCCAAAGAGCGCCATTGTCCCGCAATCGACTGTTCAGCATGCGAGTCCCACTGGACTCACCATCCGAAGCAGGGCCCGTCAGGCTGTGTCGGAACTCTGCCCGTGCAAGGCCGCCCTCCCCGGCTGCATAGAACAACCACGACGGCTGCACCGCAACATTCGCATACAAGCACACGAACTCCTCACCGTCGTGCGGGTTCACAGCGCTGTTGCCGTCAGCCCAGTGCTGATACCAGGCGCACACCCCGGAATCCTCCAGGATGTAGGACCACTCACCGGAAGTACCGTAGACGCAGGGCGTCCACGGGTCATCGATGGACAGAGGATCAAAGTCACGGTAGTGCGCACGGACGCCGATCTGGGCATCCCCAGCACCCATGCGCCGCAGGAGGTCCTCCACCGGAAGGCCACGCACAGCGGTCAGCGACACTCCACCACGCATACCGGGACCACGCATCGGCGCCTCGAAGCAGTGGCCGCCAAGCCACTCGATGCTGTCACTCATGTCAGCTCCTGTCCGGATGTCACGTCGGCGATGACGGCATTGCGCCCGGCTGCCAAGAGCCAAGGCGCCTGGGGAAACCCCAGACCGCAGGCTGCCGACTCCTCGCGCCGTGAACATTGTTGCAACCGAGACTTGTTCGGTTGCCAAGGCCTCGAAGAGAACCCGACATTCACCTCATCAAGCATATGAAGGTAAGTTTCGGCCGGCCGAGAGCCGCCCCCGCCGCCGCACCGGCCTCAATGCGTACCGGTGCCGCGCGCCCAGGTCTCGCCCGAGGGGCGCAATGAATGGGGATATGGACATGAGCAGGGGCGTCGGCCCGAGGTGGTCGATGATTCGGTCCGCCGCCGACTTCGAGACCCCGAAGAGCGGGGCGAGTTGCGCATCGTCAAGTTCGTTCGCCAGTAAGCCGCGATCAGCAGGGCTCGGCCCTCCAACGGAAGACTCCACGGCCGGCCCCTGCGCCGTGTCGTGCGGCGCACCCGCGCGGAGGCGGCTGCCGGCGCGCAACATGAGCAACAGGCGCCCGATCCCCCGGCTGCCCGCGCCCACCCGTTCGCCCGCCGTCCCCTGCCCTTCTTTGTGTCCTTGGGGCGAGCGTAGGGGTGTGCAGAGGGGGATGTCCGGCTGGCCACCGCGCTGGAACATGCTTGGTGACCTGCAGGTCTACCGCGGTCGGTACGTCGGTGCTCGAAACGCTGTGGGCGGGGTTGTCGGCGTGGTCGGGGGCGGTGTTGTCGCATCGTGTCCGTGGTCGGGTTGTGGTGGTCGATGGTTTGGTCGGGGCCGACTGCTGCGATGGACGCAAAGCGCGGCGCCGGACAGGCCGACGCCCGCCGTTCACGAGAGGCGGCCGCGACGATGACCAACGTAGATACCGGCGGTGGTGACCGGTTGGCGCTGGCGGTGCTGACGCAGTACCGGATGGCCACCACCGAGCAGATGCACCGGCTGATCGCCCCGGGCGTGCGCAGCGAGCAGACCCGGCGGCGGTTGGCCAAACTGCGCGAGGAGGGGCTGATCGATCGCATCACCCTGCCCCGGGCCGGACGACTGCGCGTGTGGTTTCCCACCTCCTACGGCGTGCAAGTTGCCTCCGAGTGGCCGGAGTTACGGGGTCGGCGGCCGCCGAAGACGGTGTCCGACCCCACGGCGGCGCGGCTGCGGGTCGGACACCAGTTGACGGTGACCGAGACCGCGCTGCTGTTCCTGGAGGAGGCACGCCGCCGCGGCGAGTTGTGCCGACCGTTGGACTGGCTGCCCGAGGTCTACCACCCCATCGGTGGCGGTGAGGCCGTCATCCCCGACGCGCTGCTGTACTACCGGCACGGGCCCGCCGAAGGGGGCGGGGCGATGGCGCGGGCCTTCGTCGAGGTCGACCGGGCCACCATGGGTCCCGAACGCCTGGCCGCCAAGCTCATCTCCTACGCCCGCCTCTACCACTACATCCCGACCGTGCCAGGGCGCCGCAGTCGGACCATGGGCCAACCACCCGTGCGGGAGGAATGGCGCAAGCACTATCCGCTCTTCCCCCGCCTGCTGTTCGTCCTGGACGGCACCGGGCCCGCCGGCGTGAGCACCCGGATGCGCGCTCTTCACGGGATCACGGCCGACCTGGCACTGACCGTCTTTCTGCGCGATGTCCCCGTGATGGCCGCGTCGCTGGCTGACCTGCGCAGCGATGGCCCATCGGCGGCCGTGTGGCGGCCGATCCGAGACCTCAACGACAGAGTCGTCTGGAACCAGCTCCGGGCTACGTAGAAGGTCCAATTGCACGGCCGCTGCGCATCGCCCACGGATTCAGAGGACACCTGCGCAGCCGGCGACGGCCCGACCACGACCCCGACCATGGGCTCAACCACAGCCCCGACCAGGGCGCTGCGCAAGCAGCTGTGCACCGGACGGGCAGCAGGTGCGCGGCGTTCGGGTAGCGCTGCACTGCAGCCCGCCTATCAGGCGTGGTGGGGTCCGTGGTCGCCCCAGCCAAGGCGCCCACCCCGTCCGTGCGCGTCTGGCATGTGACCCGCGTGGGTGGCCATTGCGCATCCTTGAGTGGGCGGTGCGCAATCACTACGCGACGGGCCAGGGCTCTGCGCAATCGGACGCCATACGGTCTCTGCGCAGCATGACCGGGCCGGTGCAAGGAAACTACTCAAGCCCGCCAAAGCATTGCGCAGAGTCGGGATCGGCGTTCTCCGGTCGGTTCGGTTGCGTGGTTCCTCGTGCTGGTCCCGTTCTGCCACGCGAGGCGGCGTTCGTCATGGCGGTACACCCCTCGCATTGGGACACGCGCCGGAGGAGGCCTGGGCCGTCGCCTTCGGCGTGCATGGGGTATCGAAGATGCTTGGCGGCCGGGACGAAGCTCCGCTCGTCCCAGCTGGGGCCGCACTCGATGACCTCAAAGTGGCCGCACCACCTGCCTGACGTTGCTTACGGATCACTCGTCGCACACCTCCTCGACTTCCTCGAGGAGGGCGATCAAGGGTGCACTTTCGCAGTCACTCTCGGTCCGCCGTCATGATGGCAACGCACTCCTCCAATGCTGCATGCAACGCCGGTACGAGTACGGCAAGTTCGGCGTCCGACGACTTGCCACCCTCAAGCACCGCACTGACCACGGCCACCAGGGCCGTGGCAGCCTCGATGGCACGCGCGTCAGCCAGTCCCTCAAGGAAGCCTCCGGGCTGCGCGACTACGAACGCTTCCTTGCCGGTCAGGGGATCGATGCCCACGCTACGGAGACGACTCGCCCTCATGTCGCGACCTCCGACAGCCCCAGGGCGCGGTGCGCCCAAACGAGAGGTAGCCCGTAAGCGAAGCAGACGCACGCCAGGTATGGCCCCGCGTGATGTGCCGCAGTGGCTCTGAGAACCGAGGCAGCTGGAGCGGAAGCACGGAACAGAGACGTCTCGGCGGCGCGGCGGATAACGCGAGCAGGCAGGAATGCGCTCGGGATTACGGCTAGCGGGCTACGCACGGCTCGGCTCCTACTCAGTCGTCTCTGGCCCCGGTGCGGACTTGGCCGCGTCCCATCGGGGCCGGTCGTATGTAGGGCTCACCGTACCGCGGATAACCGTAGATAACCACGGATGCACAGAATGCCGTGGTCACCCACGCTGCACTCATGGAGCTTGATCGCACGCGCCCCCTCTGGCGACAGATCGCCACGGAGATCATCCGCCGCATCAAGACCGGCACATATCCGCCGGGCAGTCGCGTGCCTTCCACTCTGGAGATCGCCCAGGAGTTCGGCGTGGTGAACGCAACGGCGGCGAAGGCCATGCGGCACGTGCGGGAGCAGGGCTGGACGCGGGGCGAAGTCGGGCTGGGAACCTTCGTAGCCGACCCGCTGCCGCCTTCCTCTGAAACCTCATAGCCTGCCGCTTGACCGAGATCGCGCCGTCATGGTCATCGACTGTGCCCGACCGGAGACCGGCCTTGAGGGAGCGCTGCCGCATGTGATCACTGGGTGTGGAGGTTAAGGCCCCAGGTCTTGCTGTTGTGGCGGAACAACACGACTGAGCACGACGGCGATGACGTCCGTATGCACATGTGACCCAGGTATCGGCGGGCCGCGGAGACGCTACGTGACACGACAGCTGAACGACGACAGGCACATGATCCGCTCGTTCCTGGTGGTGGTCGCCGTCCTTGCCGGTGCCCTTCTCCAGGGTGCCCCTCCCGCGTCCGCACACGCGGTGCTGACCGGCAGCAACCCGCGTGAGGGAACGGTACTGAAGACCGCGCCGAAGCAGGTCACCGTGACCTTCGACGAGTCGGTCGCGCTCGTCGAGGACTCCCTGCGCGTACTCGATCCCGACAACCGTCCGGTGGCGGAAGGCGATCCGCGCCATGCGGGCGGCCGTGGGAACACCGCCGGCGTGCGGTTGTCGAGCGGGTTGAGGCAGGGCACGTACACCGTGTCCTGGCGGGTGGTGTCGGCCGACAGCCATGCCGTGTCCGGCGCCTTCACCTTCTCCGTGGGCAAGCCGTCCGCGACCCGGGCCACCGCCGCTCCCCCACCGGCCGTGGAGCCCGCGGTCGGCGCGTTGTACGGCGTCGGCCGCTACGCCGCCTACGCCGGGCTTGCGCTGCTGATCGGGCTTGCCGTGTTCGTGCGGGCCTGCTGGCGCTCGGCCACGGCCGCCCTCGTGGTGCGTCGACCGTTTCTGATCGGTTGGTGGACGCTGTTCGTGTCCACGGTCGTGCTGGTCCTGCTGCGTGGCCCCTACGACAGCGGTGGAGACCTGGGCGGTGTGATCGACCCTGGCTCGCTGCTGCGGACGGTCGAGAGCCGGCCCGGACTCGCCTTGCTGGCCCGCCTGTTGCTGCTTGCGGTCATCGCCGCCATGGCACGGAACCGGCGGCCGGAGCAGATGCCAGGCCGGCGCGGCCTCGCGGTCGACGGGGTGCTTGTTCTCGGTCTGGCCGCCACCTGGGCTGCGGCCGAGCATGCCTCCGTCGGCATCCAGGTGCCCGTGGCGGTGGCTTCCTCCATGCTGCACCTGCTGGCCATGGCGATGTGGCTGGGGGGCCTGGCCGCACTGCTGCTCACCCTGTACCGGGCGCCCGTCGAAGATCCGTTGCCGCCCATGGCGGTGACCCGCTTCTCGCGTATCGCGCTGACCTCGGTGGCCGTCCTGACCGCCACCGGCGTCTACCAGTCCTGGCGCGGGCTCGGCTCGTTGGACGCGTTCTCCACCACATACGGCAGAGTCCTCGTGTTCAAGATCTGGGCCGTGCTGGTGATGCTGGCGGCGGCCTCGTACTCCCGGCGCTGGACGGCCCGCCTGCTGCGTGCTCCGGCAGAGGAGCGGGTACTGGTGACCGCCGGCCACGGCGGGAGCCCGCCCGCCACGGTCACGGACCAGAACGGCGGGGACGGATCCGGGCCCGAGGCCGCGCGGCGTGGTCTGCGCCGGTCCGTGCTGGCCGAGGTGACGGTCGGTGTGCTGGTCCTCGTCCTGACGACGGCGCTGACCGGCACCGAGACGGGCCGAGCTGCCGAGACGGCGTCAGCCACCTCGGTGGCCGGACAACCCGAGGTCTCCCTGACCCTGATCCCCTACGACACCGGCAAGAACACCCTGTCCGGACGCGGCAAGGTGCAGGTCACCCTGGAACCGGGCCGGGTCGGCCGGAACGTGGTGGAGGCGATCGTCTACGGCGCCGACGACAGTCCCGTCACCATCCCCGAACTGCGTCTGACCTTCACCCTCGCCGACCAGCGGGTCGGCCCGCTGGACGCCAAGCTCGTCGACGAACGCGGCTACTGGGGCAGCGACACCCTCAATCTCCCGATCGCCGGGACCTGGACGATCAAGGCCACGGTCCGGGTGTCCGACATCGATCAGGTCACCGTGGAGAAGACGGTGACGGTGAACCGATGACCTACCGGGACCGCCGGACGCGCGTGGCCCGATACCGCCACGTGAACCCGGCAACCCGGTCCGTCGGGCCTTCAACGAAGCCCCCAACCGTAACCCCCGGAGCTCGACCCACATCGACCTTGGCATAATGCAAAGATGAAAGGATCAGCCACGCGTCACCGCACCGTTCTGACGGCGCTCCTGTTCGCGGCATTCACCGTCCTGGCTGCGGGCTGTGCCGGCGCCGACCATCCCGGCGCTCCCGCGAGTGGTACGTCCGGTACCGGAAGGCCGGGCGTCACCTCGTCCCTCGGTCGCCTCAGCGTGCACATAGCCGACGTCGATCTGACGATCACGGACGCCGTCGCGCACCTCGATCAGTCCGGCGACGGCACGCTCACCATGTCGGTGCACAACGGCCAGGCGGTGCCCGAGCACCTGGGCATGGTGGCGACGCCGGACAAGGGGAGGGGCATTCTGGAGGGCGGGAAGTCGGACGAGGGCAACGGCTCACTGTCCACCGCGGGGATCCTGCTGCTGTCCGGGACCACGGTCACCTTCCGGGGCGACGGGCCGCGCGTGGAACTGCATCACGTGCGCGGCATCACCGCCCGGCACACACTCCCGCTGTCCCTCCAGTTCGGGGTGGCCGGGCTGGTCCACCTCCAGGTGCGGGTCACCCCGTCCTGACGCCCTGTCACGGGCGGGTGTCAACGTCCCGGGCCCGCCGCCGCGGCACCGGGGAAGGCCGCGTCGAGGGCTCGGGAGCGGTCGGCATAGCAGGTGATGCGCGTGACGAGTCCGTCGGTGACGTCGAAGACGTGGTACCCCACCGTCTGCGGGTCGGCCGGAGGCACGGTGCCGTGGATCCGGAGGCCGAGGACCACCGCCGCCGGATAGGTGAAGGTCTCCTCTATCCCCACCCACAGCCCGAGAGCGTGCAGGCGGGCGCACCGGCTCAGGAGATGGGAGCGGGTGTGAAAGCCGATGCCGCTTCCGTCGGACGGGTACCAGCACACGTAGGGGTGCAGGACGTCGGCGAGCGACCGGCAGTCGGCAGCATCCAGGGCTTCGCGCAGCCGAGCGGTCACGGACGCGCAGCCAGGCCGGAAAGGTGGCGCCATGCAGGTCTCCCAAAGGTGCGAAGTGCCGATGTCGAGCCGGTCCGGCGGAGACGTCACAGCGTCGCGCCCGGACTGAGCTCAACTAAGTTGGAACCGTGGCCAGTTGTCGCAGCGCAGGCCGCTGCTTCCCGGCCAGTGAGGTGCCCGCAAGACGGTTTGCGCCCGGCAGGCCGGCGAAGCGCAGGGCGGCGCGGCGCACCCGCAGCCGCCGCGCCGATTCGGGCACGAACCAGCGTGCCGTTCTGCGTGCGGCTCGCTGTCTTTCCTTGATGACCGGCCGCCACAGGCGTTCGTAGCCATGCAGCGCGTCCTCGACGCGTCGCGTACCGGCGAGCTGGTCGGCCAGGACGTAGGCGCCTGCGATCGCCAGAGAGGCGCCCTGTCCCGAGAGAAGAGAAACGGCCTGGCAGGCGTCGCCGACCAGGACAACCCGCCCTCGACTCCAGGACGGCAGATCGGTCTGAGCGACCTGGTCGTAGTAGACCCGTGACGACGGCGGGCAGCCGGCCAGAGCGCGGGGCACCAGCCAGCCGAGTGAGCCGTACTCGCGGTACAGGGCGGTTCGTGCGTCCTCGGGACGCCGGGGATCGGCACTGCGGTGGACGGTGAAGGCCGCGACCCTGCCGTCACGGAGCCCGTAGAGCCCCATCTGCCGCTCGGCGGTGTCGGTGAGGCAGAACCTGTCGCCCAGTTCCGCGTGCACGTGAGGGTCGTCGAAGGTGAACGCCGCGGTGTGGTAACCGAGATAGCGCACACACCGCTGCTCCTCGCCGAAGACCATGGAGCGCACGGCGGAGTGCAGGCCATCGGCTCCGACGAGGAGGTCGGCGTCGAGAACCGTGCCGTCGGTGAGGGTGACGCGGATGCCGTAGAGACTTGGGTCGATGCGTGCCGGTCCCACGCCGAAGCGCAGGCCGACGGCGAAGGACAGCCGCTCCCGCAGGGCGAGTTCGAGGTCCGGCCGCATGATGCTCAGCAGGCGCCCGTCCAGCAGACGGGCGAAGCGGTCGTAGCCGAGCCGGGCACGGCACCGGCCCTGATCGTCGAGGAAGGCCGCCTCGGAGACCGCGTAACTGAGCTCTTCCAGCCAGGGCAGCACGCCCATGGCCTCGGCGGCGTCGTAGCCCGGGCCGAAGAAGTCGATCATGTAGCCCTCGGTGCGGGGCCGTGGCGCCTTCTCCAGGACCACCACGTCCCAGCCGAGCACGTTGTGCAGGCGGCCAGCCAGTGCGAGTCCGGCGATACCCGCTCCGCAGATCACTGCCCTCATCGCTGCACATCACCTCTTCCCCTCCACTGCATTCATCCTCTCCACTACTTTTGCACAATGCAAACCAAGGTCAAGAAGGCGCTGGAGTCGCCCGAGCCGACCGCCGCAATCTTGATGGGTCCCTAACGCCTCGATGACGGCTTCCTGACGTAGCGTCGATTGCGGTGTGCCGGGAAGTCGGGTCGGCGAAGTGTTCCCATGAGTCGTCCGTACCACCTGCGATGAGTGGTCCGTACGGGCATCAAGGAAGGGTCTTCGTGTGACCTCGTCGAAGTCGGCTGCCGCCGTCGCGGCCACGTCCCCCCTCGGCGTGCGCGGCCGTATGCCGCGCCGTTCCGTCCTCTTCTTCGCGTTCGCCTTCGCGGTCATCGCCGATCCGGTCTCCTCGGTGGCGTATGCGATCGAGGCGGCGCTACGGGCCCTGCACGGCGACCTCGCGCTGCTGCTGCCGACGATGGGCCTGGTGATCGGGCTCGTGGTGGTCGTCACCGCGAACTACTGGCAGCTCGTGCGGCGCTTCCCCAAGGGGGGCGGCGCGGCGGCCGCGGCCGGGCGGGCCTTCGGCGCGCGCTGGACCTTCCTGCCCATCGGGGCTCTGGTGGTCGACTTCGTGCTGACCATCGGCATCTCCATCGCCGCGGCGGCCAGCGCGGTCATCGCCCTGTGCCCCGGACTGGCCGCGTGGCGGATCCCGCTCGCGCTGGGACTTCTCCTGGTGGTCGCCGGGCTGACCTGGTTCGGACACGGCGGACGGTTGCTGTTCGCGGTCATGACCGTGGCCTTCGTCGTGATCTCCGTGGCTGTCCTCGTCCTGGGGTTCACCTCCCCTCACACCACCGGCCATGCCGCTGCCACGACCGACCCGGGGCACTCGGCGGTGCTCGCAGTGGTGCTGGCCTTCCCGGTCGCCATGGCGCTGGCCACGGGCGTCGAGGCGCCCTCCACCGCGATCGCCCAGCTCGGCCAGCTCGACGACGTCCACCGACGCCGCTTCGGCCGCGGCACGCTCGCGCTGCTGCTGGTCATCGTCGGCGGTCTGACCCTGGCCCTGACCGCGCTCGCAACCCGTCTCCACGTCGGCATCCCCGGAACCGACTCCACGCAGATCGCCGACATCGCTCATGCCGCCGCCGGGCCCGGCTGGCTCTACGGCGCCTTCCAGCTGACCAGCTCACTCCTGCTGCTCGCCGCGGCCAGTTCGTCCTTCCAGGCCGGACCAGGACTGCTCAAGGCACTCTCAGGTACGGCGGAGCGGCCCGGCGTGTTGCCCCCGGTGCTCGGACGGACCAACAGGCACCACACCCCGTACTGGTCGGTCGTGGTGTACCTGGCGGCCGCCGCGCTGATCATCATTGCCGCGGCGGGCCAGGAGCAGGAGCTGGTCCTGTTCTACGCGGTCGCGGTTTTCGTGAGCTTCCTGGTCGGCCTGCTCGCCATGGCGCGCTTCGCCACCCGGCAGAACAAGACGGCGCTGGCCTGGGTCAACGGCCTGGCCGCGGCAGCCGTCGCCTTCACCCTCGCGGTGAACCTCCTGCGCGGCTGGCCCATGCTGTCTCTGGCCGCGACCCTGCTCATCGCGGCCAGTCTCTACCTGCGGTGGACCCGGGCCGGACGCCCCACGGGCATCGAGGACGTCGAGGCACGCGCCGAAGGGGGCTGACGCCCGCGCACGGTTCAGGTCATGCCGGCGCGGACCACGAGGACCGGGCAGCCGGCGTGCTGCACGCAGTGCTGGCTGACCGAGCCGAGGAGCATCCCGGTGAAGGCACCGTGCCCGTGGCTGCCGACCACCAGAAGGTCGGCGCTGCGGGCCGCCTCGGTCAGCACCGCCGCTGGATGGCCTTCGGCGACCTGAGCGTCGACGGGGACACCGGGAGACTCCCCCAGCGTCTCCTCGAGGGTGCGCAGGAGGCTCTCCCGGGCCTCCTTCGCGAAGTCCACGTCCGAGTAGTCCGCCGGCATGCCGTACGTGACCGGAAGTCGCCACGCCTGGACGGCGCGCAGTTCCGCACCGGTCAGTTCGGCCTGGTGGGCCGCCCAGCGCAGCGCCGCCCGGCTCGGCTCCGACCCGTCGACACCCACCACGATCAGCGGCAGGACCGCCTTGCTGGTCACCGTCCACCTCCCTGACTTGCGCCTCAGCTCACCGTCTCACGGACGCACTCACACACCCAGGGGCCCTTGGGCCCTGCCCGCCGGAGTACGGCCCGGCGACCCGCCCCCTTGACGCGCTTTGCATAATGCAAAGGTAGTGGTAGCGGAATCGACGAGTGCCATACCGGCAGCAATGGACGGGAAGCAAGTGCCGAGCAGCGAAACAAGCGGATTCACCCCCACGTCGAGACTCGCGGGGCTCCAGACCGCGCCGTGGGGCTTGATGGCACTCGCCGTGGCGGTCGGCGCGGGAGCGGGCGCAGGTTCCGTCGTCTTCCGCTGGTGCATCGAGACCTTCACACGGCTCCTCTCCGGCCATGCCGACTACGCCGCCTCCCCCGGCGCGGACAACCCGCACGTGCCCTGGCTCGGCCCCTGCTTCGTGCTCCTCACCCCCGTGATCGGCGGCCTGCTGTACGGACCTCTGGTGAACCGGTTCGCCAAGGAGGCCCGCGGGCACGGGGTGCCCGAGGTGATGCTCGCGGTCGCCCAGCGCGGCGGGCGGATCAGCCCCAAGGTCGCCGTGGTCAAGACACTTGCCTCCGCCCTGTGCATCGGATCCGGCGGTTCGGTGGGCCGGGAGGGCCCGATCGTGCAGATCGGCTCGGCGCTCGGCTCCACCCTCGGCCGTCTCAGCAAGGCGGCCGAGGGCCGGACGAAACTCCTGGTCGCGTGCGGCGCTGCCGGTGGCATCGCGGCCACCTTCAACGCCCCGCTGGCCGGCGTCTTCTTCGCCATGGAGCTGATCCTGGCCACCTTCAGCGCGGAAGCCTTCGGCGCCACCGTGCTGGCCAGCGTCACCGCGAGCATCATCGGACGCGCCTCCTTCGGCGACAACGCCTTCCTGAACCTCCCGGACTTCCGTGTCGACCACCTCTCCCAGTACGGCCTGTTCGCCGTGCTCGGCGTCGGCGCCGCTGCGGTGGGAGTGGGCTTCTCCCGGTTCCTGTATCTCATCGAGGACGCCTGCGACTGGCTCTGGCGCGGCCCGGAATGGCTGCGTCCGGCGGTCGGCGGCCTGCTGCTCGGCCTGGTCCTGCTGGCCCTGCCGGAGATGTACGGCGTCGGCTACCCCGTCCTGCAGAGGGCGACCGAGGGCGGCTACGCGGTCGGCTTCCTGCTCCTGCTGCTCGCGGGCAAGATGCTGGCGACCAGCCTGACCATCGGCATCGGCGGCTCGGGAGGCGTGTTCGCGCCCAGCCTGTTCATCGGGGCGATGCTGGGCTCGGCCTATGGCATCGGCGTCCACCACCTGCTGCCCCGGTCCGCCGGGGCGGTGGGCGCCTACGCGCTGGTCGGCATGGGAGCCGTCTTCGCGGGCGCGGCCCGGGCGCCGATCACCGCCGTGGTCATCCTCTTCGAGCTCACCGGCGAATACTCGATCATCCTGCCGCTGATGCTGGCCATCGTGCTCGCCACCGCGACCAGCCGCCTGCTGACCCGCGACACGATCTACACCCTCAAGCTGCGCCGCCGCGGCATCGACCTCGAAGGTCCCGTTCCCGGTGCACGCATCGGCACCCAGCACGTCGAAGCCGTCATGGAACCGCTGCCGGCCCCCCTGCCCGCCTCCACGACGCTGGCAGACGCCGCCGACCTGCTGAGTCTGTCGGGCCACGGCGCGCTTCCGGTGGTCGACGACGCCGGGCACTACACCGGCGTGGTCACCGCGCGGGCCGTGGCCGAGGCCCTGGCGGAACGGCCAGACGACGCCCCGACGCAGGTCGGCCAACTCGCCGAGGCACCCGCACCCGTCCTCGCCGACCAGCCCCTCGCCCACGCCCTGCACGCCCTGCTGTCGGCCACGGGGACAGGCATGCCGGTCCTGGACGCGCCGCGCGGCAAGCCGGTCGGCTGGCTCAGCCACCAGAGCGCGCTGCGCGCGGTGCACACGTTCACCTGACGCGCCCTCCGGGCGGCCCCGACCCGGACAGAGCCTATTTTGCACTGCGCAAAAATGGGGACCCGGAACCTCGTTGGACCCATCGCCCCAAGGAGGTCGGTCATGCACACCGAGCACGTGCAGCGCTCGTATTCGTTCGCGTGCCTGAACTGCGGGCACGGCTGGGAGGCCACGTACGACATCGATGTGACCGTGGACGACCACGCGCAGATCACCGCCACCTACCACCTCGGTGACAGGCGCGTGCCCTCCCCCTTGCAGTCGCCCCGCTGCCCCGCCTGCGAGAGCCACAACATACGCATCATGCGGCCAGGACGGGTCGCGGCAGCGCGCCTGCACACGAAATGACGGCCGCGGCGGCGCACCACCTGCCCCCGGCGTGGCTGGAGGCACTGGGTTGGGCCAGTCTGGCCGCCGCCGGGGCGAGCCTCCTGGCGATCGCGGCGGACATGGCACTGCGCGGATACCGGCAACGCATGTGGATCATGCACCTGGTCTACCCGATCACGGCCCTGTACTGGGGTCCGGCCGCCCTGTGGTTCTACGTCCGCCACGGCCGCCGCACCTCACGCCCCATGATCGAGCGCGAGGGCGATCCGGATCCCGAGAAGCTGCCCGAGTGGGTCACCTCCGCCAAGGCCATCAGCCACTGCGGCGCCGGGTGCGTCCTGGGTGACATCGGGGGCGAGTGGCTGGTACGGGCGACCGGCATGACGATCGCCGGCAATCCCTTGTACGCCGACTTCCTGCTGGACTTCACCTTCGCCTGGCTGCTCGGCGTGGGCTTCCAGTACTTCACGATCGCCCCCATGCGGGACATCGGCCCACGGCAGGCCCTGTGGGCGGCCGTCAAGGCCGACACGTTCTCCATCGTCGCCTTCCAGATCGGCCTGTTCGCGGGGATGTGGACCTACCAGGAGGCCCTCTTTCCGCCGGGGTTGGCGAAGACCACAGCCTCGTACTGGCTGCTGATGCAACTCGCCATGATCGTGGGCTTCTTCACCGCCTGGCCGGTCAACAGCTGGCTGGTGCGGGCCGGCTGGAAGGAGCGGATGTGATCCCACCCTTTGGCATAGTGCAAGCTTTACCTGAAGCAAAGGTTTCTCGTCGCCCGCGCCCCGTACCTCCTGACGTCCCTGCACGTCCACGCCATCGGTCCGGGAGCCACCCTCATGCCCCTCCAGCACAGCAAGGTCGGAACCGTCTTCGTCGGCGGCGCCCTCGCCGTGACCCTCGCCGCCCTGGCATACCCGAGCATGCTCGGCATCCAGAACGCGACGAACAACCAGTCGCGCGTGATCGCCAACACCCGCTACGGCCCGCTCACCGAGGCCGACCGCAACTTCGTCGTGTTCGTGCGGTCCGCCGGGCTCTGGGAGTTCCCCTCCGGCGAGCTGGCCATCAAGAAGGGGACGACGACGACCGTCCGCGAGGCCGGCCGGCACCTGGTCATCGGACACGCCGCCCTCGACGCCAGCTGCCGGAGGATCGCCCCCGAGCTGAACATCACCATCCCCAACCAGCCCACGCCACAACAGCAGGGCTTCCTGGCGACCCTGCAGTCGGATCAGGGCAAGCAGTTCGACTCCGACCTGGCCAACATCCTGCGCGTCACCCACGGCTCGATCTTCAACACCATCGCCAAGATCCGGTCCACGACCAAGAACACCCTGGTGCGGCAACTGGCCGACCAGGCCAACGACGTCGTCCTGGATCACATCGAGCAGATGGAGGGCACCGGGCTGGTCAACTTCGACCAGGTCAACTTCCAGGAGACGACGCCGCCCAAGCTTCCGTCCAACCAGGTCACGCCACCCGTACCGCAGCCGGGGGCACCCATGGTCGTCCTCACACCGCCCCCGGGAGTTTCGGCCGACAACGTGCCGACGGGGCCGGCCACGACCCCTTCGCCGTCCGCCTCCCCAACAGTCGGATGACGCCTACGTTGTGACGCATAACACAGTCCGGCATGCAAATTTTACTCAGCGCAATGATCAGCCGGTCCAGCCTGCCCGTACTCCGTGGCGTAGGAGCCGCTCGCGCCTGGAGGCCGCATGCCCATCTCCCGCAACATGGCAGGATCCGTCGTCGTGGTCGGCGCGCTGGGCCTGACTCTCACCGCGCTCGCCTACCCCGCCCTGCTCGGCGTGCAGACCGTGTCCAGCGATCCGAACCGGATCATCGCCAGTACCCCGTACGGTCCGCTCACCGAGGGCGATCGCGATTTCGTCGTGAAGGTGCGCTCCGCGGGCCTGTGGGAGTACCCCTTGGGCGAACTGGCGATACAGAAGGGCTCCACGCCGCAGATGCGGGAAGCCGGGAAGCACCTCGTCGTGGGCCACGCCGGGCTCGACGAACTGTGCCGCAAGATCGCCCCCGAACTGAACATCACGCTGCCCAACCAGGCCACCCCGCAACAGCAGCAGTTCGTGCAGACCTCGGCGGCGGAGTCCGGCCAGCAGTTCGACACCACCGCCGCCAACATCATGCGGGTGACCCACGGTCAGATCTTCCCGGCCATCGCCAAGGTCCGCGCCAGCACCAAGAACAGACTCGTACGTCAGCTTGCCGACCTGGCCAACGACACCGTCCTGGACCACATCACCGTGCTGGAGAACACCGGTGTCGTGAACTTCGAGCAGGTCAACTTCCAGCAGACCACCCCGCCCAAGCTCCCCAAGGACCAGCTCACCCCGCCCGCGCCGCAGCCGGGAGTGCCGATCGTGGTGCTCACCGCGCGCCCCGACCTGAACATCAACACGGCCTCACCGACGCCCAGTCCGGCCGCCGGCTGATCAGTATCCGGCCGTGCCGTCCCGTGCAGGAGAGGTCGGGAGGCCGGCCGAGCCGGAAAGCCGGTAGGAGCGGACGACCGCCAGCAGGCTCACAGCAGTGAGGGCCACGGTCCACGGCGCCAGGTCGCCGAACGGCGCCGAGACGCCGTCGGCCCCCCGCTGCGATCCACGCGTGGACACCCGCCGCTTGGGGTCGTAGACGACGGCGAGCGCGTCCCCAGGCCTGGTCTCCCGCCCGCAGCCGCGCCAGATACGGACCTTGAGCGGCACCCCGTCCGCATCGGCCACCGAGCACAGGTAACGAGCGCGCCCGCCCCCCGCACCCCGGCCGTCCTCGACCGACGTCACCACCACGGACTGCACCTGTCCCCGCTCCGCCAGCACGATGCCGGCGGCAGCCTGCGGGGTCTGCAGCGCGAGGCACGTACCGAGCAATGCGGCAACGCCGACCAGCGCACGTCCTGCCCCCACGAGGGTCAGATACACGGCCAGCGCGCCCGCGCACACCAGGCCCGCCTCGCCGTCGGCCAGCGAGGGCCGGCCGGTCCAGGCGCCGTAGAGTGTCGCACCGACGATCGCCCCGGAACCGAGGACGCCCGCGAGGAGCCCCTCCACCACAAGCCACCAGGGCGGCCGCCCGACGAACTCCGCGGGACCCCACACCGAGGCACGCAGATGTGCCATGAGGTGGAGCTCCGTGGGGTAGAAATGGCGAGCCTTCCGGCGTACGCGTGTCACACCCCGCATCCTTTCCATCCGTCGGCGGCTCGTGAGCACTGCTCGAAGACGGGACGTTCACAATTCCCTTGCATTATGCAAGATATTCCGGATGCGGAGAAGAGTCCTTCGGGAATCGTGATGGAGCGGCCGGGGGCGCGTCAGGTGTCGTGCGCCATCACACCGTCGACGACCCAGCCGAGCGGATGCGGCTCCGGATCGTCCAAGCCGGGGGCTTGCGGCTCGCCGCCGGCCTTGTTGAAGGCGCCAAGGGCCTCAACGAGGGCCAGCCGCTGCATCGGGGAAAGCCGCTCGACGATGGCGGCGATCTCGGAGCGGCGACGGGCGGTGACGTCCTCGACGGTGCGCCGCCCTTCCTCGGTGAGCTGCAGCAATGTCTCGCGGCGGTTGCCCGGGTTGGTCTGCCGGTCGGCGAGCCCGGCCGCGATCAACCGGTCGACCATCCGCATCGCCGTCGACGGCGCCACCTGGAGCAGATCGGCGAGAGCGACCAGCTTGGTCGCACCGCGCGTGGAGAGGACGACCAGCATCCGGAACTGCGGCAGCGTCACCCGCTCCTCGACCTCGGCGAGCGAGCGCGCGGCGACCGCCACCAGCAGTCGCGAGGCAGTCAGCACCGCCCGGGTGACCGCGTCTACGTCGTCCGTCGCCCCCGCAGGGCTCTCATACTCCGGCATACATCCTTTCTACCGTGCCGAAGTCCCTGCTCACTCACATGATGGGAACAGATTTTCCTTCCCCATGACCGTGGTAGCGGAGCAGCAGCATCGCCGCATCGTCATGGAGGGGCCCTGCGGCGTGCCGCACCAGGTCCTCACGAAGGGCCTCCAGGGCGCGGTCTGCGTCGGGGTCCTTGAGCAGATCCGCCCGGTCGTCGAGGGGGTAGAACGAGCCTTGAGCGTCCCGCGTCTCGGTGACCCCGTCGGTGTACAGCAGCAGCTGATCCCCGGGAGCGAAGTCCACCCGATAGGACTTCGGGCCATCGGCGCCGTGGGCCTCGAGCCCCAGGGGAAGGGCGAACGCGGCCGGCTGCGGGAAGTCGACACCCCGGTCCCGGCGTACGACCATCGGGGCCGGATGGCCGTAGTTGAGGAAGACGACCCCGCGGTCCGAACCGAACTCGGCGAGGACGGCGGTGACGAACTTCTCCCCCTCCAGCTCCCGGGCCACGCTGCGCTCCAGACGCTCGCCCAGCCCCACCAGATCGGGTTCGTCGTGGGCCGCTTCCCGGAAGGCCCCGAGCACCACCGCGGCGGTCTCCACCGCCGCCAGTCCCTTGCCCTGCACATCGCCCACGATCACCCGGATCCCGTGCGGTGAGGCGACCATCTCGTAGAGGTCGCCGCCGATGCGGGCCTCGGCGACCGCCGAGGTGTACGAGACCGCCGCCTGCAGCGGGCCCGCGGTGCGCGGCACGGGTCGTAGCAGCACCCGCTGCGCCACCTCCGCGATCGACCGGACACTCGCCAGCTCCGCCTCCCGGCGCGAACGCGTCACCGCGGCCGCGATGCCCACGCCGGTGACCCCCGCCACCGACGCCATCGCCGTGAAGCCCCGCCGCTCCTCGAACAGCCCGTCGTACAGTCCCAGTGCCACGCAGAGGAGCAGTGCCGCCGCACCGATCAGCGTCGTACGCCGCCATCCGCCGACCAGTCCGGAGAACGCCGGCCCGAGCGAGACGAGCGGCAGGAACCCCACCCCGGGCCCCGCCACGATGTCCGCCCCGGCCACCACGGTCATCACCGCCGCCGGCATCCAGGAGAGCAGCGCGGATCCCGGCGTCGGCCTCTCGACGGTCATATGTCCTCCAGCGAAGTTCCAGTGCTCGGGAGTCTCGACCGCTCTTGACACAGGATCCCCTCCCCGCCTTTAGACTATGCAAAGGTCCCTGTGAGGAAAGGGCTCGGGGCTCGACCCTTTACCCAATAGAGGCCGAAAGCTGACATGCCCGATCTCCCGGAAGGCGACGATGCCCCACAGACAGACCTACCCGGGCCGGCCCCAACTCCCCGTCGGCTGGCGGCGGTTCCTCGCCCGCTTGCCCGTACTGGTCTTCCGCTGCGGACTGGGCTGGGTCTTCGGCGGACGGCTGCTCCTGCTGCACCACACGGGCCGGGTCAGCGGGCTCCACCGTCGGGTCGTCCTGGAGGTGGTCGAGTACGAGCCGGCCGGCCGTAGCTGGATCGTCGCCTCCGGCTTCGGGCCGCGGGCCGCCTGGTACCGCAACCTGCGCGCCGAGCCGAAGACCCTGATCGAGGTCGGCAACCGCCGCCATGCCGTCACGGCCCACGTCCTCCCACCGGACGAGGGCGCCGAGATCATGGCACGTTACGCCCGGAACCGCCCCCGGACCGCCCGGCGTCTGTGCACCTTCATGGGATTCCCGTCGGACGGCACCGACGCCCAGTTCCGTGACGCCGGCAGGGCCATCCCCTTCGTACGTCTGGATTCCGCCCCGGGAGCCGGGCTGCCGTGAAGCTCACGCGGCACGTGGATTCAAGTCCGGGCCAAAACCGTCCCGAAGTCCTGGCATCCTGATTTTGCACTATGCAAAACTTACCGATGGGGACCGCGTCGGCGGTCGGGGGTCGCGCAGCGCCCAGGAGTGATCGGCATGTCATCGGGAGCGGGCGCGACGTGCCGGCCGCCGACAGGTCTCCCGCCAGCAGGTTCCCGGGGGCGCGCACACCTCGCTCTGCGTCCACCCATCCGTACGTTCGACGGAGTTGAAGCCGACGAGGACGGCAGAGGAGAAGAGGCGCCGTGGTCAGTGAAGGCCCAGGTGGGGACACGGGGAGCGGGGGAAGGGGCGCCTCGCGAATCCCGGATGTCGTGTGGCGGAAGTTCCTGGGCGACAACGAGCAGGCGATCAGGGCGTCCGCACCGAGGGAGCCATCCGCACAGGAACGGGCGGCCGGCGTCCGCCCCGACGTGGCAGGCAGGGAGAACCCCCGGCCGAAGCGGCGATCGGATGCAGCCCGGCTGCGGCCGGTAGACACGGTCGGCGAGATGTGGGAGCCGGAGGATCCATGGCCCGGTGCGGCCTGGCGGGACATGGACGGCCCGGCCAGGTGCCGGCACGTGGGCCGCATCCTCGCCGCGGTCGCCGTCGTCGCGCTGGCGGTTGGCGCCCTGTCCCTGTGGCCCACCGAATCGGGCGTCTCCGACGGTGCGCCGGGCGCCACCACTTCCCAGCAGTCCGAGGACGTAGTGCCCGATGGAGTGCCGACCTGGACCGACCTGCCCTCCACCCCCGCCCGCACCGGCACTCGCCCACCGACACCGCGCACCGAGTGAGACACCCGGCCGCTCCTTCGTCCCTCACTCATGGACACGCGTTGAACAATCGTTTAGCATGCTGCACATGCGTTCAATCAGGGACGACCGGACCACGCGCGCCGTCATCCGCGACGAGGCCCTGCGGCTCTTCGCCGCGAGCGGGCCGGAAGTGGTGACCGTGCGGCAGATCGCCGCCGCGGCGAACGTGTCGCCCGGCCTGGTCGTGCACCACTTCGGGTCGAAGGAGGGCCTGCGCCAGGAGGTCGACCAGTACGTCCTCGCCTTCTTCGAGGCGATGATCGGCGACCTGACGGGCGAGGGTGGAGCGGAACTGCTCGACCCCGAGGCCGGGGCCAGCTCACTGAGCGAAGCCTTCGCCCGGCACCTCCCCGACAACTCACCACTGCCGGGCTACCTCCGCCGGCTTCTCCTGTCGGACTCGGATGCCGGACGGCTGCTGTTCCGGCACCTGTTCGACCTGACCAGAGGCGCACTCGACGGCCTGGCCGCGGCGGGACTGGCCTCCCCCGGCAAGGACCCGGCCGCGCGTGCGGCCGTCCTCCTCGCCAACGACCTGGCCCTGTTCCTGCTGCGCGACCGGCTGGCCGAAGTCCTGGGCACTGACCCGCTGTCGGCGGACGGCATGACGCGATGGGGCCCCGAGATGCTCAGCATCTACGCGGGCGGGCTGAACGCGGCACCACCGGAACCACAAGGAGACGCCCAAGACGCCCCTTAGGGAGGCTGCGCATGGAGCCCAGCTCAACACCCGTACCCACACCGGTACTTCACGCTCACGACATCCACAAGTCCTACGGAAAGCATCCCGTCCTGCGCGGCGCCGATCTCACGGTCGACGCCGGGCAACTCGTCGCCGTCGTAGGAGAGAACGGCGCGGGCAAGTCGACGCTGCTGAAGATCCTGGCCGGCACCCTGCCCGTCGACCGCGGCGAAGTCGTCCTGTCCGGAACCCTGGGCTACTGTCCGCAGGACCCCGTACTGAACTCGAGCCTCACCGTGGAGCAGCACCTGCGCTACTTCGCCGCCGCCCATCGCCTGCCGCACCTGGACCGCGGCCGGGAACTCGTCCGCCTCCTCGGCTACGAGCGGTACGGCGAGAGTCCGGTCGGTGAACTGTCCGGCGGCACCCGGCAGAAGCTCAACCTCACCGTGGCCCTCCTGCACGACCCGGACGTCCTGCTCCTCGACGAGCCGTATCAGGGCTTCGACTGGGAGACCTACCTGCGGTTCTGGGACCTGGTCGACGATCTGCGCAACCGCGGCAAGGCCGTCGTGATCATCACCCACCTCGTCTTCGAGCAGGACCGCTTCGATCTGCTGGCCGACCTCGCCGACGGCCGGCTCACCCCGCGTACGGCCTCCAGGGAGGACACCCATGTCGGCGCCTGACGCCCTCCAACCCCGGCCGTTGTACGGCCAGTTCCCCACCGCGCTGCGGTTCTGCGTACGCGACCAGACCCGCAACCGGCTCGCCGGACTGCTGCTCGTCCTGTTCGTCCCCGTCTGGTACCTGGTGATGGACGCCCTGGCCGGACACACTCCCCTGGACTTCAAGCTGTACGCCACCGGCGAGGTCCTGCGTGTGGACGGCGGCCGGCTCACCCTGATCTCCGCCGGGCTCAACTCCGTCACGATCATCGCGGGTTTCGTCGTCTTCGACGCGGTCCGCAAGGCCCTCGCCTTCGACCGGCGCCTGGTCTTCTCCGGATACCGGCAGTCCACGCTCATCGGCGCCAAATCCCTGGCCGTCGCCCTGGTCGTCGGGGCGATCGCGCTCTACACGGCGCTCGCGATACTGCCGTTCTGGCGTCCGAGCCCCGGCGGCTGGTTCGCCGTGCTCGCCGGCCTGACGGCCATCGCGCTCACCTACGGGGCACTCGGCCTGCTCCTCGGCGTCCTGGTCAAGCACGACCTGGAGGGCTTCTTCCTGATCATCATGGGCGGGCTGATGGACACCTTCCTGCAGAACCCCCTGGGCAACCCGCTCGCCAACAAGCCCGTCCTCGAGTGGTTCCCGTCCTTCGGCCCCATGCAGTTCGCCGTCGGCGGCTCCTTCGGCCACACAGCGCTGTGGAGCCACCTCGCGCTCGGCCTGGTCTGGGCGGCCGCGTTCGGCGCCGCCGGACTGGTGATCTTCCGGGCACGAACCCGCAACCGCACGCACCACGGGTGACTCACCGGCGGGGTACTCCTGGAGCAGTAGCCCGCGCCTCCCCTGGGCGTAGCCGCCACTCACTCCCCCCCGTACGACGACCACCGCGGTGCGCCGATCCAGCATGTAGCCATGATTCTCATCGAACTCTTCGCACCCGCGGGGATTCTCGACCCGGCCCGACACCACCAACTCGGCAAGCGCCTAATCGACGCGCTGATGGGCACCGAAGTCGCCCACGCCCCGGCAGTGATGGACTCCGCACGCGCCCTCACCCAGGTCCTCATCCACGAACCCACCGCCTGGATCACCGGTGACCGCCATCCGGTCGACACCGCACAGCCGCCCCGGTACCTGATCCGCGTCAGCGCTCCGGCCGCCTGGCGCAAGGAGATGAGCGCCCACGCGATCGAGCGGCTCACCCAGGCCCTCGCCGAGACGGAGGCGGAGGCGGGCCGGGACCCCGACCGCCTTCTCGAGCAGCCGCACGCCCTGGTCCACGTCGTCGGTATCGCCGAGGGCAGCCTCGGCATGTGCGGCCGGCCCATGGGCAGCCTCGACCTCATCCAGCACATGACCGCCCCGCACCGCGATGCCATCGCCCGCATTCCCACCGTCGACCTGCCGCCCGGCACGGTCGTCGACCCGGTGTGCGGCATGACCGTCGACCTCCACTCGACGGACCTGATCCTCGAGGTCGACGGCATCCGCTACGGCTTCTGCAACGGCCAGTGCCGGCGCATCTTCGCCGACGAGCACGGCGTAGCGCTCAATGCATAAGGGGCAGCGATAGTCGGGGTGGGCGCGCCCAGGCTGCAACCCGCCTCCCACGCCGACCGCTGGTTGCCGTGCGGGGGGACGCCCTTGGCGCGCTTGAGCATCGCGGCCAGGTGCATCAGGTCCCAGGTCATGAAGACGGTGTCGCGGTTGGTGAAGTCGTTCTCCGGGCCGCCCGATCCGGGGTCGCAGGTACGAGGGACCGAGCCGGCCGGTCCGATCCAGCCGGCGTCCGCCTGCGGCGGGATGGCGTAGCCGAGGTGCTGGAGGCTGTAGAGGATGTTCATCGCGCAGTGCTTCACGCCGTCCTCGTTGCCGGTGATCAGACAGCCGCCGACGCGGCCGTAGTTGGCGTACTGCCCCTGCGAGTTGAGCAGTCCCGAGCAACTGTAGAGCCACTCGATGACCTTCTTGGTGAACCACGCCCGCTCCGCAGACGTGTGGGTCGACGGCGGACGGGATGGAAGCTGGGGAAAGCGGTGGGTGAGGTGGTTTACCTGTGACCGTGCGTCGCAGTCACCTGACGAGGCGACGTACATACGGTCCGCCAGCCACGCCACAGCCAGCACCCCCGAGACCAAAAATCAGAGTCCGAGCCGCAGCTCCACCGGCCGACTGCCCGTCCTGCTGTATGTACTGGCCGAGCAGCGTCCGGGTGACAGCCACTCGATCGCCGACGTGCTCCGTGACGGCACCTCCGCATGGCTATCGATCACACCAGCGGTTGAGCGAAACGTGCCCGTACAAACTCGATTTGCGGTTCCTCGGGAGCCAGTTTTCATCCCACACTTGTCGATCCGCAGCGTCCCAGTAGTGCCCTTGCCCTGGAAAGCGGCCCAGTCCATGGCTCCCCAGCCCGATGCAGCCACCCTCAACAACGAGATGGCGAACCAGCCAACGGCGTATAGCCCGAGGCGACGTCGTGACATTGACGGCTGTGCGTCGCTCAACTCCATACGCGCTCTCCTGATGGCTGGTCTACGGGATCACCGAGCCGGATCCTGACATCAACTCCTGCCCTCAACACACCGACCTACAGGGCTAGTCGGATCGTCTCGCCGACGAGCATGTAAAGCGGCACCGCGATGAAAACCCAACCGACAAGCCGGATGACTCGCCCATAGCGTTGCTCCGCCGCCTCCGACGGTGGTCCCATCCGAGGCTGGTAGAAGCTACTTCGAAGCCCTCGATAGTCCCGGACGATGCCCGTCCCCAGCGCAACGAGGGGGATGGCGATGGCGAGGGTCAGGAGCCAGTCCATGGCAGCACGATAGTTGAGGTGCGGTAGAGCGATGTCGACGATGGTCTCGACGAGGATACAAGCCGGGCCTTTAGGGCGCCTAGGTCGTCTGACACCAGCGGATGACACCAACAAGGGCGTACAGCCAACCGACGCCGAACGTCAGCGACCGCCGCACCAGGAGTCCGCGAACGTTCGTCGCGGTCGAGAGGGCACCTCGATCGACCTGACAAGAATGCGGCCACAGCTACGGGTCAAGATGCGTGCGCGGGACGAACGCAGACGGTCGGCCACGGTATCCGTCATCGACGGTCCTACCGGCCTGGTTCAGGAGGGTCCGCGCTTTTGTTCATGACTATGTGGCCGGGTACCGGTACCGACCAACCTCGGGATCAGGCGGGCCGTTCATCCCCAAGTCCTTGCGCATGGCCTCCCGAAGCTGGGCGTTCTCCATCCAGAGGTCGGCGCGAGCCTGAAAGTACGAGTCGCCCCTGACGTCAGGGTCTTCGATGAGTCCGTCTCTCATTTGCGTCAGTGCGTCACACGCTCTCACAGCCAGCTCAATGATCTCGGCCGAAGCGGTGAGTGACAGGCTCTGCCGCAGCCGCCAGATGCCCGAGCCGTCAAGGGCCTGATGAAGGTCACCGTAGAGGCGATCACCGGTCGAGCGATCGGTTTGCGGGACAACCGTCCGCATGTCGGAGTGCGCCTGACTCAGCGCCATGAGGAAGTCCGAGTACACGACCCTGCGCGTCTGCGATCCGTCCCTCTCCTGGTCACGACGCCATCGGATGCGCTCGGCGACCAGTGCGGAACTCACACCGACCACAGCTCCTGCCAGGGTGCTCACCGGAGATATCCAATCCACCGGGATGTGCTACCCAGATGACCATCATCCGCTAACACCGCGCGCCGGCTAACGGCCTGTGCTCGTGAGGGGGTGGCGGCCATGGCAAACACGTCGAAGCCGCCGAGCAGGGCTGGCACGTCGGTCCAGCCGGCTGGACCGACGTGCCAGCCCTGCTC
>NZ_JBHVGU010000044.1:0-27047 GCF_042800575.1 Streptomyces sp. NPDC057616
AAACGCCCGGTTACATTCCGAACCCGGAAGCTAAGCCTTACAGCGCCGATGGTACTGCAGGGGGGACCCTGTGGGAGAGTAGGACGCCGCCGAACTACCTTTAGAGCTCTGGCTCTTGGGCACACAGCCCAAGGGCCAGAGCTTTTTTGCGTTGAGGTAAGGTCAGGGGGCATCGTTGGCACGTTTCCCACAGGAGGCTCCCGGGTGGAGGTCCAGGAGACCCGCGTCCAGACGGACCGGGTGCTCACCATCCCCAACATCCTCAGCATGGCGCGGCTCGTTGGCGTGCCGGTCTTCCTGTGGCTGATTCTGAGGCCTGAGTTCGGGGGGCCCAAGAGTGACGGGTGGGCACTGCTGGTGCTGGCTCTGAGCGGAGTCAGCGACTATCTGGACGGCAAGCTCGCCCGGCGCTGGAACCAGATCAGCAGCCTCGGCCGGCTCCTCGATCCGGCAGCCGACCGGCTCTACATTCTCTCGACATTGGTCGGCCTGACGTGGCGTGAGATTCTGCCGCTCTGGTTGACCGCTGTACTTCTCCTGCGTGAGCTCGTGCTCTTGGTGATGGTGGGCATCCTCAGGCGCCACGGCTATCCGCCGCCGCAGGTGAACTTCCTCGGGAAGGCAGCCACGTTCAACCTGATGTATGCCTTCCCGTTGCTCCTGCTCAGTGACGGAACTGGATGGATCTCGTCACTCGCTGCTATTTTCGGATGGGCGTTCGCAGGATGGGGTACAACCCTCTACTGGTGGGCAGGAGTCCTCTACGTGGTACAAGTCCGCCGCCTGGTCCGTGCGGACGCCATGGCCGACAGCTCTCGCCCATTGCCCCGGCCGTAGTGGCTAGATGGCCCTTGGCTCAAAAGTGCGGGACAATCAGGACGGGTGAAGTCGGCTAGACCGTCGTCTCTTTGAGGAGGACGCTTCCGACATGAAGGCCGTCGTGATGGCCGGCGGCGAAGGCACACGCCTTCGCCCCATGACCTCGAGCATGCCCAAGCCGCTCCTGCCCGTGGCGAACCGCCCGATCATGGAGCACGTGCTTCGGCTGCTGAAAAGGCATGGGCTGACCGAGACCGTTGTTACTGTCCAGTTCCTGGCCTCATTGGTCAAGAACTACTTCGGTGACGGCGAGGAGCTCGGAATGGAGCTCTCCTATGCCAATGAGGAGAAGCCACTCGGTACTGCCGGTAGCGTGAAGAACGCCGAAGAGGCGTTGAAGGACGATGCTTTCCTGGTCATCTCCGGTGATGCCCTGACCGACTTCGACCTCACCGACCTGATCAATTTCCACAAGGAAAAGGGCGCGCTCGTCACCGTATGCCTGACGCGCGTGCCCAATCCGCTGGAATTCGGTATCACGATCGTCGACGAAGAAGGCAAGGTCGAGCGCTTCCTCGAGAAGCCGACCTGGGGCCAGGTCTTCTCCGACACCGTGAACACCGGAATTTACGTGATGGAGCCGGAGGTCTTCGACTACGTCGAGGCCGACGTGTCCGTCGACTGGTCCGGCGACGTCTTCCCGCAGTTGATGAAGGAAGGTAAGCCGATCTACGGCTATGTCGCGGAGGGCTACTGGGAGGACGTCGGCACCCACGAGAGCTATGTGAAGGCACAGGCCGACGTCCTGGAGGGCAAGGTCGACGTCGAGCTCGACGGTTTCGAGATCTCGCCGGGTGTGTGGGTGGCCGAAGGCGCCGAGGTGCATCCCGATGCCGTGCTCCGTGGTCCGCTCTACATCGGCGACTACGCCAAGGTCGAATCCGGTGCCGAAATCCGCGAGCACACGGTCGTGGGCTCGAACGTCGTCGTGAAGAGCGGGGCCTTTCTGCACAAGGCCGTCGTCCACGACAACGTGTACGTCGGGCAGCACAGCAATCTGCGGGGCTGCGTGGTCGGCAAGAACACCGACATCATGCGGGCCGCGCGGATCGAGGACGGCGCGGTCATCGGTGACGAGTGCCTGATCGGTGAAGAATCGATCGTTCAGGGCAATGTGCGCGTCTACCCGTTCAAGACCATCGAGGCCGGCGCCTTCGTCAACACCTCGGTGATCTGGGAGTCGAGGGGCCAGGCGCACCTGTTCGGTGCCCGTGGTGTCTCCGGCATCCTGAACGTCGAGATCACGCCGGAACTCGCGGTGCGGCTGGCCGGTGCCTACGCGACGACCCTGAAGAAGGGCTCGACCGTCACCACCGCCCGTGACCACTCCCGCGGTGCCCGAGCACTCAAGCGGGCGGTGATCTCCGCCCTCCAGGCCAGCGCCATCGACGTACGCGACCTGGAGAACGTGCCGCTGCCCGTCGCCCGGCAGCAGACCGCGCGGGGCAGTGCCGGCGGGATCATGATCCGGACCACGCCCGGGGTGCCGGACTCCGTGGACATCATGTTCTTCGACGGCAACGGCGCCGACCTGTCGCAGGGCAGCCAGCGGAAGCTGGACCGGGTGTTCGCGCGCCAGGAGTACCGGCGGGCCTTCCCCGGCGAGATCGGGGATCTGCACTTCCCGTCCAGCGTCTTCGACTCGTACACCGGGTCGCTGCTGCGCAATGTCGACACGACCGGGATCAGCGAGTCCGGTCTGAAGGTCGTCGTCGACGCGACGAACGGAAGCGCCGGCCTGGTGCTGCCGAGCCTGCTCGGCAAGCTCGGGGTGGACTCGCTGACCATCAACCCGGGGCTCGACGAGTCACGGCCCACCGAGACCGCCGAAGTGCGGCGGTCGGGGCTGGTGCGGCTCGGCGAGATCGTCGCCTCTTCGCGTGCGGCCTTCGGCGTGCGGTTCGACCCCGTCGGCGAGCGGCTGTCGCTGGTCGACGAGAAGGGGCGCATCGTCGAGGACGACCGTGCCCTGCTCGTCATGCTCGACCTGGTGGCCGCGGAGCGGCGCAGCGGGCGGGTGGCGCTGCCGGTGACCACGACCCGGATCGCCGAACAGGTGGCGGCGTACCACGGCACGCAGGTGGAGTGGACGACGACCTCGCCCGACGACCTGACCCGGGTCGGTGGCGACGACGCGGCCATCTTCGGCGGTGACGGCAAGGGCGGGTTCATCGTCCCGGAGTTCAGCAGCGTCTTCGACGGGACGGCCGCCTTCGTACGCCTGATCGGGCTGGTGGCGCGGACGCAGCTCACGCTGAGCCAGATCGACGCCCGGATTCCGCGGGCGCACGTTCTCAAGCGGGATCTCGCGACGCCGTGGGCCGTCAAGGGCCTGGTCATGCGGCGGGTCGTCGAGGCGGCCGGAGATCGCTTCGTGGACACCATCGACGGCGTCCGGGTCGTGGAGACCGACGGCCGCTGGGTGATGGTGCTGCCCGACCCGGCCGAGGCGGTCACCCACCTGTGGGCGGAAGGGCCGGACGACTCCTCCGCGCAGGCCCTGCTCGACGAGTGGTCGGCGGTCGTGGACAGCGCCGGGCGCTGAAAACCGCAGCACGCGCGCGTGCCGGACAGGTGTCCCCAACGGGGCCTGTCCGGTTCGGCGGTGGGGCCGTTCGGAGGTAGTGCTCGCGACATGCGACGATGTGCGGCATGCCGCAGCAGCCCCCCGTTCGGAGCACACCCGCGCGACCCCCGCGCCCGGACGCCTCCATGTCGCTGCTCACCAACGTCATGGACCACAGTCTCGACGACGGGTACGCGGAGGCGGCCGCCCGGAAGAAGGCCGCCGGCGCGGGCGGCATGCCGAAGACGGTCCGGGCCAAGCTCGGTCTGGCGGCCGGGCTGGTGCTCGCGGCCCTCGTCGTCACCGTAGGAGCGGCACAGGCGCGCGTGGCGGCCCCCACCGTCGCCAAGGAGCGTCAGGAACTGGTCGACCGTATCGACCGGGAGACCGCGGCGGCGGACAAGCTGGAGGGCTCCGTCGACAAGCTGCGTGACGATGTCAGCGCGCGGCAGCGGACGGCGCTGAAGAAGAGCGGCGGCGACAAGAGCGAGCTGGTGGGCATTCTGTCCGGAGCCGTCGCGGTGCACGGCCCCGGTGTGAAGCTCGTCGTGAACGATGCCAAGGAAGCCACCAGCGGCGGCAACGGCAACCCCCGTGAGACCTCGGACTTCTCCGACACCGGGCGGGTGCGCGACCGCGACATGCAGCGCGTGGTCAACGGTCTGTGGGAGTCGGGCGCCGAGGCCGTCTCGATCAACGGCCAGCGCCTGACGGCACTCTCGGCGATCAGGGCCGCGGGCGACGCGATACTGGTCGACAACAAGCCGCTGGTTCCGCCCTACACGGTGCTGGCCGTGGGCAACGGCAAGCAGTTGAGCACCAGGTTCCAGGACAGTGCCGACGGGCTGTATCTGCATGCCCTGCAAGAGAATTACGGCATCCGCAACAGCATCTCCGTGGAGAGCGACCTCCGGCTGCCGGCCGCACCGAGTGTGATCGTACGTACCGCACAGCCGAACACCGAGAAATCTGGGAAGGGCACATCGTGATCGCCGTACTGGGCCTCGTCGTGGGAGTCGTGGCAGGACTGTTGGTCCGGCCTGAGGTTCCGGCGGTCGTCGAGCCTTACCTGCCGATCGCCGTAGTCGCGGCGCTCGACGCCGTCTTCGGTGGTCTGCGGGCCATGCTCGACGGGATCTTCGACGACAAGGTCTTCGTGGTGTCGTTCCTGTCCAACGTGGTCGTGGCGGCGCTGATCGTGTTCCTGGGCGACAAGCTGGGCGTGGGCGCGCAGCTGTCCACCGGTGTCGTCGTGGTGCTCGGCATCCGCATCTTCTCCAACGCCGCGGCGATCCGCCGGCACGTGTTCCGGGCGTGAGTCGGATGAGCGACAAGGACGAGACGCCTGAGAACAGGCTGCGCAAGGAACTTCCGGAAGAGGTGCCGGCCGGGACTCCCGCGGCTCCGGAGGCCGCGGACGCTCCCGAGAAGGGCTCCGACGCCGCGGAGGCGTCCGAGGCTTCCGAGGCGCCTGAGGCCCCCGGGACTCCGGGGACTGCCGGAAAGACGCCGGACGGGCTAAACGGGCGCCAGCGGCTGCTGAAGGGCATCTGGCCGCCGCGGCTCACCCGTGCCCAACTCATCGTCGCCGTCCTGCTGTTCGGCCTCGGCTTCGGCCTCGCGATCCAGGTCGCGTCGAACAGCAACAGCGACAGCGCGCTGCGCGGCGCGCGCCAGGAAGATCTTGTGCGCATCCTGGATGAACTCGACGACCGTACTCAGCGTCTTGAGGACGAGAAGCAGGGACTGGAGAAGCAGCGCGACGAGCTGGAGAACAGCTCGAACCAGGCCGCCGAGGCCCGCAAGCAGACCGTCGAGAAGGAGAAGCAACTCGGCATCCTGGCGGGCACGGTGGCGGCTCAGGGGCCCGGCATCACGATGACGATCGAGGACACGAAGGGGGCGGTCCAGGCGGACATGCTGCTCGACGCGATCCAGGAACTGCGGGCCGCCGGTGCGGAGGCGATCCAGGTGAACGACGTACGTGTCGTCGCGGGCACCTATCTCACCGACGAGGGCAAGAGCGTGAGTGTGGACGGGAACAAGATCAACGCTCCCTATCGTTTCAAGGTCATCGGCAAGCCGGAGGACCTCGAACCGGCGCTCAACATCCCTGGAGGCGTGGTGCAGACCCTCGAGAAGGAGCAGGCCACGGTCACCGTCGAGCGGTCGAGCAAGATCGTCGTGGACGCCTTGCGAGCGGCGAAGCGGCCTGACTACGCTCGGTCGTCCTCCCAGTGAACCGGCGGTGCATGGGGGGAGTCCGGCGAGGGCATGAGGTTGCGGGGGGTCGGCGCACCGAATGGGTGGTGCGTGGTGGAAACTGTCTGGTGGATACGGACGTTGTGAGGATGTCCGGGTCGGCCGGTGTATGCAATCAGGGTTCGTCCTGCCCCACGGGCGGGTCTGTTTCGGTCAAGGGGAATCGCCCGTGAAGTTGTTTGCGAAGTTGTTCGGCAAGAGCGCGCGAGAGGACAACGCCAACGCGACCGCTCGTCATCGCGCCCAGCCTGACGCGGAAGGCCAGCGACCGCTGTTCCGGGATCAGGTTCCCGGGCCGGGCGGCGACATTTCCGGTGGTCAGGGCGCGCCGTCTGTTGACCCTGCGCAGTCCGGCGGCATAGGTTTCGGGCAACCGTCAACCTCAAGTACGGGTGGAGGGTTTTCCCCTATGTCGGCCCTGGTGTGTACGAGGTGCGGTAACCGCAACGCGGAGAACAGCCGCTTCTGTTCCAACTGCGGTGCCCCGCTGCGGGCGGGTGCCACCCCCGAGCGGCCCTCGGAGACGACGTCCACGATCTCCATCTCCGGAATCGAGGCCTACGACGCCGAGACCACGGGCCAGACGCAGATGCCGGCGCTCTCTCCCGAGGCCCAGGCGGCCGTGGACGCGCTGCCGGTCGGCTCCGCGCTCCTGGTCGTGCGCCGTGGACCCAACTCGGGCAGCCGCTTCCTGCTGGACGGCGACCTGACGACGGCCGGGCGTCATCCGCAGAGCGACATCTTCCTGGACGACGTGACGGTCTCCCGCCGGCACGTGGAGTTCCGCCGCAGTGCGGACGGCTCGTTCACGGTGGCCGACGTGGGCAGTCTGAACGGCACGTACGTCAACCGCGAGCGGATCGACCAGGTCGGTCTGAACAACGGTGACGAGGTGCAGATCGGAAAGTACCGGCTGGTTTTCTACGCGAGCCAGCAGGGTTACTGACGAGGTCCCCGGACGCGGTCCCGGGGCCCAACAGGGAATGGCCATGCTGCGAACACCGAGCGGCGGTGCCGGTCACCACGGCACCGCCGCCACGGACGGTCTGATGAGCATCGGCACGGTGCTGAACGTGCTGCGCGACGAGTTCCCCGAAGTCACCATCTCCAAGATCAGATTCCTCGAGTCCGAGGGGCTCGTCGAGCCCCGGCGCACCCCCTCGGGATACCGCAAGTTCAGCGCCGACGACGTCGAACGACTCGGCTACGTCCTGCGGATGCAGCGCGACCACTATCTGCCCCTCAAGGTGATCCGCGAGCACCTGGACGCGATGGAGCGCGGCGAGGCGGTACCCCTTCCCGCCGTCGGGCGTCAGCGGGAGGGCGAGACCCTGCTGGAGGCGCCCGAGGGGCCCACGGTGGCCCGGATCGGGCGGGACGAGCTGATGGCGGCCGCCGGGATCGGTGAACAGCAGCTCGCGGAATGGGAGTCGTACGGGCTCGTCGTCCCGATGCCGGACGGGACGTACGACGCGGAGGCGGCGACCGTCGCCTCGCTCGTCGTAGAACTCGGCCGTTTCGGGATCGAGCCCAGGCACCTGAGAGCGATGAAGGGCGCCGCCGAGCGCGAGGCGGGGCTCGTGGACCAGGTGGTGGCGCCGTTGAAGCGTCACCGCAACCCGCAGACCAGGGCACATGCCGAGGCGCGCACGAAGGAACTGGCGGCGCTCACGGTGAAGCTGCACGCCGCACTCGTGCAGACTGCGCTCGGTGTGCGACTGCCCTGATGCGGCGTGCGAGCGCAGGCCGGATCGTCCCCCCGTTGTCTGCCCGACTACCCAAACGTCCCGGGCACGTCCTAGGGTTACTGTGTGAACGAGCTCGATGTCGTAGGTGTCCGGGTCGAAATGCCCTCCAACCAGCCGATCGTGCTCCTGCGTGAAGTGGGAGGCGATCGCTACCTCCCCATCTGGATCGGTCCGGGGGAGGCGACCGCGATCGCCTTCGCCCAGCAGGGCATGGCTCCCGCGCGACCGCTGACCCACGACCTGTTCAAGGACGTGCTGGAGGCCGTCGGCCAGGAGCTCACCGAGGTACGCATCACCGACCTGCGGGAAGGCGTCTTCTACGCGGAGCTGGTGTTCGCCAGCGGGGTGGAGGTCAGCGCCCGTCCGTCCGACGCCATAGCGCTGGCGCTGCGCACCGGCACGCCGATCTACGGCAGCGACGGCGTACTCGACGACGCGGGCATCGCGATCCCGGACGAGCAGGAGGACGAGGTGGAGAAGTTCCGCGAGTTCCTCGACCAGATCTCGCCCGAGGACTTCGGGACCAGCAGCCAGTGAGACGTGCGCGGCCCGGTGGCCGTATGGCCGGCGACGGGGCCGGACGGTGGCGGGGGACGGCACAAATGCCGACATCTGCCAGTCATGTGCCGGGGGCAGGAGGGAGCGTCCTACGGCTCTCCCCGAAGCCATTCGGCTAGCCTTTCCCCGCGGTCGGGTGCGGGAAACCACTCGCAGGGTGATTATCACTCGGCGTGCCGAGTGTGGCGGTCGTTGACGCACCCCTGGTGGCTGCCTACCGTCGAGGAGGCAGGTCAAGGACGGAGGTCGGCGTGAGAAGTAGCGGCGACGGTACGGCCGGGGGAGCCCCTGGACGCAGTCCGGGGGAGAGCGGTCCGTACCCTCCCCCTGGCTCTCGGCTCCGCCCGGGCGGGGGATACACCCAGCACGGAGGCGCGGCCGACCACGCTCCGCAGCGACCGGCGCCCGTGCCGAGCGGTGAGGCCGCGGCGTCCGAGGAGATCGGCTACCGCGGGCCGACGGCGTGCGCGGCGGCCGGCATCACCTACCGGCAACTGGACTACTGGGCCCGCACCGGGCTCGTCGAGCCGAGCGTGCGGCCCGCCTACGGGTCGGGGACGCAGCGCCTGTACAGCTTCCGGGACGTCGTCGTCCTGAAGATCGTCAAGCGGTTCCTGGACACCGGCGTCTCCCTGCAGAACATCCGCACCGCGGTGCAGCATCTGCGTGAGCGGGGCTTCCGGGACCTGGAGCGGATGACGCTCATGAGCGACGGCGCCACGGTCTACGAGTGCACCTCGCCCGACGAGGTGCACGCGCTGCTCCAGGGCGGCCAGGGGATCTTCGGGATCGCCGTCGGCGTGGTGTGGCGGGACGTCGAGAGCGCGCTGTCGCAGCTGCACGGCGAGCGGGTCGACACCGGCGAGACCCTGATCGGGAACAACCCGGCGGACGAGCTCGCGCGACGGCGCAACCGGGCCGTCTGACCGGCCTCCCCACGGCGCCGCGGGGCGCCCGGGCGGTCGTACGGCGGCATTGTCAGTGGCGTAGGGCAGCATCGGACATGTGAGAAACGCCGCCACGATCCTGCATCTCGACATGGATGCCTTCTACGCCTCGGTGGAGCAGGCATCCAAGCCGAGTCTGCGCGGGAAGGCCGTGATCGTGGGCGGACTCGGGCCGCGCGGTGTGGTGGCGACGGCGTCGTACGAGGCGCGGGTCTTCGGGGTGCGGTCCGCGATGCCGATGGCGCAGGCGCGGCGGCTCGCGCCGCACGCCGCCTATCTGGTGCCGCGCTTCGGTATGTACAAGGCGATCAGCGAGCAGGTCATGGCGCTGCTGCACTCCCTGTCGCCGCTGGTGGAGCCGCTGAGCCTGGACGAGGCCTTCGTGGACCTGGAGGCCGGGGAGGCGGCCTGGGACGACGCGTCGGCGCGGCTGGTGGGGGAGAAGCTGCGCGTGGACATACGGGCGGGGACGGGGCTGACCGGATCCGTGGGGCTGGCCGCGTCGAAGATGGTCGCCAAGATCGCCTCCGAGGAGGCCAAGCCGGACGGCCTGGTGCTGATCGAACCGGGGACCGAGCGAGCCCTGCTCGGGCCGATGTCGGTGCGGACGCTGCCGGGGGTGGGGCCGGCGACGGGGGACCATCTGAGACGGGCCGGGATCAGCACCGTCGACGAGATCGCCGAGGCCGGCGAGGACGAGCTGGTCCGGTTGCTGGGCAAGGCGCACGGGCACGCGCTGTACGCCATGGCGCTGGCGCACGACGACCGGCCCGTGGTCGCCGAGCGGGAGACCAAGTCGGTGTCGGTCGAGGACACCTACGACGTGGACATCCACGACCGGCTCCGGGTCGGACTGGAGGTGCAGCGGCTGGCCGACCGGTGTGTGCGGCGGCTGCGCGACGCCGGGCTCTCCGGCCGGACGATCGTGCTCAAGGTGCGGCGCTACGACTTCTCGACGCTGACCCGCTCCGAGACGCTGCGCGGTCCCACGGACGACCTTGCGGTGGTGCGGGAGGCGGCGGCACGGCTGCTGGACACGGTGGACACCACCGGCGGGGTACGGCTGCTCGGGGTCGGCGTCAGCGGGCTCGCGGACTACACGCAGGAGGACCTGTTCGCGCAGGCGGCGGGTGAGGGGACGGCGATGCCGGCGGAGGAACCGGCGGACGAACCCGCCCCGGTGGAGGCGGCGCCGGCCGAGCGGCGCTGGCGCCCGGGGCACGACGTGCGGCACGGCGAGTTCGGGCACGGCTGGGTGCAGGGCAGCGGCCTGGGGCGGGTCACCGTGCGGTTCGAGACGCCCGGCTCGGAGCCCGGACGGGTACGGACGTTCCGGAGCGACGACCCCCACCTGGAGCCGGCCGATCCGTTGCCGTTGGTGGCGCAGGGACCGGGCACCACCTTTGCCGAGGTGTCCTAGGCGTCGGTGTCCCCCGTGCCCGCGAGCTTGCCGAAGGATCGGTCGGGGGCGGAAGGAGGCGAGGCGGTGTCGAGGCCGTAGTGGTGGTAGAGCTGGAGCTCCTGTTCGGGGGAGAGGTGACGGCCGACGCCGAAGTCCGGGGCGTCCTTGATCAGGGTCCGGTCGAAGGGGACCTGCAGAGTGCCCTCGACCAGTTCGCTGGGGGCCAGCGGGACGAAGGCGTCACGGGAAAACAGGCCGGTGCGTATGGCCGCCCACTCCGGCACCCCGGTCGCGTCGTCGAGGTAGACCTCGTCGATGGTGCCGAGCTTGGTGCCGTTGCGGTCGAACGCCTTGCGGCCGATCAGGTTGCGCGGATCGATCTCGGTCTGCACGGTCCCTCCACTTGGTCGCAACTCATCCGTAAGCACTACAAAAGAGCACAACGGGCGAGGTGGCCACTCGGAGGATCGGTCTTTGTGCGCGCTGGTAGGCTGACAGCGGCTGCTGACCCCGTGCGGGAGAGTCCTCCAGACATCATCGGAGGCGCCGAAGGAGCAAATCCTCCCCGGAATCTCTCAGGCACACGTACCGCGCGGACGAGGTCACTCTGGAAAGCAGGGCGGGTGTCGACGGCTTCCGCTCTCACCGACGGTGAAAACCGGGCGCTTTCGGGCGATCCGGTGAAGCTCTCAGGTTGAGATGACAGAGGGGGAGGCCGTCCGGGTACCCGTGCCGTGGTGCCCCTCGAAGGTCGTGTCGACCAGGAGGCCTCCGCAATGACCCCGCAACGCGTTCCGCTCACCGAGCTGGAGAAGGGGATTCCCTTCGAACAGCGTCACATCGGGCCCGACCACGAGGCCCGGGCCAAGATGCTCGCGCAGGTCGGCTACGGCTCGCTGGACGAGCTCACCGCCGCCGCGGTCCCGGATGTGATCAAGAACGCCGACGCCCTGGAGCTGCCGGGCGCGCGCACCGAGGCCGAGGTGCTGGCCGAGCTGCGCTCGCTCGCCGACCGTAACCAGGTGCTCGACTCCATGATCGGCCTCGGGTACTACGGCACGTTCACGCCGCCGGTCATCCTGCGCAACGTCATGGAGAACCCGGCCTGGTACACGGCCTACACGCCGTACCAGCCGGAGATCTCGCAGGGCCGGCTCGAGGCGCTGCTGAACTTCCAGACCATGGTCGCCGACCTCACCGGCCTGCCCACCTCCGGTGCCTCGCTGCTCGACGAGGGCACGGCCGCCGCCGAGGCCGTGGCGCTGTCGCGCCGCATGGGCCGGAACAAGAAGGGCCTGTTCCTGGTCGACGCGGACGTGCTGCCGCAGACCATCGCCGTGATCGAGACCCGCGCCGAGCCGGCCGGTGTGGAGGTCGTGGTCGCCGATCTCACCGACGGCATCCCCGCCGAGGTCGCCGAGCGGGAGATCAACGGCGTGCTGGTGCAGTACCCGGGCGCCTCCGGCGCCGTACGCGACATCAAGGCGCTGATCGACCAGGCGCACGAGCTGGGCGCGCTGGTCACCGTCGCCGCCGACCTGCTCGCGCTGACGCTGCTGAAGTCGCCCGGTGAGCTCGGTGCGGACATCGCCGTCGGCACGACGCAGCGCTTCGGTGTGCCGATGGGCTTCGGCGGACCGCACGCCGGCTACATGGCGGTGCACGAGAAGTTCGCGCGCAGCCTGCCCGGGCGCCTGGTGGGCGTGTCCGTGGACGCCGACGGGCACAAGGCCTACCGGCTCGCGCTGCAGACCCGTGAGCAGCACATCCGGCGCGAGAAGGCCACCAGCAACATCTGCACCGCGCAGGTGCTGCTCGCCGTCATGGCCGGCATGTACGCCGTCTACCACGGGCCCGAGGGCCTGCGGGCCATCGCGCAGCGCACCCACCGCTACGCCACGATCCTCGCCGAGGGCCTGCGGGCCGGCGGTGCCGAGGTCGTGCACGGTTCCTACTTCGACACGCTCACCGTGCGGGTGCCGGGCCGCGCCGCCGAGGTCGTGGACGCCGCGCGGGCGGCCGGCGTGAACCTGCGCCTCGTCGACGCCGACCAGGTGTCGATCGCCTGCGACGAGACCACCAAGCGTGCCCAGGTGGCCGCCGTGTGGAGCGCGTTCGGGATCGAGGCCGACATCGAGGCGCTGGACGCGGCCGCCGAGGAGGCGGTCCCGCAGGGCCTGCTGCGCACCGACGCCGTGCTGACCCACCCCGTCTTCCACGAGCACCGCTCCGAGACCGCGATGCTGCGCTACCTGCGCCGGCTGGCCGACCGCGACTACGCGCTCGACCGCGGCATGATCCCGCTGGGCTCCTGCACCATGAAGCTCAACGCGACCACCGAGATGGAGCCGGTCACCTGGCCCGAGTTCGGTCAGCTGCACCCCTTCGCGCCCGCCGAGCAGGCCGGCGGCTACCTCACGCTCATCCAGGAGCTGGAGGACCGGCTCGCGGAGGTCACCGGGTACGACAAGGTGTCGCTGCAGCCCAACGCCGGTTCGCAGGGCGAGCTGGCGGGTCTGCTGGCCGTGCGCGGCTACCACCGCGCCAACGGCGACGAGCAGCGGACCGTGTGCCTCATCCCGTCCTCGGCGCACGGCACCAACGCCGCCAGCGCCGTCATGGCCGGCATGAAGGTCGTCGTCGTGAAGACCGCCGAGGACGGCGAGATCGACGTCGAGGACCTGCGGGCGAAGATCGAGCAGTACCGCGACGAGCTGTCCGTGCTGATGATCACGTACCCGTCGACGCACGGCGTGTTCGAGGAGCACGTCGCCGACATCTGCGCGCAGGTGCACGAGGCCGGCGGTCAGGTCTATGTCGACGGCGCCAACCTCAACGCCCTGGTGGGGCTCGCCAAGCCGGGCCACTTCGGCGGCGACGTCTCGCACCTCAACCTGCACAAGACCTTCTGCATCCCGCACGGCGGCGGTGGTCCGGGCGTCGGCCCGGTCGGCGTACGGGCGCACCTCGCGCCGTATCTGCCCAACCACCCGATGCAGCCGGCGGCCGGTCCCGAGACGGGTGTCGGGCCGATCTCGGCCGCCCCGTGGGGCAGCGCGGGCATCCTGCCGATCTCGTGGGCGTACGTCCGGCTCATGGGCGGCGAGGGCCTGAAGCGGGCCACGCAGGTGGCCGTGTTGTCGGCCAACTACGTCGCCAAGCGGCTCGAGCCGCACTTCCCCGTGCTCTACACCGGCCCCGGCGGGCTGGTCGCGCACGAGTGCATCATCGACCTGCGGCCGCTGACCAAGGCGACCGGCGTGAGCGTCGACGACGTCGCCAAGCGGCTGATCGACTACGGCTTCCACGCACCGACGATGTCGTTCCCGGTGGCCGGCACGCTGATGATCGAGCCGACCGAGTCCGAGGACCTGACCGAGCTGGACCGGTTCTGCGAGGCGATGATCGCCATCCGCGCGGAGATCGAGAAGGTCGGGGCGGGCGAGTGGCCGGCCGAGGACAACCCGCTGCGCAACGCCCCGCACACCGCCGCCGCGCTGGGCGCGGAGTGGGAGCACGCGTACACCCGCGAGGAGGCCGTCTTCCCGGCCGGAGTGTCCGCCGCCGACAAGTACTGGCCGCCGGTGCGCCGGATCGACCAGGCGTACGGTGACCGCAACCTGGTCTGCTCCTGCCCTCCGCTGGACGCCTACGAGGACTGAGACCGAGCCTCGATGACGTGAAGGACCCCGCTCCGGCGGGGCCCTTCCGCGTCGTGGCGGGTGCGCCGTGGGTCACGCCGTGGCGAGCGACACCTCGGTGGACTTGATCATCGCGACGACCGCGCAACCGGCCCTGAGGCCGATGTCGGTGGCGGCGTCCGTGGTGATGACGGCCGTCAGCTCGCCGCCCTCGACCGAGACCTTCACCGAGGTCATGGCCGGCCCGGAGGTGACGGCGGTGACCGTGCCGGGCAGTTGGTTGCGGATGGAGAGGCCCTCGACCGGGGAGGTGGAGAGGGCGATCTCGGTGGACTTCACCAGGGTGCGCACGGCGGAACCCTCGGTGAGGCCGAGGTCGGAAACGGCCTCCCGGGTGATCGCCGCCGTGATCTCCTGCCCGCCGTCGAGACGGACCTTCACGGTGGCCATGGCCTCGCCCGGGATGATGGCGGTGACCGTGCCGGGGAGCTGGTTGCGGATGCTCAGGGTCATGGCCCCTCAGCGTAAGGCGGGAGAGGGGTCAGGCCGGGTAGGCGTGCGTCTGCGTCGCCTTGACCGTCGCCCAGACCGGTGCGCCCTGGTGCAGGTCGAGCTCGGCGGCGGCGACCGTGGTGAGGTCGGCGGCCAGGGGGAGTTCGCCGGTGAGGTCGGCGCGGATCTGGTCGCCGTGGGTCTCCAGGCCGGCGACCTCGCAGCGCCAGTGGTTACGGGCGCTGGAGCCGGTGGGCGGGTCCCGGAAGAGGGTGACGGCGCTCGGCGGAAACGCCACGAAGACCTCGCCGGACAGGTTCTCGGTCGTGGTGATGGACGGGCCGGAGTCGAGGCGGACGGTGTGGCCGTCGGCCTGCCCCTTGTAGAGGTTGAGGCCGACCAGCTGGGCGATGTAGTCGGTACGGGGGTGACGGGCGATGTCGGACGGCGTGCCCTCCTGGACGACGCGGCCGTGCTCGACGACCACCAGGCGGTCCGCCAGCACCATCGCGTCCAGCGGGTCGTGCGTGACCAGGACCGCGACCGCCTCGAACTCGGCCAGGTGGCGGCGGAGTTGGGCCCGTACGTCGAGACGGGTACGGGCGTCCAGGGCGGCGAGGGGCTCGTCGAGGAGCAGCAGCCGGGGGCGGGTGGCGAGGGCGCGGGCCAGGGCGACGCGCTGCGCCTGGCCGCCGGAGAGGCGGCGGGGCTTGGCGGTGGCGTGTGCCGTCAGGCCCATGCGGTCCAGCCACTCGGCCGCCTGCGCGCGGGACTCGGCCTTCGTCGCGCCCTGGCAGCGGGGGCCGAAGGCGACGTTGTCGAGGGCGGTGAGGTGGGGGAAGAGGAGGTAGTCCTGGAAGACGACGCCTACGGGGCGGCGCTCGGGGGGCGTGCGGTCGAGCTCCGAGCCGTCGAGGTGGAGGTGGCCGTCCGTGAGGGGGACCAGGCCGGCGAGGGCTCGTAGGGCTGTGGTCTTGCCTGCGCCGTTGGGGCCGAGGAGGGCGACCACGTCGCCGGGGGCCACGCTGAGTTCGATGTCCAGGCGGAAGGCTTTGCGGTCGACGATCAGGTGGGCGTCGAGGCCGTCGGTCGTGTGCGGGTGTGGTGAGGGCACCCGGCCTTCGGCCGGGTTTGAATTCCCACCCGCACCACCCGTGCGGACTTCGTCCTGACGTGCGGGCGGCCCTTGTGGGGGCTTCGCGCCGTCGGCGGCTGCGCGTGGAGTCTTGGTCATGAGGCTGTCATCCAACGATCCCTCAGGCCCGCAAGGACCGCGATCGACACCGCCAACAGGACCAGGCTGAGGGCGACGGCGGCCTCCGGGTTGTTCTGCAGGGCGAGGTAGACCGCGAGGGGCATGGTCTGGGTCGTGCCGGGGAAGTTGCCCGCGAAGGTGATCGTCGCGCCGAACTCGCCGAGGGCGCGCGCCCAGGCGAGGACCGCGCCCGCGGCGACGCCCGGCGCGATCAGCGGCAGGGTGACCCGGCGGAACGCGGTGAAGCGGGAGGCGCCCAGGGTGGTGGCCGCCTCCTCGTAGCGCTGGTCGGCGGCGCGCAGCGTGCCCTCGACGCTGATGACGAGGAAGGGCATCGCGACGAAGCTCTCGGCGACGACGACGCCCGTGGTGGTGAAGGGGAGCGTGATGCCGAACCAGGAGTCCAGCCACTGGCCGATCACGCCGTTGCGGCCCAGCGCGAAGAGCAGGGCCACACCGCCGACCACGGGCGGCAGCACGAGCGGCAGGGTCACCAGGGCCCGGACGAGACCGCGGCCCGGGAACTCGGTGCGGGCCAGCAGCCAGGCCAGCGGGACGCCGAGGACGAGGCTCACCGCGGTCGCCGAGGTGGCGCACACCAGCGACAGCTTGAGCGCCTGCCACACCTCGGTGCTGGTCAGCTGCTCGGGCAGGGTGCTCCACGGCGCCCGTACGAGAAGCGAGACGAGCGGCATGAGCAGGAAGGCGAGGCCGAGCAGCGCGGGCAGGAGCAGGGGCAGGGGGACCCCGCGCCGGGCCGGCCGCGCGCGTCCGCGCCGCGGGCCGCCCTCGAGGGTGTCGGCCGCGGCATCGGACTTGTCGATCGGGGTCACGGCTTGAGGAACCCGGCCTCGGTCAGCACCTTCTGGCCCTCGGCGGACTGCACGAGTGCCATGAACGCCTTGGCGGCCTCGGGGTTCTTGGAGTTCTTGAGCAGGGCGATCGGGTAGTCGTTGATGGCCTTGGCCGACTCCGGGAAGTCCACGCCCTCCACCTTGCTGCCGGCGGCCCTCACGTCCGTCCGGTAGACGACGGCGGCGTCGGCCTCCTTCAGCACCACCTTGTTCAGGGCCGACTTGACGTCCTCCTCGTAGGAGACGGGGGTCAGCTTGAGGCTGCCGGCGTCCAGTGCCTTCTGGGCGGCGGCGCCGCACGGGACGGTCTTGTCGCACAGGACGACCTTGAGGCCGGACTCGGTGAGGTCCTTGAGGGAGGCGATCTTGTCGGGGTTGCCCGGCAGGGTGGCGATCTCCAGCTGGTTGCGGACGAAGGCGGCCGGGGCGGTGGCGTTGTCCTTCTTGTCCGTCACGATCTTCATGGTCTTCGGGCTGGCGGAGGCGAAGACGTCGGCCGGGGCGCCGCCGGTGATGCCCGCGGCGAGGCTGTCGCTGCCGCCGAAGCTGAAGTTCACCTTGGTGCCGGGGTGCTGCTTCTCGAACTCCTTGCCGAGGGTCGTGAAGCTCTCCTGGAGGGAGGCCGCGGCGAAGACGGTCACGTCGCCCGAGAGCTTGGGCGAGGAGGACGACGACGCGGAGGAGCCGGAGTTCGCCGAGCCGGAGTCCGAGTCGGACGAGGAGCAGGCGGCCAGGGCCAGCAGCGCGGCGGCTCCCGCACCGGCCACCTGCAGGGTCCGGCGGGTCCGGCGCATGGAACGGGTCATCACGGGTCCACTCCTCTGACTTCTACGGGGGAAACGCCGACGGCCGCCGCCGGTCACTTCCGATGCGCCGATCATACTGGCGCAAATGCGAGGTGTAAGTCTCCTGTCGCATCGCATGAGCTGGGCTGGAGAGAAAGAGGGGCCGCATGTGCGTTCGTACGGGAGCGGTTGTGCGGGGCGGGTGTGGCGCGTGTTTCCGGTGTGGTGGTGCGGCGGTGTGGTGGGACCGTGTGCGATGGGCCGTCGGTCGCCGGGTCACGTCCTGTCGATGTGTACGTTTGTCGACTTCACCCGGGCCGTGGCCTCCATGCCGACCTCCAGGCCGAGCTCCTCGACGGCCTCACGGGTCAGCAGGGAGACCAGGCGGTGCGGACCGGCCTGGATCTCCACCTGGGCCGCGACGTCGCCGAGCTTGATGGCGGTGACGATGCCGGGGAACGCGTTGCGCACGGAGGTGTAGGACGTCTCCTCCTCGGCCCCGCCCGCCTTGGCGAGTTCGACGGAGAACGCGGCGAGGTCCCGGCCCTCGATCAGCCGCCGCCCGCCTTCGTCGCGGTGGGTCGCCACCCGGCCGGCATCCGCCCAGCGGCGCGCGGTGTCCGGACTCACGCCGAGCAGTCGTGCTGCCTGGCCGATTGTGTAGCTCTGCATGCCGTCACGATAGGGCCGGCAAGGGGCCCTGGTGGACGTGGGGTTGAGCGTTGGGTATAACGCGATATGGCGTCAGTACGGTGACGGGGATTCGGGGTGTGGAGATGTCCGGTGAGGTGTCGCGCGGTGGCGAGAAGTCGCCCGACCTGAGGGCCTCGCACGAGGACCGGGACCGGGTGGTCGACGTGCTCCGCGTCGCCGCCGGGGACGGCCGGCTCACGGCCGAGGAGCTCGACGAGCGGGTGGAGGCCGCGCTCACCGCCCGCACCATGGGGGAGCTGGCGGCGCTGACGACGGACCTGCCGGTCGGGGCGGCCGCTGCCGCGCCCGAGGTGAAGGACGTCGTCCGCATCGAGCAGAAGGGCGGGTCGTCCCGGCGCGCCGAAGGATGGACGGTGCCGCGCCGGCTGGAGATCGACTCCGAGTGGGGCGACGTGACCCTCGACTTCACCGGCGCGGTCATCACGCACGACACCCTGCACATCGACCTCGACATGCGCGGGGGAGCGCTGCGGCTGCTGACGCCGCCCGGTGTCGTGGTGGACACCGACGCACTGGTGACGCACTACGCCAAGATCAAGGCGCGCACGGGGCGGGCCCGCGACGTGCCCGTGGTGCTGCGGGTCGTGGTCGACGGGCGCCTCAGCCTCGGCCGGGTGGTCGTACGGCAGGTGCGGCGCGGGCGGGGGAGGTAGGGGCGGCGTTCGGGACGGGCGCGGAGGCTCCGCGGGGCGGGCCGGGTGTTCGTTCCGGTCGTGCCGGTCGTCCCGGTCGTGCCAGTCATCTCGGCCGTCTCGGTCGTGCCGGCCGTCCGGGCCGTCCGGGCCGTCGGGGTCGTTCCGGTCGTCCCGCGGCCCGTTCAGGTGAGACTCGACGCTCTGAGTACGGCCTCGGCCGTCTCGTCGTCGATGCGGTGGCTCAGCCGGGCCGGGACGTCCGTGCCCTGTCTGCCTCGGCCGGGACGTCCGTGCCCTGTCTGCCTCGGCCGGTCGTCGTACGGCAGGTGCGGCGCGGGCCGGGCAGGTAGGGCCGGCGTTGGGCTCCGGGGTGCGGGCCGGTGGTCGTGACGGTCGTCCGGTCGTCCCGTGGCCCGTTCAGGTGAGGCCTGACGCCCTGAGTACGGCCTCGGCCGTCTCGTCGTCGATGCGGTGGCCCAGCCGGGCCAGGACGTCCGTGCCCTGGTGGAGGGTGCCGCGCCGGCGGGAGCGGCGGGCGCCGGTGTCCAGCTCGTGCCAGAGGAGGGGGTTGGCGGTCAGGACACGCGGGTCGAGCTCCAGGCAGTGGCCGTGGGCGTCCTGCAGGACCAGGTGCGAGGAGGCGCCCTCGTACTGCCGCACGGAGACCAGGGCGTCCGTGTGGACGACTCGCCGGTGCAGCGGGCCGCGGACGGTCAGCCGGCCCGGCTCCGCGGTGACGCGCGGCGGGAGCAGGACCGCGAAGAGTGCCGCCGACAGCGCCAGCCACAGCAGTGCGCGGGCGGGGGTGAGGGTGCCCGCGTCCCAGTCGACCAGTGTCGTCATGGTGCCGAAGGCGAGCGCGCAGCCGGTGGCGAGCCGGGCGCTGCCGCGCCAGTGGCGGTCGCCGACCGGGCTCGGTGACGTGCTCCGGTCCATGGGGCCGACGATAGGCGCCGCGGGCGGGGATGCGGCCGTTCCTGACACCGCCCTGACGTCTACCGGCGGGTCTTGGCGCGATCCTGACGCGCGTGTCCGGTTCAGCCGGTGTGGACGCGCGGCCGGCGCTCGCGGTCCGGTTCCGCCTCGCGCAGCACCTCGCGGGTGACCGGGGCGACCTCGCCCTGGCCGAAGAGGAAGAAGCGCAGGAAGTTGGCGAAGGGGCCGCCCTCGGTCCACTCGAAGTAGATGTGCGGGGTGCAGCCCGTGAGGTCGCGGACGTGCAGGAGCAGCGCGGCCAGGGCGTTCGGGATGGACGAGGACTCGAGGGTGAGGACCCGGTAGCGGTTGTGCAGGACCTCGCCGCGCACGGTCAGACCCGCCTCGAACTCGGACGGGTCGAGGACGGTCACCTCCACGAAGACGAAGTCCTCGCCGGGCAGGTCGTTGTCGTTGCGGATCTGCTCGATCTTGTCGCGGTACTCGGCCTTGTCGCGCTGGTCGGGCTCGTTGGCGATGAAGCGGATCTTCCGGCTCGCCACGTCCCGGATGAAACGTTCCGCCATGGGGTCCAGGGACACGCTGGTCACGCGGAGCTCGAAGGCGCGGGCCAGCCGGGACAGCAGCGAGACCAGGATGATGCCGACGATGAAGCAGGCACCGATCTTGACGCCGTCGGGGCGCTCGATGACGTTGACGACCGTCGTGTAGAGGAACACCGCCGAGATCAGTGCGAAGCCGATGGTCCACTTCTTCTGGCCGGCCTTGCGCGCCGCGATGGTCACCGCGATCGCGGCCGAGCTGATCAGCACCAGCACACCGGTCGCGTAGGCGCCACCCTGGGCGTCGACGCTCGCGTCGAAGATCCAGGTGACGAGGAAGGCGATCAGGATGAAGACGATGACCATCGGGCGCACGGCCCGCGCCCAGTGCGGGGCCATGCCGTAGCGCGGGAGGTAGCGCGGCATGAGGTTGAGCAGGCCCGCCATCGCGGAGGCGCCGGCGAACCAGAGGATGGCGATCGTCGAGACGTCGTAGACCGTGCCGAAGGCGCCGCCCAGATAGTGGTGCGCCAGATAGGCGAGCGCACGTCCGTTGGCCTGGCCGCCCGGCTTGAACTCGTTCTCCGGGATCAGCAGCGTGGTGATGAAGCTGGTCGTGATGAGGAAGGCGCTCATGATGAGGGCCGCCGTGGTGAGCAGCTTCTTCGTGTCCCGGATCCGGCCGGTGGGCTGCTCCTCGGTGTCCTCCGGGTCGCCCTTGACGTGCGGCATGACGGCCACGCCGGTCTCGAAGCCGGAGAGGCCGAGCGCGAGCTTGGGGAAGACCACCAGGGCGACGCCGATCATCGCGAAGACGCTGCCGTGCTCGGCGGTCAGGGCGCTGGACCAGTCGGTGATCACGTGTCCGGCGGTGGCGACGTGCCACAGGCCGACGATCACGACGACGACGTTCAGGCTGAGGTAGATGCCGACCAGGGCGAAGGCGACGCCGATGGCCTCCAGGAAGCCCTTGAGGAAGACCGCGCCCAGCAGGGCCACGAGGATCAGGGTGATCAGCATCTGCTTGTCGTGCAGCGCGCTGTTCAGGTGCGGGTTCTCGACGAGGTGGGTCGAGGCGTCCGCGGCGGAGAGCGTGATCGTGATCAGGAAGTCCGTGGCGGCGAAGCCGAGCAGCGTCAGGACGAAGAGCTTGCCCTGCCAGAACGACAGCAGCCGCTCCAGCATCGCGATGGAGCCCTCGCCGTGCGGGCTCTCCTCCGCGACCCTGCGGTACACCGGGAGGGCGCCGGCCAGGGTGACGATCACCAGCACGATGGTCGCGATGGGTGACAGCAGACCGGCCGCGAGGGCCGCGATGCCGGGCTGGTAGCCGAGGGTGGAGAAGTAGTCCACACCGGTGAGGCACATGACCCGGTACCAGGGCTGCCCCTTGTGCTCCGGCTGGGGCTCGCTCGGCTGTTCCTGCAGCGTGTCGTGGCCCTTGCCCATGTCGGACAGGCCTTCGAGCATCCAGGCGCGCAGCCGACTGGGAGGGGGATGTTCCTTTGTCGCCATCGGCGTGCTCCTGATGTGCGGCTCAGCGTGGTGTCGGGCCATCACGCGGACGGCGGAACCAGCGTAAGCGGAGCGTGACGCCCGGGCCCACGGATCATGGGGACGAGGGCGTCAAGCTTGCGTTAAGACTGACCCGGTCCGCGTGGGGCGCACATCAAGGTCCGAGCTCCCGATCACATCGGAGGGCGAAGGCGCTGTATGGGGGACCGCGGCCGGGGCGCGCGGGGGAGGACACCCAGAGTCATCTCGTACGACGCCTGCCGGTCGTGCGGGCGAGCGAGGGCGGGTGGCTTCCGGGAGGTGTGGGGTGGGCAGGTCTTGGTGGGTGCCGGGTGGGCTGACCCGGTGGACGTGCGGCGTGCTCGCCGCCTACGCCGTCCTGACGGTGGCGGCCGGGGTGGCGGCGTGGCACAAGTACCAGGTGCTGCTCGCACCGCCGCTGCCGGCTCGGCCTGACGGCAGCGAGGCGCTGCCGCTGCTCGACGCCGACATGTGGTTCGAGAATCTGAGGGGTTGCTGGAACGGCGCCACCCTCGTGACGATCCTCGTCTTCAGCGTCTGGATGTCGCGCATGCGCGACCTCGCGGAGCTGGTCCGGCCCGAGGGGCAACGGCGCAGCCGCGCCTGGCTGTTCTTCGGATGGGTGGTTCCCGTTGCGGACGTGTTCGCACGGCGGACGCGACGGCCCAGGCGTTGCGGCAGGTCATGGAGAGCGATGCCTTCCACGTCTGCGCCGCCGTCCTGTCCGCCGTCGTCGTCCGGCAGCTCGGCGGCAGGCCGACGCGGGCCGCGCAGGTGACCCCGGCGGCGCCGGGACTGCCCGCAACTCGGCTGCTCAGCACCGGATTTGCGGCTCCCGTACGGGCGCCGCGCACCCGCCGTCAAGGTCCCGTCAAACCCTGCTGAGAAGGCGTCAGGGGAGCGTCAACGGCGCGTACGGGTGGCCGGATCCGGTCGCAGACTGAGCGGCACGGGGGACGGGCGACCGTCCGTGGCGTGACGTGGGAGGGACCGTGTCCATCACGGCCGGAACAACGCGCAGACCTCGGACGGAGGCTGCCGCGCAGTCACCGCGGCAGACGATCGTTCCGCCCGGGGGCGGTCCCGCCCCGAGGCCGCGAGGGGGCTCGCGGCGGGGGGCGCGGACGGGCGCCCGCGGGCGGGACCTCCGGAAAGGGGCCGTGGCCGCACGGGCCGCTCTACGCCGTCGCCACTGGGCCGGCGTGCCCACGCGACTGCGTCTCCTGCGTGCGGCCACGGTCCTGCTCACCACCGCCCTCGCGGTGCTGCTGCTCGTGGCGGGACTCGGCGCCTTCGGCACCTGGGAGAGCGTGGCCGGGCGGGACGCACCCCGCACCACCAGCGCCGCTGACCTCGACCTCGCCCTCAACGACATGGACGCGCAGGCCGCCAACATCCTGCTGTCCGGCGGAGACGCGGGCAAAGGGCGCCTGCGGACCCCGTACGCGAAGGCGGTCGGGTTCTACGGGGACGCGCGGCGTGAGATCGGGCACGACCTGCGCACCCTCGCTGTGGCCGCCCAGGGCGACCGCGTCGACGAGAAGACCGTCGAGGACCTCACCGACGACTTCGCCGAGTACCAGGAACTCGTCGGCCGCGCCCTGGAGAACGACGCCAGGAGCGGCGGCAGGGCGGCCGCCCTCGTCGACTACCGCAAGGCGACGGACCTGCTGCGGGCCCGACTCCTGCCGGACGCGCGGACGTTGGTGTCCTCCACCGACGACGCCTTCGAGACGAGGTACACCGCCGCCCGCTCCGCCCTCCTCGCCCAGCTCGGCGCCGTCCTCGGACTCGGCGTGCTGCTCCTCGCCGTGCTCGGTGCGTTGCAGTGGTACCTGGCCCGCAGCTTCCGGCGGATCCTCAACCCCGGCGTCCTGGCCGCCACCCTCTGCACGCTCCTCGCCGTGATCCTCGGCGGTCAGCTGCTCGCCGGCACGGCCGACCACCTGCGCGTGGCCCGTCGCGACGCCTTCGACTCCGTCGTCGCCCTCTCCCTGTCCCGCGCCATCGCCTACGACGCCAACGCCGACGAGAGCCGCTACCTCCTCGACCCCGGCCGGCGCCCGCAGTACGCGGCCACCTTCCTCGCCAAGTCGCAGGAGCTGTACGGCATCGCGGGCGCGACCCTGTCGACGTACGATTCCGGGTTCACGACCAGCTGGCGCGCGTACGAGAGCGACCGCCACGACCTGCGCTTCACGGGTGAGTTCCGGCGCGAGCTGGACAACATCACCTTCGCGGGGGAGCGGGACGCCGCCGAGCGGACGGTGCGGACGTACGCGGTCTACCAGCGGGACGACCGGAAGATCCGCGCGCTGGTCGCGACGGGCAGGGAGCGCGAAGCGGTGGAGTTCTGCATGGACTGGCAGGCGGGCACGTCCAACGCGCACTTCGGCACGTGGATGGCCGCCCTGGACCGGGTGACCGGCATCAACCGGCAGCACTTCACCGCATCCGTCCAGGCCGGCCGTTCCGACCTGAAGTCCGAACTCCCGTTGGTATGCGGCCTGTTGGCGGTGGCCGCCGCGCTCACGGGGCTGGGACTGCGGCCGCGGCTGGCCGAATTCCGTTGAACCGCGGGGCCCTTGCCCTCATGCGTCCGCGAGCCGTGCCTCCTCCAGATCCAGGGAGCGCTGGAGCCTGCGCCGGGTCGTGTCGCTGATCGTGTGCGCGTCGTACAGACGCTGCAGTTCCGCCGCCTCCACCGCTATCAGGTCGCGGCGCAGCTGCCGGTAGACCAGGTCGGCGGACTCGGTGGGGGACCCGTGGCCATTGCTGTCGGCCAGGCGTTCGCGGGCGTCCGCGAGGCGGGCGCTCAGGCCGCGGCGGAGGCGGTCCAGGACGACCTCGGGTACCGCCTCCAGCTCCGACAGTTCCTCCAGGCGCTTCATGCCGGCACCGGCCAGGCTGCAGCGGGCGGCGGCCTCCTCGCGCTCGGTGTGGTCGGGCTCGAGGGCGATGCCGGAGCGGCGGACGACGGGCGCGAGGGTGAAGCCCTGGACGACCAGGGTGACGACCACGACCGAGGTGGTGAGGACCAGCACCAGCGGGCGTTCCGTCAGGGCGTCCCCGCCCCGCTTGGTCACCGGGATGGACAGCGCGGCCGCCAGGGGCACCACGCCCCGGGTGCCGGCCCAGGTCAGCACCACCGGCAGCCGCCAGTTCATCCGCTGGATGCCGCCCTTGCGCTGCACCACCGCCGACAGCGGTACCAGCCACAGCAGCCGTACGGCGATCAGGGTTGCCGCCACGGCCAGCGCGTACAGGGGCCAGGTCCGGTCGCCGTCGGACAGCGCGCGCACCTGGGCCGGCAGCGCCAGCCCGATCAGCGAGAACACCACCGACTCCAGGAGGAACACCACCGTGCCGTAGACGGCGTGGAGTTGGAGCCTGATGCGTGCGTTGGTGAGCTTCTCGCCCCGGCCGCCCAGGACCACCCCGGCGACCACGACCGAGGTGACGCCGGAGGTATGGGCCGCCTCCGCGAGGACGTAGGCCGCGTAGGGCGTGACCAGGGAGATCACCGTCTCCAGGACCGGATCCTCGGTGCGGCGCCGGATCAGTGCGACCACGCCCGCCACCGCGGCCCCGATGAGGGTGCCGCCGCCCGCGAGCACCAGGAACTCGCCGCCCGCCGCGCCCCAGCCGGCCGCCGCGCTCGCCACGGCGACGCTCACCGCGACCCGGAACAGCACCAGCGACGTCGCGTCGTTGAACAGGCTCTCCGCCTGCACCAGGACCTGCACCTTCGGCGGCAGGGCGAGCCGCCTGCCCAGCGCGGTGACGGCCACCGGGTCGGTGCTGGCCAGGACCGCGCCCAGGACGAACGCCATCTGCCAGGACAGGGGCGTCACCACGGACGCGACGAAGCCGACGGCCGCGGCCGATGCCAGCACCAGGCCGATGGAGAGGATGCCGACCGGCTTCCACACCATGCGCAGCTCGCGCCAGGACAGCTCCTCGGCGCTGGCGTACAGCAGGGGCGGCAGCACGACGAGGCCGATGAGCTCGGGGCTGATCTCGATCTCGGGGGTGCCGGGCAGGAGCGCCACAGCGAGGCCCGCGACCACGAGCAGGGAAGGAGCGGGTATCCGCCACCGGCGTGCGAACGTCGCCACGACCGTGGCCAGCACCACGAGTGCGAGAACCGTTCCGACGCTGCGCATGCCGTCCCCCTGGGATTCGCAGGAGCCGCCCCGGCTCCCCGCCGACCAGACTTCCCGGCACACCGCGTTCACCCTATCCCGGCCGCAGGCCGTCAAGACAGTGTCAACGTCCGCGTGAGCAGCGCCAGGGAGGCGTCAAGACGCCTGCCCGCAGCCCTGCGGAGCGCTTCTCTGAGGGGTGATGAACGAGGGACGGCGCGGACGGCTGAAGGTCTACCTCGGGGCGGCCCCGGGGGTGGGCAAGACGTACCGCATGCTCGACGAGGGGCGCCGCCGTGCAGGGCGCGGCGCCGATGTGGTCGTTGCGTTGGCCGAGTGCCACGGGCGGCCGCACACGGAGGCGATGCTGGGTGGCCTGGAGACGGTGTCCCGGGCCGAATGCGCCTACCGGGGCGGGCAGTTCGAGGAGATGGACCTCGCCGCGGTGCTCGCGCGTGATCCCGAGGTCGCGATCGTCGACGAGTTCGCCCACACCAACGTCCCCGGTGCGGGCCGCAATCCCAAGCGATGGCAGGACATCGAGGTGCTGCTGGCCGCCGGCGTCGACGTGATCACCGCGGTCAACGTGCAGCACCTGGAGTCCCTCAAGGACGTGGTGGAGAAGATCACCGGGGTGCCGCAGCACGAGACGGTGCCCGACGAGGTCGTCCGCCGGGCCGACCAGGTCGAGCTGGTCGACATCCCGCCCGAGGGGCTGCGGCGCCGGATGGCGCACGGCAACATCTACGCCCCCGAGAAGATCGACGCGGCACTCGCCAACTACTTCCGGCCCGGCAATCTGACCGCCCTGCGCCAGCTCGCGCTGCTGTGGGTCGCCGACCGCGTCGACGAGGCGCTCAACCGCTACCGCGCCGAGCACTCCATCGGCACCGTGTGGGAGACCCGGGAGCGGGTGGTGGTCGCCCTGACCGGCGGGCCCGAGGGCGACACGCTCGTACGGCGGGCGGCGAGGATCGCCGACCGGTCGGCCGGCGGCGAACTGCTCGCCGTGCACGTGGCGCGCAGCGACGGCCTCGCGGCGGGCGTCTCGCACGCCTCCCTGGCCCGGCAGCGGCGGCTCGTCGAGGACCTCGGCGGCAGCTACCACTCGGTCGTCGGCGACGACGTGGCCACCACGCTGGTGGAGTTC
>NZ_JBHVGU010000044.1:27057-79455 GCF_042800575.1 Streptomyces sp. NPDC057616
TGGAGTTCGCCCGCGCCGAGAACGCCACCCAGCTCGTCCTCGGCGCGAGCCGGCGCGGACGCCTGGAGCGGTTCCTGACCGGCCTCGGCACGGGGGAGACCGTCGTGGCCCTCTCCGGCGACATCGACGTCCACCGGGTCACGCACGAGCAGGCCGGCCGCGGCACCCTGCTGCCCTCCCGGCGCCGTACCCTCTCCACGTCCCGGCGGATCGCGGGGCCGGTCGCCGGACTGGTGCTGCCGTGCCTGCTGACCGTCGTCCTGGCCCAGGTGCGCGGGACCCTGAACCTCACCAGCGAGGCCCTGCTGTTCCTGCTCGCGGTGGTGGGCGTGGCCTGCATCGGCGGCGTGACCTCCGCGGTGATCGCCTCCGTCATGGCGTCCCTGCTGCTGAACTACTGGTTCATCCCGCCGATCGGCCACTTCACCCTGAACGATCCCAACGAGCTGATCGCGGTGGGCGTCTTCGCCGTGGTGGCCGCGACGGTGGCCGCCGTCGTCGACCGTTCCCTGCGCCTGTCGCGCCGCGCCGCCCGCGCCACCGCCGAGGCCGAGACCATGTCCTCGCTCGCGGGCAGCATCGTGCGCGGCGGCCAGACCATCCCGGCGCTGCTGGAGCGGACCCGGGAGACCTTCGGCATGGAGTGCGCGGAGCTGGCCGACGCGCCGCCCGACGCCGACGGGGCGACGGTGGTCCCGGCCGGCCCCGGCGGCCACCTGGTCCTGCGCGGCCGCGGCCTGTCGTCCTCCGAGCGGCGCGTCCTGGCCGCCTTCGCCGCGCACATGGGCTCCGCGGTGGAGCGGGCGCGGCTCGCCGAGGCCGCCGCCGAGATAGAGCCGGTACGCGCCGCCGACCGTATGCGTACGGCGCTGCTGCGGGCCGTCGGCCACGACCTGCGCACGCCGCTCGCCGCGGGCTGGGCGGCCGTCACCTCGCTGCGCAGCCGTGACGTCGAGTTCTCCGCCGAGGACCGCGACGAACTCCTCGCCACCGCCGACGAGTCGATGGCCCGGCTCAACCGCCTGGTCGAGAACCTCCTCGACCTCAGCCGTCTGGAGGCGGGCGTGCTGAAGCTCAACCTACGGGCCACCGCGCTCGAGGAGGTGCTGCCGGCCGCACTGGCCGACACCCCCGACGTCGAGGTCAGGAGCATGGAGGAGATCCCCGAGATCCTGGCCGACCCGCCGCTGCTGGAGCGGGTGATCGCCAACCTGGCGGGGAACGCCGCCCGCCACACGCCGCCCGGGTCCAAGGTGCTGGTGACCGCCAGCGTGCTCGCCGGACGGGCCGAACTGCGCGTCGTGGACCGGGGTCCGGGGCTTCCGCGGACGGGCCGGGAGCGCCTCTTCGAGCCCTTCCAGCGGCTCGGCGACACCGACAACTCGGCCGGCCTCGGCCTGGGGCTGGCACTGGCCCGCGGCCTGACCGAGGCCATGGACGGCACGATCACCCCCGAGGACACGCCGGGCGGCGGACTGACGATGGTGGTGTCGCTGCCCCTGGCCGACCACGCGGAACACGACTCCCGCACCGATGGACGGCACCACCCGTCGGCTGACGGCGGTTCCGGTGCGCCGGGACTGCACGTCAGTCCAGGCCCGAGAGCCTGAATACCGTCAGCGCCGTTTCCCGCTCGACCCGCGCCGAGAGCTGCTCCAGCGCGGTGGCCCCGCACAGCAGCGAGCCCAGTTCCAGCGACGTACGGGCGTCCTCGTGCACGCGGTGCCAGAGGGCGGGATTGTCCACGAGGAGCCGGGGATCGAGTTCGACGCGCTCCCCGAGGGCGTCCTTGAGCACCAGCCGCTGGGCGACGCCGTCGAGCGTCCGTACCGAGACCAGCAGATCGGTGCGGACCCTGCGGGTGCGCAGCAGGCGCCGCGAGGTCAGCCAGCCCTCGCCGGCACGGATGCGCTCGGGGCAGAGCACGAGGAAGAGCAGCAGCGCGAGTGTCGACCACAGGGCGCCGCGCGCGAGGGTCAGGGTGCCCGCTCCCCAGTCGATCAGGAGCAGCAGGCCGAGGAGAACGGCCGCGCAGCGGATCGCGCTCAACAGGTCACCCGCCCAGTGGCGGTCCTGAACCGTTCGCCCGAAGTCCGCCGCGGAGCCCTCGTGTTGTGCCATACGTGCAGACGCTAGAGACCGCGGGACGGGGAGCCGCGGACCTTGACGCGCCCCATACGGCCCCGCGTCCCTTCTTGACGCCGACGCAGCGGCCGGACCCGGGTCCCACCACGTCAAGGACGGGTCAGCGACGGCAGTCCGTTCCGAGCATCGAGCCAGGTGCCGTCGTCGCGCACGCCGTGCGCAAGGAGACGGATGCGGTGATCTGCCGGCTGCGGTTCCGCCTCTCCTGACCCGGACCGCTTGTGACCTGCGGCGATCGTGCCACCGTAAGAGTTACGTCAAAGGCGCGCCGTGCGCCGTATGGGACCCGTCAACGGTGCTCGATTCCGGCCACGAAGGCTGTTTCCTCTAACCGTCCCCGTCCAACCGAACCTCACTCCAGGAGTTCACGATGGCCGATCTGGCCTTCGTCGTCACCACGATCGTGTGTTTCGTTCTGGTGGCCCTCGTCGCCAAGGGGGTGACCAAGCTGTGACCGCCGAGAACATCGTCGGCCTCGTCGTGGCCGTCGCCCTGCTGGGCTATCTCGTCCTCGCCCTGATCTTCCCGGAGAGGTTCTGAGTCACGACATGGGTCCCGTACTCGCAGGCGTCCTCCAGCTGCTCGCCCTCATGGGCGCGCTGGCTCTCGTCCACGTTCCGCTCGGCAACTACATGGCCGGGGTCTACTCCTCCGACAAGCACTGGCGGGTCGAGAAGTGGGTCTACAAGGGCATCGGCGCCAACCCCGACACCGAGATGCGCTGGCCCGCGTACCTGCGCGGCGTCCTCGCCTTCTCGGCCGTCAGCGTCCTCTTCCTCTACCTGCTGCAGCGCGTCCAGGGCGTGCTGCCCCTCTCGCTCGGCTTCAAGGCCATCGACCCGGACCAGGCGTTCAACACCGCCGCGTCCTTCGTGACCAACACCAACTGGCAGTCGTACTACGGCGAGCAGGCCATGGGCCACGTCGTGCAGACCGCCGGTCTGGCCGTCCAGAACTTCGTCTCGGCGGCCGTCGGCATCGCCGTCGCGGTGGCGCTGGTGCGCGGCTTCGCGCGCTCGCGCACCGGTGAGCTGGGCAACTTCTGGGCCGACCTGGTGCGCGGTGTGATCCGCATCCTGGTCCCGGGCGCCGCGATCGCCGCGGTCGTCCTGGTCGCCTGCGGCGCCATTCAGAACTTCTCCGGCATCCACGAGGTCGGCCAGTTCATGGGCGGCTCCCAGCAGTGGAACGGCGGCGCGGTCGCCTCCCAGGAAGCCATCAAGGAGCTGGGCACCAACGGCGGCGGCTACTTCAACGCCAACAGCGCCCACCCCTTCGAGAACCCCACGCCGTTCACGAACCTCTTCGAGATCTTCCTGCTGCTGGTCGTCCCGTTCTCCCTGACCCGCACGTTCGGCGTCATGGTGGGCTCGGTCAAGCAGGGCTACGCGATCCTCGCGACCATGGCCACCATCTGGGTCGGCTTCGTCTCCCTGATGATGTGGACCGAATTCGCCCACCACGGACCGGCGTTCGAGCTCGCCCGTGGCGCGATGGAGGGCAAGGAGGTCCGTTTCGGCGTCGGCTCCTCGTCGATCTTCGCGGTGTCGACCACCCTCACCTCCACCGGTGCGGTGGACTCCTTCCACTCCTCGTTCACCGGCCTCGGCGGCGGCATCACCATGCTCGGCATGATGCTGGGCGAGATCGCGCCCGGCGGTACCGGCTCCGGCCTCTACGGCATGCTGATCATGGCGATCATCGCGGTGTTCATCGCCGGCCTGATGGTCGGCCGTACGCCCGAGTACCTGGGCAAGAAGATCGGGTCCCGCGAGATCAAGCTGGCGGCCTGCTACATCCTGATCACACCGGCGCTGGTCCTGGTCTTCACGGCCTTCGCCATGGCGCTGCCGACTCCGGCCCACTCGATGACGAACTCCGGGGCGCACGGCTTCTCCGAGATCCTCTACGCCTACACGTCCGGCGCCAACAACAACGGCTCGGCGTTCGCCGGCCTGAACGCCGACACGCAGTGGTTCAACAGCACGATCGGTCTGGCGATGCTGTTCGGCCGCTTCCTGCCCATGGTGTTCGTGCTGGCGCTGGCCGGCTCGCTCGGCGAGCAGAAGCCGGTCCCGGCCACGGCGGGCACGCTGCGCACCGAGAAACCGCTGTTCACCGGCCTGCTGGTGGGCGCGATCCTGATCATCACCGGTCTGACGTACTTCCCGGCGCTCGCGCTGGGCCCGCTGGCCGAGGGGCTGGCGTCATGACCACTCGTACAGAAAACCAAGAGGACTCGATGTCCACTGCCACTCCGACCCGGGCGCCGCACAGCGACGTACCCACCGGGCACAAGCCCGCCGAAGGACGCGTCGGCGCGGGCCTGTTCGACCCCAAGCAGCTCCTCAGGTCGCTGCCGGACGCCTTCCGCAAGCTCGACCCACGGGTGATGGTCAAGTCGCCCGTGATGTTCGTGGTGTGGATCGGCTCGGTGCTGACCACCGTGTTCTCCTTCAAGGACCCGGGCGACTGGTTCGGCTGGACGATCAGCGCCTGGCTGTGGCTGACGGTGGTCTTCGCCAACCTCGCCGAGGCCGTCGCCGAGGGCCGCGGCAAGGCGCAGGCCGACACGCTGCGCAAGGCCAAGACCGACACGGTGGCCCGGCGGCTCGTCGGTGAGCGTGAGGAGCAGGTGCCGGGCACCGACCTGAAGATCGGCGACCTGGTCGTCTGCGAGGCCGGCGACGTCATCCCCGGGGACGGCGACGTCGTCGAGGGGGTCGCCTCGGTGGACGAGTCGGCGATCACCGGCGAGTCGGCCCCCGTCATCCGGGAGTCCGGCGGCGACCGGTCGGCCGTCACCGGCGGTACCAAGGTCCTCTCCGACCGCATCGTCATCAAGATCACGACGAAGCCCGGCGAGACCTTCATCGACCGGATGATCAACCTGGTCGAGGGCGCGGCCCGGCAGAAGACGCCCAACGAGATCGCGCTGAACATCCTGCTCGCCTCGCTGACGATCGTGTTCCTGCTCGCGGTGGCCACCCTGCCGCCCTTCGCGGACTACGCGGGCACGCACCTGACGATGGTCGTGCTGGTGGCGCTGCTGGTCTGCCTGATCCCGACGACGATCGGCGCGCTGCTCTCCGCCATCGGCATCGCGGGCATGGACCGTCTCGTCCAGCGCAACGTCCTCGCCATGTCCGGCAGGGCGGTCGAAGCCGCCGGTGACGTGTCGACCCTGCTGCTCGACAAGACGGGCACCATCACCCTCGGCAACCGTCAGGCCGCCGAGTTCCTGCCGGTGCGCGGCACCACCGAGGCCGAGGTCGCGGACGCCGCCCAGCTGTCGTCGCTCGCCGACGAGACGCCCGAGGGGCGCTCCGTCGTCGTCCTGGCGAAGGAGAGGTACGGCCTGCGCGAGCGCCACCAGGGCGAGCTCGGGGGCGCCGAGTGGATCGCCTTCACCGCCCAGACCCGCATGTCGGGCGTGGACGTCGACGGCCGCAGGATCCGTAAGGGCGCGGCCGGTTCGGTCGTCGCCTGGGTCCAGGAGGAGGACGGCACGGTCGCCGAGGACGCGGACGGCATAGCCAACCGCATCTCCGAGGCGGGCGGTACGCCGCTCCTGGTCGCCGTCAAGGACGACCGGGGCGCCCGGGTGCTGGGTGTCATCCACCTCAAGGACGTCGTCAAGGACGGCATGCGCGAGCGGTTCGACGAGCTGCGCCGCATGGGCATCAAGACCGTCATGATCACGGGTGACAACCCGCTGACGGCCAAGGCGATCGCCGAGGAGGCGGGCGTCGACGACTTCCTCGCGGAGGCCACTCCCGAGGACAAGATGGCGCTGATCAAGCGGGAGCAGGCGGGCGGCAAGCTCGTCGCGATGACCGGTGACGGCACCAACGACGCGCCCGCGCTGGCCCAGGCGGACGTCGGCGTCGCGATGAACACCGGCACGTCGGCCGCCAAGGAGGCCGGCAACATGGTCGACCTCGACTCCAACCCGACCAAGCTCATCGAGATCGTCGAGATCGGCAAGCAACTCCTGATCACCCGGGGCGCGTTGACGACGTTCTCCATCGCCAACGACGTCGCGAAGTACTTCGCGATCATCCCGGCGCTGTTCGCGGCGGTCTACCCGGGTCTGGACAAGCTCAACATCATGGGCCTGTCCTCGCCGGACTCCGCGATCCTCTCGGCGGTCGTCTTCAACGCGCTGATCATCATCGCACTGGTGCCGCTGTCCCTGAAGGGCGTGCAGTACCGGCCGGTGAGCGCGGACAAGATGCTGCGGCGCAACCTCACGATCTACGGCATCGGCGGCCTGGTCGCGCCGTTCCTCGGTATCAAGCTCATCGACCTGCTCATCTCCCTCATCCCCGGAATCGGCTGATCGCCATGAACAACTCCGTGACCAACACCGCCCGGTTGCTCGGGGCGGGCCTGCGCGCCCTCCTCGTGCTGACCCTGGTGACCGGCGTCATCTACCCGCTGGTCGTCACCGGCATCGCGCAGGGGCTGTTCCACGGCAGGGCGAACGGCTCCGAGATCAAGTACGAGGGCAAGGTCGTCGGCTCCTCGCTGATCGGCCAACAGGGCTACAGCCTCCGGTACTTCCAGCCGCGCCCGGCCAACGGGCTCGGTGAGAACTCGGTCAACACCCAGTACAAGCTGATCCTTTCCGGCGCCACGAACCGCTCCGGCGACAACCCGGACCTTCTCAAGTGGGTGAAGGAGGCGAAGGCGAAGGTCGTCAAGGACAACTCCGTGCCCGGCTACACGGTCAAGGCCTCCCAGGTCCCCGCCGACGCGGTCACCTCCTCGGGCTCCGGCCTGGACCCGGACATCTCCCCCCAGTACGCCGAGCTGCAGGTGCACCGGGTGGCCGAGCGCAACGGCCTGTCCGTCGCCCAGGTGGCGCGGCTTGTCAGGGACCATACCGACAGCCGCACCCTCGGCTTCATCGGCGAACCCCGGGTCAACGTCCTGGAGCTCAACATCGCGCTCAAGGCCCTCATGGCCAAGAGCTGATGGCGTTACGTGAACCGAGCGTGAGCCGGCCACCGGATCCGTCCGGATCGGCCGGCTCACGCAGCCGTGAAGAAGGGCGTTCACCCATGACGAGGGTGCTGGTGGTGGAGGACGACCCGCAGCTGGTGCGGGCCCTCGTGATCAACATGCAGGTGCGCCGGTACGGGGTGGACGCCGCCCCCGACGGAGCCACGGCCCTCCGGCTGGCCGCCGCACGCCGGCCGGACGTGGTGATACTCGACCTCGGACTGCCCGACATGGACGGCGTCGACGTCCTCAGGGCCCTGCGCGGCTGGAGCCGGGTCCCGGTGCTGGTGCTGTCCGCACGCCAGGCCTCCGACGAGAAGGTGGCGGCGCTCGACGCGGGCGCCGACGACTACATCACCAAGCCCTTCAGCATGGACGAGCTGATGGCCCGGCTGCGCGCCGCCGTCCGCCGCGTCGAGAACACGCCGCTCGCCCCCGAGGTGACGCTCGTGGAGACAGCGGAGTTCACCGTCGACCTGCCGGCCAAGAAGGTGGTGCGCGGCGGGCACGACGTACGGCTCACCCCGACGGAATGGCACCTGCTGGAGATCCTGATCACCAACCCCGGCCGGCTCGTCACCCAGAAGTACCTGCTCCAGGAGGTCTGGGGGGTCTCCCAGAGCAACAAGACCAACTATCTCCGTGTCTACATGGCCCAGCTGCGCCGCAAGTTGGAGACGGACCCCTCGCACCCCCGCCACCTCATCACCGAACCCGGCATGGGGTACCGCTTCGAAGGGTGAACAGGGCACGCGGCGGCGCGGGCACCGGACGGTCACGCGTCCGGTCCCAGCGGCTCCTTCTCCCTGAGCACGTGCCGGACGTCCAGCCGCAGCCGCCAGGCGTTGCGCCGGTGCACGGCCGTCCACGCGGACTCCAGCGGGGACGGCGGCACCGCGAGGACCGGGCAGCAGGCGTGGGCCAGGCAGTGGCGCACCACCGACGGGGCGAAGGCGCGGTGCAGCAGGCCGCGGCGCCCTGCGCCGACGACCAGCAGGTCACTCGCGCGGTCCGCGGTCTCGACCAGGGCGCGGCCCGGGGTGCCCCGGACGACGAGCGCGCTCATCGGAACACCTGGACCGGCGTCGCCGAAAACCTCGTCGAGCGCGGTCAACAGCCGCTCCCGGGCGAGGCGTTGCCACTCGTTCGTCATCAGCGCCGAGGCGGGCGACCGGCGTGCGGCGAGTTCCCCGCCCGGCGGCTCCCAGGCCAGTACGGGCCACAGCCAGGCGCCTCGGTGCCGGGCCTCCCGTGCGGCATGGCACAGCGCGGTGAGACTGCCCAGGGAACCGCTCACACCCACCACGACCCGGGCGGGCAGGGGGCCGGAATCGGACATGGCTCCACCGTTCTCCGTACGTTCGCCGCACGTTCCTCGGCTCACGCCCGCGGACGGACTCGCACGGGCTCCGCCGTCCATCCCACTCCTGGTCCACGACCCGCAGCCACCCCCCGCGCCGTTTCTTGGCACCCTTCTGACGGCACGTCTGCGCCTCGGTCGGCCGCCGCGTCAGCATCGCGTCAGCGTCCGCCCGATCGCCGTCAGCATCGCGTCATGGGACGGCCGGAACCCCCGGTGACCGGGCATAGCGTCGAGGGCGAGCCCCGGCCCGCCTCCCCGCGGCCGGGGCGTTCGAGCCCCCCTCACCCGCATCCTCCGGGAGAACCCATGACAGACATCCTGTGCGGCGAAGACCCCGAGCCCGCCGAACGAACCCCGGCCGGGCCGCTGTTCGTTCCGGTCCGGCCGGGGCCCTCGGGCTGCACGGCCCGGCTCTTCCGCACGCCCCTCGGCGAGCGCACGGCCGTCGCCTTCACCTCCGTACGCCATCTGACCGCGATCCTCGGCCCCGACCAGGGGTGGATCAGGCTGGCCGAGCCCGCGCTGCGTGCGCTGACCGCGCCGCTAGGCGTCACCCGGCTCACGCTGGACCCCCAGTTCTCGGCGCCGGCACCCGCACCGGACGCACCCGCACCGGAACCGGCACCCGCAAGGGAACCCGCACCCGTAAAGAAGACCGCACCCGCGAAAGTACCCGCACCCGCGCTCGCACTGCGGATCGGCTGAGGGGAGAGCACACGATGACCACCCTCCACGAACCCGCCGTCAGCCCCGCCGGCACTCCCGCCCCCGGCGCCCTGCCGCTGTGGCCCGCCTCCACCACCGAGCCGCACGCGGGCGCCCTGGCCGTGGGCGGTGTGCCGCTCACCGAGGTCGCCGACCGCTTCGGCACGCCGGTCTACGTCCTCGACGAGGACGAGGTCCGCGAGCGCTGCCGCACCTACCGGCAGGCGTTCCCCGAGGCCGAAGTCCTTTACGCGGCAAAGGCGTTCCTGTGCCGGGCCATGGTCCACTGGATGGACGAGGAGGGCCTCGGGCTCGACGTCTGCTCGGCCGGCGAGCTCGAACTCGCGGTCGCCACCGGCTTCCCGCCCGAGCGCGTCGTCCTGCACGGCAACGCCAAGTCCCCGCGCGACCTGGAGACCGCGCTGCGCCTCGGCGTGGGCCGGGTCGTCATCGACAGCCCCTCCGAGATCGCGCGTCTGGCGGCCGCGGTCGGCCCAGGCGGCCACCAGAAGGTCATGGTCCGGGTGGTGCCCGGCATCGGCGCCGGCGGCCACGAGAAGATCCGCACCGGCACCGAGGACCAGAAGTTCGGCCTGTCGATCTCCGACGGCTACGCCCAGCACGCCATCGCCCGGATCCTGGACCAGCCGCAGCTCGAACTGACCGGTCTGCACTGCCACCTGGGCTCGCAGATCAGCACGGTCAAGCCCTATCTCGCCGCCGTACGGCGCATGGTGGGCCTGATGGCGCGGCTGCACGAGCAGCACGGACTGGTGCTGCCCGAACTCGACCTCGGCGGCGGCCACGGCATCGCCTACCGCCCCGGCGACGAGGCCCTGGACCTGACGACCCTCGCCCGCAAGGTCCGCACCGAGCTCGCCGAAGCCTGCGCCTCGGCCGGGCTGCCCGTGCCGCGCCTGATCATCGAACCCGGCCGGGCCGTCGTGGGACCGGCCGGCGTCGCCGTCTACCACGTCCTCGCCGTCAAGCGCACCGGCGAGCGCACGTTCGTAGCCGTCGACGGCGGCATGAGCGACAACCCGCGGCCCGCGCTCTACGGCGTGCGGTACGCGCCCCGGCTGATCGGCCGGCCCGGCACGGCACCCCTGGCGGCGGTGACCGTGGTCGGCCGGCACTGCGAGGCCGGCGACGTCCTGGCCGAGTGCGAACTGCCCGCCGACGTCCGGCCCGGAGACCTGATCGCGGTCCCGGTCGCCGGGGCCTACCACCTGTCCATGGCCTCGACGTACAACCTCGTCGGCCGGCCGCCGGTCGCCGCCGTGCACGCGGGCCAGGCCCGGCTCCTGGTACGGCGCGAGTCCCTGGAGGACATCCGCAGCCGTGACGTAGGGATCTAGCCGCGCCTTCGGGCGGAGTCCCGAAAAATTTCGAAGTCGTCGGCGAACCTTCCGGAAGGGTGTCCGACGGACCGTCATCGAAGATGTCCACCCCGACTGTGCTTCTGCCGAGTCGGGGTGGACTGCTGTCCGGCCCCTCCAGATTTACCGTGCACAGGGGGTTGCCGCCGTTTGGGAGCTATCTCTAGGGTGCGGCAACAACGCATCTTTCTGGATCTCCTTCGAAACTTTCGGTCCCGCGGGGCGGTCGTGGACGCGCCGTCCCTACCCCGAGGAGTACGAGATGGGCGACCGAGCACTGTCCCGCCGCGGCTTTCTGGCGGCCTCCGCCGCGGCCGGCCTGGGCATGACGGCACTGAGCGGCTGCGGCGGCGACTCGGACGGAGGATCGTCGAACGGGACGACCACGATCGAGTGGTGGAACATCTCCACCACGGAACCCACCAAGACCGTATGGGCCGGCCTCGCCAAGAAGTTCGAGGCGCAGAACCCCAAGGTGAAGCTGAAGATCACCCAGCTGGAGAACGACGCCTACAAGTCGAAGATGACGGCGCTGACCGCCTCCGGGAAGCTCCCGGACATCTTCCACACCTGGGGCGGCGGCGTACTGCAGCAGCAGGTGGACGCCGGGCTCGTCGAAGACCTGACCGACCGGACCAAGCCGTGGGCCGACGGCCTGCTGTCGGTCGCGAAGCAGCCGTATCTCATCGACGACAAGACGTACGGCATCCCGTTCGACATCGGCATGATCGGGTTCTGGTACAACAAGGCGCTCTTCACGCAGGCCGGCATCGGCGAGCCGCCCACCACCTGGAGCGGCTTCCTCGACGCCGTGAGGAAGCTGAAGGCGAAGAACATCACGCCCATCGCCCTGGCCGGAAAGGAGAAGTGGCCGGGCATGTACTACTGGGCGTACCTCGCCATGCGCACCGCCGGCATCGAGGAGCTCAAGAAGGCCAACGACAACAAGGACTTCACCGCCCCGGGCCTGGTCCAGGCCGGACAGCATCTCGAGGACCTGGTCAAACTCCAGCCGTTCCAGAAGGGGTTCCTCGGGGCCGCCTACTCCACGCCCACCGGACAGGCCGCCACGATGGGCAACGGCAAGGCGGCCATGGAGCTCATGGGCCAGTGGGCGCCGGTCGTCGAGGCCGACTCGGGCAAGGGCCTCGGCTCCGACCTCGGCTTCTTCCCCTTCCCGGCCGTCGAGGGCGGAAAGGGCGCGCTCACCGAGGTGTTCGGTGGTGGCGGCGGGCACGCCCTGCGCAAGGGCGCCCCGCAGGCGGCCGTCGACTTCCTTAAGTTCTTCGCCTCCGAGGCCACCGACCTGGAGCTGGTCAAGAAGACCAACACCCTCCCGGTGGTGCCCGGCGCGGAGAAGGCCCTGTCCGACCCCAACACCAAGGCCGTACAGGCGCAGTTGAAGGGCGCCACCGGCTTCCAGCTCTACCTCGACCAGGCCTACGATCCCGCGGTCGGCCAGGAGGTCAACGACAGCGTCGCCGCGCTCATCGCCGGGTCCAAGTCCCCCGAGCAGGTCACGCAGTCGATCACCAAGACCGCGAAGGAAGCGTAGTCACCTGCGATGACCTCGACCTTCCTTCCGGACAAGCGGACGGGTCCCGGTGTCGCCGTCCCGTCCCCGGCCGCCGGGTCGGCCCGGGGACGGGCGCGCCGGCGCCTGGTGAACTGGCTGACCGCGGTGGGCTTCCAGGTGCCCGCGCTGGTGCTGTTCATCGGGCTGGTGCTGCTGCCGATGCTGTTCGCCCTCTACGCGGCCTTCTTCCGCTGGGGCGGCTTCGGCATGCCCTCCGAGTACATCGGCGGCGACAACTTCACGCGCCTCTTCCAGGACGACGTCTTCCTCGGCGACCTGTGGCGCTGTCTGCTGCTGGTGCTGCTCTCGCTCGCGCTGCAGCTGCCGTTCGCGCTCGCCATGGCCGTCGCCCTCAACCAGCGGCTGCGCGGCCGGGCCGTCTACCGGATGCTGTTCTTCGCACCGTACGTCCTGTCCGAGGCCATCACCGGCGTGCTGTTCAGCATGGTCTTCGCCCCGGGCGACGGCCTCGCCGACCACGTCCTCGGCGCCATCGGCCTGGACGGCCTCGGCGGTGAGTGGTTCGCCGACCCCTCCTGGGTCATGGCGAGCCTCTTCCTCGTCATGACCTGGAAGTACTTCGGCTTCCACATGATGCTCTACCTGGCCGGACTCCAGTCCATCCCGGCCGAGTTGAAGGAGGCGGCGCTGATCGACGGCGCCAACCCCTGGCAGCGCTTCCGCAACGTCACCCTGCCGCTGCTCGCGCCCACCCTGCGCATCAGCGTCTTCCTCTCGGTCATCGGGTCGATCCAGCTGTTCGACCTGGTGTGGGTGATCACCCAGGGCGGGCCCGACCACCACTCGGAGACGATGGCGGTGACCATGTTCCAGTTCGGCTTCAAGCGCTACCAGGTCGGCTACGCCAGCGCGATCAGCGTGGTCATGTTCGGCATCTGCCTCGTCTTCGCCCTCGCCTACCAGCGGTTCGTGCTCCGCCGCGACCTCGAGGGCGCCACCACGACGATGAGGGGGAACGGCACATGAGGACACTGCGCAAACTGCCCCTGCACGCGGCGCTCGTCGTGGTCGGCGCGGTGATGCTCGTACCCCTGCTGTACGCCGCGCTGTCCGGCTTCAAGTCGACCGACGAGCTCTCCCGCAACCCCTTCGGGCTGCCCGAGCACTGGCTGAGCGGCAACTACACCGGCATCCTCGGCTCGGGCGACTTCTGGCGGCTGCTGGGCAACAGCACGCTGGTCGCGGTGGCGACGACCGTGCTCGTGGTCGCCGTGTCCGCGCTCGCGGCCTTCTCCTTCGCGCGCTTCGCCTTCCGCGGGCGGGAGGTGCTGTTCACCTTCTTCACGATGGGCCTGATGTTTCCCTTCGCGGTGGCCGCCCTGCCGCTGTTCCTGCTCCTGCGCTCGCTGGGCCTGCTGGACAACCCGCTGGGCGTGATCCTCCCGCAGGCCGCCTTCGGGCTGCCGATGACCATCATCATCCTGCGGGGGTTCTTCCGGCAGATCCCCGGCGAGCTGGAGGAGGCGGCCACCCTCGACGGCTGTACGGCGTTCGGATTCTTCTGGCGGGTGCTGCTGCCCATGGCGCGGCCCGCGCTCGGCACGGTCTCCGTGCTGGCGGTGGTCACCAGCTGGAACAACTTCTTCCTGCCGCTGCTGGTGTTCACCGACGCCAAGTGGTGGACGCTGCCCATCGGCGTGCAGCAGTTCCAGGGCCAGTACTCGGCGGACTACGCCCGGGTCTTCGCCTACCTCGTGCTCGCGATGGTCCCCGCCCTCGCCTTCTACTCGGTCGCCGAGCGCCAGCTCGTCGGCGGCCTCACCGCCGGCGCCACCAAGGGATGACGTCCGCCGGCGGCCGTACGACGCCGCGCCCCATACCGTGAGGAGTCGCACCATGCGCACCACCACCCGTCTCAGACTCGCCGGCGCGCTCGCCGCCACCGTGATGGCGGCCGGTCTCGCGGCGGGCCCCGCCGCCCAGGCGAGTCCGAAGCAGCCCACGCTCGCGGAGCTGGCCCAGCGCCACGGCCGCTACTTCGGCAGCGCCACCGACAATCCCGAACTCACCGACGGCGCCTACACCTCCCTGCTGGGCCGCGAGTTCGACATGATCACGCCCGGCAACGGCATGAAGTGGTACGCCACCGAGCCCCAGCAGGGTGTCTTCGACTGGACCAACGGCGACGAGATCGTGAACCTCGCCCGCAGGAACCACCAGCGGGTGCGCGCCCACACCCTCGTCTGGCACAGCCAGCTGCCGGACTGGCTCACGAGCCGCGAGTGGACCGCCGACGAGCTGCGGGCCGTGCTGAAGAACCACATCCGGACGGAGGTACGGCACTACCGCGGCAAGGTCTACTCCTGGGACGTCGTCAACGAGGCGTTCAACGAGGACGGCACCTACCGCGAGACCCTCTGGTACAAGACGCTCGGCCCCGGCTACATCGCCGACGCCCTGCGCTGGGCCCACCAGGCCGACCCGCACGCCAAGCTGTACCTCAACGACTACAACATCGAGGCCGTGGGCCCGAAGTCCGACGCCTACTACCGGCTGGCCCAGGACCTCAAGGCCCGGCACGTCCCGCTCGACGGCATCGGCCTGCAGGCCCATCTCGCCCTGCAGTACGGCTATCCCGCCACCCTGGAGGACAACCTCCGCCGCTTCTCCCGGCTCGGCCTCGACACCGCGCTGACCGAGGTCGACGTGCGCATGCTGCTGCCCGCGGACGGCGCGAAGCTGGCCACGCAGGCCCAGTGGTACGGGGACCTGACCAAGGCGTGTCTCGCGGTACGGCGGTGCGTCGGCATCACGGTGTGGGACTACACCGACAAGTACTCGTGGATCCCGGGGTTCTTCCCCGGGGAGGGCGCGGCCCTGCCGTGGGACGAGCAATTCCGCCCGAAGCCCGCATACTTCGCGATCCGCCAGGCACTCGGAGGCAAGTAGCGGATCACGCGGCGGAATTCCGGAACGCCCCGGGGGTGCAGTGGGGAGCACCGCCGGGGTCCCGGCACCCCCGGTCAGGGCGCCGGGGGTGCCGTACTCGACCGCACCACCAGCCCGTGCCCAGCTCCACGCGCGGGGAGTCCGGCTGCTCGCCGCGGGCCGGGCCCAGCGCAGCACGGACCGCCGGCTTGCCCGTGTCCGCGAGCGGCCGGCGCACGCTGGTGAGCGGGGGGAGCCGACCAGCGGACCTCCGGAAGGTCGTCGAAGCCGACCACGCTCATGTCCTGCGGCACCCTCAGGCCCCGCCGGCGCAGCGCCTCGATCGCGCCGAGGGCCATCCGGTCACCGGCCGCGAAGACGGCGGTCGGCGGTTCGGGCAGATCCGGCAGGGCGTTGCAGCCGGTGAAGCCGGACTCGGGGTGGAAGTCGCCGGGGACGACGAGGCTCGCGTCGGGTGCCGCACCGGCGCCCTCCAGGGCCGCGCGGTGGCCGTCGGGGCGGGCGCGGGAGCACAGCAGCCGGGGCGGGCCCGCGATCAGGCCGATCCTGCGGTGCCCGAGCGACAGCAGGTGCCCGGTGGCCGCCAGACCGCCCGACCAGTTGGCGGCACCGATCGTCGGGACGTCCGGGGGGAGTCGGCCGGGCCGACGACGACCAGCGGGACGCCCAGGGCCCGCAACTCCTCGTGCAGGAGCGGCTCCAGAGCCGAGGTCACGAGGATCACCCCGTCCGAGGCGCGGGCCGCGAGGTTGCGCATCCACTCGCGGGCGGCGCCCGAGCGGCCGTGGACGGCCGGCACCACCGTGCCGACCCCGGCCGCGTGCGCCACCTCCTCGACACCGCGGATGATCTCCACCGGTCAGGGGCGGCCGAGGTCGTCGAAGACGAGGTCGAGCAGCGGCGCGGGTGCTCGGCGAGACGTCGGAACGGCCGTTGACCACGCGGGACACGGTCGGCGCCGGCACTCCCGCCTGCCGGGCGATCTCCGTGATCGTGACCTTGCGGAAGTCCTGCGGGAAGCGGCCGTGGAGGGGAAGGGAGATCACGCACGAGGAGCGGCGATGACCGCGGCACGCACGGAGGACTACGCGGAGTGATGGCCGCCGGACATGCGTCGGGGCCGGCTCGCAGGATGTCTCTGCGACCGGCCCCTCAGATCTCCGGGCGGCGAGGCGCACCGCCCGTCCGCACTCAGGCGGCCGTCATCACCTGGCTGGCGCCCGGCGGGCGGTGCGGCGCGATGATCTGGCCGTCGGGCAGGAGCTCACCGGTGTCCTCGAAGAGCAGAACGCCGTTGCACAGCAGGCTCCAGCCCTGCTCCGGGTGGTGCGCCACGAGTCGGGCGGATTCCCGGTCGGCTGAGTCGGCTGTCGGACACGGTGGCTGGTGCTGGCACATTGATGGGATCTTTCGCTCTGGCGTGATGTGTGAGATGGCTGTCTTGTCTGTTCCGCGGCTTGAAGCTCCGTTCATGGCCGCCCCCCGTGGCGATAATTCGGTCCAGTCCCAGTGTTGCCCCACGGGCGTCGTTCCGCAGGGATTTAGCCGCACCGCTTCTCACAGGTTGAGGACGCGTCACCCGCGCGGACGGTTCAGTCCAACTGCACTGTCACTTCGGGTGGTTCTTGCTGGCCGGATGGGGCTAGTCCGTACTGGTCAGAGAGCCTTATCGGCTCGTACGAGCGTCCGAAAGCTCGTACGAGCGCATAAGTGGACGGGAAAAGGACGTACCCCGCCGTCCGGAATTCCGGGGCGGGGTACGAGAGGCGTCCGCGCGGGATGGATCAGGCGGGCGAGCCCAGCAACGGGGCAGGAGTCACCCGATGGGTCAGCACCGGCAGCAGTTCGGCGACGCGGTGCGGGCGATGGGCCGCGATGCCGGGCGGGGCCGGCGCCAGCGGGACGAGCAGATCCGTCGCGGCGGGGTGGCCGGTGGCTCCGTCCGCGGTGCAGTCCCCGTGCAGCCACAGCGTGAGCATGTAGAGACCGGGTACCGACAGCAGGCGGGGCTGGTACGGCTGCGGCATCGACTCCGCCTGGCGCAGCGCGCGTTCGGTGGAGGTGATGTACGGGCCCTCGAAGAAGCGTGAGAACGCCCAGCCGTCGGGGGTCAGCATGGTGTCCGCCGCGGCCACCGAGCGTTCGCCGCAGCGGATCAGGAAGCGCCACCCGGCCAGCCGGGTGGCGGTCGCGCCCGCGGGGGTCAACCGGTCCAGTACATGGACGGGCAGCGGCAGTTCGGGCGTGGCCGGGGCCTGGGCGTGGAGCAGTGAGGGGGTTCGGGCCTCGCGTACCGCGGTGGGGGAACCGAGCGCGGTGAGAACGGTGCGGAGGGCAGGCGCGGGAGCCGGGGGGACATGCAGCGGCATGGTGGGTCGCCTCTCATTCGACAGGCACGGTGGCGCGAGGGCGGGGCGGGGGCGGACGGCGCTGTCTGCTCACGGAGGCAGAGGGCCGGGTGGCCGGGCCCGGGCACGGAGAACGTGGGTGAGGCCTGCCGCACGTACTCGACGGCAGGTTTCCATGACCGTTGGTGCCCGACACTCTGTCTTGTTCGCGGAGTTTATACGACCTGTGTTCACACAATGTTTCGGCTAGTCGTTTCCGGTGCACTCGACAAGGCTGTATACGGTCGGCGATTCGCGGGGATCCTCCCGATTCTGTTCCGACCGTGCGACGATGACCTCGGAAAACGGCCTGGGAGGGGTCGGCCAATTCTCGTCGGCGTTTTTCACGAGTTCGCGGTGGCCCAGAAACTGCGGCATGTCCATGCCCGGTGAATGTGCCCCCGGTCACGTCCATCAGCGTAGCGCCCGACGGGCGGACGTGGGGACGTTATCGATCGCCGAGGCTGGGCATCATTGCACGTGACCCCGACACCGACGGCCGGGATCTTGGGCCGCACATCCGAGGAGGGACGCTTCGATGGGGGAGAAGGTCGTGGCAGGGCGGTTCGACCTGTCCGATCGGCAGCTCTACCGCGACAAGCTCCGCACGTGCCTGACGGGACTGGAGCGGCTCCTGGCCCAGAAGCGGTTCGACCGTCCGCAGAACCTCATGGGGTTGGAGATCGAGCTGAATCTGACCGGCGGCGACGGCATGCCGAAAATGCTCAATGCTCAGGTCCTGGAACGGATCGCGAGCCGTGATTTCCAAACAGAACTCGCCATGTTCAATCTGGAAGTCAACATAGCCCCCCATCGATTGGGTGGGAGGGTATTCGACCGGCTTGCGGAGGAACTGCGGACGTCACTGGCATATGCCGATCGAAAAGCGGGTGAGCTCGACGCGGGAATCGTGATGATCGGCATTCTGCCGACCCTCGACCGGGACGATCTGATCTCGTCCAATCTTTCCGCCGTCGACCGCTACGCGCTGCTGAACGAGCAGATCGTCGCGGCCCGCGGCGAGGACTTCGTCCTCGACATCGACGGCGTGGAACGCCTCAACTGCACCTCGAAGTCGATCGCGCCGGAAGCCGCGTGCACCTCGGTGCAGCTGCACCTCCAGGTCACCCCGGACCGTTTCGCCGACGTCTGGAACGCCGCGCAGGCCGTGGCCGCCGCCCAGATCGCCGTCGGCGCCAACTCGCCCTTCCTGTTCGGGCGTGAGCTGTGGCGCGAGTCCAGGCCGCCGCTGTTCCAGCAGTCCACGGACACCCGCCCGCCCGAGCTCCAGGCCCAAGGGGTGCGCCCGCGCACCTGGTTCGGCGAGCGGTGGATCTCCTCGGCCCACGACCTCTTCGAGGAGAACCTGCGCTACTTCCCCGCCCTTCTGCCGATCTGCGACGACGAGGACCCGCTGCAGGTCATCGACGAGGGCGGCGTACCCAAGCTGCACGAACTCGTCCTGCACAACGGCACGGTGTACCGCTGGAACCGCCCGGTCTACGGCATCGCCGACGGCGTCCCGCACCTGCGCGTGGAGAACCGCGTGCTGCCCGCCGGACCCACCATCACCGACGTCATCGCCAACGCGGCCTTCTACTACGGCCTGGTGCGCGCCCTCGCCGAGGAGTCCCGGCCCGTGTGGACGCGGCTGCCCTTCGAGGCCGCGGCGGCCAACTTCGACGCCGCCTGCAAGGACGGGATCGCCGCCCGCCTCGAGTGGCCGCGGCGCGGCCGGTACGGCGGCCTCACCCAGGTCGACGCGGTCAGCCTCGTACGCGACGAACTGCTGCCGCTCGCCGAGACGGGCCTGGACGCGTGGGGCGTCGAGCGCGCCGACCGGGATCTGTACCTCGGGGTCATCGAGGAGCGCTGCCGGCGCCGGGCCAACGGCGCCTCCTGGCAGGCGGCGACCTTCCACAAGGCCCTGGAGTCGGGGCTGTCGCGGGATGCCGCGCTGGCCGCCACGACGCGCAGGTACAGCCAGTTGATGCACGTGGGGGACCCGGTGCACACCTGGCCGGTGGGGCTGCCGGAGCCGGTGCCGACGGGGTGAGCGGCGGCCGGCCCGGGGCAGGGCGGCGTCAGTTGTCGCCCTGCGAGCCCGCCGTCACGATCGCCTTCAGGATCACCGACTGGATCTGCGAGGGGCTGCTCACCAACTCGCCGGTACCGCCGGTGGCCTTGGCGATCTCCTGAGCCTCCGCCCGGTCGGCGTCCGGGCCCACGGCGATCATGATGAGCGGCACCGGCCGCTCCGGGTCGGTGAGTTTCTGCAGCCTGCTCACGAGGTCGGCACGGGAAATGCTGCCCGGGTCCTGGTTGACGCCGTCGGTCAGCACGACCAGCGCGTTGAACTTCCCCCTGGCGTAGGACGAGGTCGCCGCCCGGTACGCCGCGAGCGTGGTGTCGTAGAGCCCGGTGGCCCCGTCCGGCACCGGCTTGAGGCGGCCGAACGCCGTCGAGAGCCGGTCGCGCTGGGTGCCGCCGCCCGTGCGGTCGCCGAGCCGCTCGGTCGGCACGAGGACGCGGTAGTCCTTGTCACCGTCCAGCTTCGTGGAGAACTCCCACAGGCCGATCTCGTCCTCGGGTGTGAACGTGGCGAGAGCCTGCAGCAGCGAGCCCTTGGTGACGTCCATGCGCGACTGGCCGGTCCCCGGCACCTGCTCCGACATGGACGAGGAGGCGTCCACGACCGTGGTGATCCGGGCGCTCTGCACGGTGATCGTCCACATGCCGAGGGCCTCCTGCAGCGCGACGGCCGGCGCCGGCTTCGGCGGGTCGTCCGCGTACGGCTGCGGGCTGCTGCCGCCGGCCTTGGCGACCACCGCCGTCGGCGTCTCGTCCTCGGAGGCGCGGAAGCCGTGCTGGTGCAGGAGCCGGAGCTGCGCGGGCTGCCGCAGGTAGTTCATGAACCGCAGCGCGGCCCGGCTCTGGTCGGTGGTGAGCTCGCCGACCATCGTGAACGGGTAGTCGAGCCGCGGCGAGCCGTCCTTCGGGTAGAACATGTCGAGGCCGGTGCCGCTGTCGGCCGAGGAGTTGTGGGCGTACGCCGCCTGCTCCGAGAGCACCAGCGCCTGGTTCCGCTTCGGATTGCCCAGCTCGGTGCCCGAGGAGTCGCGGGGGAGCGTGTCCACGACCTGGCCGTCGGTGTCCGAGGTGCGCTGCGACAGCGCCTTCATCATGGCCGCGGCCTGGGTGTCGCCGTCCTTCGTCCCCGCGGCGGCCGCGCTGAGCTGGGTGAGGGCGAGCAGTCCGGTGGCGCTGCGCGCGGGGTCGGCCGCGCCCAGCTTGAGCGAGTCGCCCTGCATGGCGGCGCCGGCCAACTCGGTCCAGCTGTACGTCTTCCGCGGCCAGCCCAGCGACTTCGCGGCCCGCGGCACCATGGCGACGCCGATCGGCGTCGAGGCGATGGTCCCGGCCGGGGTGGCCTCGACCGCGCTGTTGTTGGCGGTGATCCGGTCGACCCAGACGTCCGAGTCCGGCACCCACAGCTGGGCGTCGGTCCGGCGGCCCGCGGCGAGCGTGTCCGCGACCTTGTAGGAGTCGCGCGCCGTCACGGTGACCGCGAGGCAGCGGCCGTCGGAGGTGATCTCGTCGGAGCGGGCCTGCTGCGCCGCGGTCGTGAGGGCCGGGGCGATGTCCGGCGAGGCGGCGAGGGTCAGGCGCAGCGGATCGTCCCGGCATGAGGGGCCGAACGACAGCAGCCCGCTTCTCGCGGCGGCCGCCGTGCCGCCGGCCACGGTGAGGACGAGTGCCGTGGCGACGGCCACCGGACGGCGGCGTGCACGTGGGCGGGGGTCGCTGCGGCCCGCCCCATACTGATCGGGCAAGCTGTGACGTCCCATGACGGTGGTGCCCCTCCCTGTCCCCCCGACAGCCTGGCGCGCACGGTCTTCGTCAGTGCTTTCGAGACACTAGCGGGGCGACGATGGGCATGGGGCGGGATTACCCAACTGGAGGCAGGTGTGCAGGCAGAGGCGGAGCCGGTGGCCGATTCCGTTCCGCCGGAACGGCCCTCGCGGCGGATTCTCCGTGACGAGACGCTGCTCGTTCTGGGGCTTTCGCTCGGTGCGAGCGGTGTGTCCGCCCTGATCAGCTTTGTCGGGTCGGTCACGAAACCGGGCGGCCTGAAGGATCAGGCGGCGACCCTCAACGCGTCCGCGGCGCCGGGGCGTCCCTGGCTCGATCTCGCCTGGCAGCTGTTCGGGATCGCGTCGGCGCTGGTGCCGGTCGCCCTCGTCGCGCATCTGCTGATGCGCGAGGGCCGGAGCATGCGGACGATCGGGTTCGACCGCACCCGGCCCTGGCCGGACCTCGGCCGCGGTGCCGGGATCGCGGCGGTGATCGGCAGCACCGGGATCGCCTTCTACCTGGCCGCGCGCGGGCTGGGCTTCAACCTCACGGTGGTGCCGGAGGCGCTGCCCGACGTGTGGTGGAAGTACCCGGTGCTGGTGCTGTCGGCGATGCAGAACGCGATCCTGGAAGAGGTCGTCGTGGTGGGGTATCTGCTGCGGCGGCTGGGGCAGTTGGGGTGGACGCCCGGGTCCGCCCTGATGGCCAGTTCCGTACTGCGCGGCAGCTACCACCTCTACCAGGGCGTCGGCGGGTTCCTCGGCAACATGGTCATGGGCGTGGTGTTCGTGTTCCTGTACCGCCGGTGGGGGCGGGTGGGCCCCCTGGTGGTGGCGCATTCCCTGCTCGACATCGGGGCGTTCGTGGGCTACGCGCTGCTGGCCGGCAAGGTGGGCTGGCTGCCGACGGCATGAGGCGGGCTACACCAGCAGTTCGCCCTCGATCGTGGTGACCGCGCGGCCGCTCAGCAGGGTGCGGTCGCCGCGCAGCTCGGTGCGGACGCGGCCGGAGCGGGGCGAGGCCTGGAGGCCGGTGAGGACGGCGCTGCCGAGGCGCGGGGACCAGAAGGGGGCGAGGGCCGTGTGGGCGCTGCCGGTGACCGGGTCCTCGTCGATGCCGTAGTTCGGGAAGAAGCAGCGGGAGACGTAGTCGTAGCCCCGGGACGGGTCCTCGGCGCGGGCGGTGGCGATGATGCCGCGCTCGGAGAAGGTGCCGAGGGCGCGGTGGTCGGGGGCGAGCGCGTGGACCGTCTTCTCGTCGGCCAGCTCCACGACCAGGTCGCCGACGTCCGGACCGGTGTCGAAGGCGCAGCGCGGCTCGGCGCCGAGTGCCTCGGCGACCCCGGCGGGGACGTCGACCTCGGTGAGCGGCGCGGTCGGGAAGTCCAGCGTGATCGAGCCGTCGTCCCCGGGCGTCGCCACGAGCACGCCGCTGAGGGTGGCGAACCGCACCGGCCCCTCGTGCGCACCGCCGGTCCGCAGGACGTGCGCCGTCGCCAGCGTGGCATGGCCGCACATCCGCACCTCGGCCACCGGCGTGAACCACCGCAACGCCCAGTCGGCCTCCCCTCCCGCGGGCAGCCGACGCGCGAACGCCGTCTCGGCGTGGTTCACCTCCTGCGCGATCCGCTGCAGCCGCTCGTCGTCGGGAAACTCCTCGAGCAGCAGCACACCGGCGGGGTTTCCCCCGAAGGGACGATCGGTGAAGGCATCGACAATCCGAATCCGCATACCCCGACGCTAGGCCGCCCCGGCACCGACCCACCAAGGCCAATTCCCGGTCGCTGGACTGATTTTCCCTGCCCCCCGCGCCGAAGCCGGCTGCCTCTCCTCGCCCAGCAGCTCCACCAGCGCTGCCATCGCGACCGAGGAGTCCGGCGTGGTCAGCACGAGCGCGGGGTCCGGGCTGCGCATGAGCAGCCCGCTCCAGACATGCTCACGGCAGTCGTCGTCGTCCGTTTCGTGCTGCGCGTCTGGACGATCCGGGGAAGGCTGACACGCTGTACAGAAAGGCGTTGGCAGTTCAGCACCGTCCCTGGAGGCCGTCATGTCCCAGCCGTCCGTGCTCGCCGCTCTGCTGTCCGGGTTGCGGGGTGGGTCGATCGAAGTCGTCGACCTGACGTCGCCGCTGTCGTCGACGACACCGGTGATCCAGCTGCCGCCCCCCTTCGGGCAGACGCGGACCTTCGAGCTGGAGGAGATCAGCCGGTACGACGACCGGGGGCCGGCCTGGTACTGGAACAACTTCCGCAGCGGTGAGCACACCGGCACCCACTTCGACGCGCCGGTGCACTGGGTCACCGGCAAGGACCTCGGCGACGTTGCGTCGGTGCCGGCCGGCCGGCTGATCGCACCCGCGGCCGTACTGGACTTCTCGGCGGCTGCCGCGAAGGACCCCGACTTCCTGGTCGAGGTCGACCACATCAAGGCCTGGGAGGCCGACAACGGGCCCCTGCCCGAAGACGGCTGGCTGATGCTGCGCACCGGCTGGGACGCCCGCTCCCGGACGCAGGAGGAGTTCCTGAACGCCGACGAGAACGGCCCGCACACCCCCGGCCTGTCCCCGGAGTGCGCCCGCTGGGTCGCCGAGGAGGCCCCCGTGATCGGGCTCGGCGTGGAGACGGTCGGCACGGACGCGGGCCGCGCCCACTCCTTCGAACCGGCCTTCCCCTGCCACTCGTACCTGCTCGGCAGCGGCAAGTACGGCCTCACCCAGCTGCAGAACCTGGGGTCGCTGCCGCCGACCGGCGCCGTCGTCGTCGCGGGACCGCTGCCCATCGTCTCCGGCTCCGGCGCCCCCGCCCGTGTCCTCGCCCTGGTGGAGCGGTCGTGAAGGTCGCCGAAGCCGTCGGGCGGGCCCTCACGGCGTCCGGGATCGACCACGTCTTCGGCGGGGTCGGCTCGGGCAACTTCCATCTGACCAACGCCATGGTGGCCGCGGGCGCCCGGTTCGTCGCCGCACGCCACGAGGGCGGCGCGGCGACCATGGCGGACGCCTACGCCCGCACCAGCGGGGCACCGGCAGCGCTCAGCGTCCACCAGGGCCCCGGCCTGACCAACGCCCTCACCGGCATCACCGAGGCCGCCAAGAGTCGTACGCCGCTGCTCGTACTGGCCGCCGAGGCGACCGCCCAGCGCTCCAACTTCCGTATCGACCAAGGACTCGCGGTGCACGCCGTGGGCGCCGTCTCCGCGCGCGTCACGACCGCGCACGACGCCGTCGAGCAGGCCCTCGCCGCCCTGCGCCGGGCCCGGCACGAGCGCCGTACCGTCCTGCTCAACCTCCCGCTGGAGGTCCAGGCCCTCGACGTGCCCGACGGCGTGTCCGTCGAGGGCGTCCGGATTCCCGAACCGGAACCGGTCGAGCCGTCCCGCACTGCGGTGGCGGAGCTGACCGAGGCGCTGGAGGCCGCCCGGCGTCCCGTCTTCGTGGCCGGGCGCGGCGCCCGCACCGCCGGCGGCCGCGACGCCCTCGCCGCCCTCGCCGCCCGGCACGGCGCCCTGCTCGCCACCTCGGCCGTCGCCCGCGGTCTCTTCCACGACGACCCCTTCTCGCTCGACGTCTCCGGCGGCTTCGCCCCGCCGCTGGTGGCCGAGCTCCTCCAGGGCGCCGACCTGATCGTCGGCTGGGGCTGCGCCCTGAACATGTGGACCATGCGGCACGGCCGTCTCATCGGCCCCCGGGCGACCGTCGTCCAGGTCGACGACGACCCGGAGGCACTCGGCGCGCACCGCGCGATCGACCTCGGCGTCACCGGCGACGTGGAACGCACCGCACGGCTGGCCCTGGCGGCGCAGGGCGGGCCCCGCGAGGGGTACCGGACCCCGGAGACCGCCGCCGCGCTCGCCGCACGCGGCCGGTGGCGCGACGTGCCGTACGAGGACGAGGGCACCCGTGAGCGCATCGACCCGCGCACGCTCAGCATCGGGCTCGACGACATCCTGCCCGCCGAGCGGGTGGTCGGCGTCGACTCGGGCAACTTCATGGGCTACCCGAGCACGTACCTCTCGGTGCCGGACCACAACGGGTTCTGCTTCACCCAGGCGTTCCAGTCGATCGGCCTGGGCCTCGCGACCACGATCGGTGCGGCCCTCGCGCGGCCGGACCGCCTCCCCGTGGCCGCGCTCGGCGACGGCGGTGCGCTGATGAGCGCCGTGGAGCTGGACACCGTGCGCCGGCTCGGCCTGCCGATGGTGGTCGTCGTCTACAACGACGAGGCCTACGGCGCGGAGGTCCACCACTTCGGCCCGGACGGGTTCGCGCTGGACACCGTCACGTTCCCGGAGACGGACATCGCCGCCGTCGCCCGCGGCTACGGCTTCGAGGCCGTGACCGTCCGCACCCCGGCCGACCTGAAGGCCGTAGGGGACTGGGTCGCCGGACCGCGTTCGGCGCCGCTGCTGATCGACGCCAAGGTGACCCGCGACCACGGCTCCTGGTGGCTGGAGGAGGCGTTCCGAGGCCACTGAGGCCGCCTGGAGCCCTGCGGGCCCGGCCCTGACCTGGGGCCGGGCCCTTCCGCTGTCGTTTTTCCGCCAGGTCTTGTCAGCCGAACTGTTCCGATATATCGTTGACGCATCGCGACAGATCAACGATGGAATGGAAGTGATTGCGATGCGTTCCCATGGATTCGAACGTGGACACGGTGGACCCGGCTCTCGCGGCCGGGGTGGTTTCGAGGGCCGGCGCGGCGCCTTCGGTCCCTTCGGCCCGGGCGGCCCGGGCGGCGGCCCAGGCCCCGGCTTCGGTTTCGGCGGCCCCGGCTTCGGCCCGGGCCCCTGGGGCCCACGAGGGCGGGGCGGACCTCGCGGCAGGGCACGGAGGGGCGACGTGAGGGCGTCGATCCTGGCCCTGCTCAAGGACCGGCCCATGCACGGTTACGAGATGATCCAGGAGATCGCCGAGCGCAGTGGCGGGGCGTGGAAGCCCAGCCCGGGTTCGGTGTACCCGACCCTCCAGCTGCTGGAGGACGAGGGCCTGATCACCAGCGCGAGCGAGGGCGGCAAGAAGCTGTTCTCCCTCACCGGGACGGGCCGCGCGGCGGCCGACGAGGGCCCGGACGCGCCCTGGGAGGAGGCCTCCCGCGGCATCGACTTCGAGGCGCTCGGTGAGATCCGGCAGGCCGGCTTCGGTCTGATGGAGGCCTTCGGTCAGGTCTGGAAGACCGGCAGCAAGGAGCAGCGCGAGAAGGCGCTGGCCGTCATCAACGAAGCCCGCAAGAAGCTGTACCTGATCCTCGCCGACGAGGACTGACCGAGCTCGGCGCGGACGACGGCCTCCCCGCCGTAGGCAAGGCGCCCCGTGGAACTCCACGGGGCGCCTTCGTGTGCCCGCGTCCTCAGGTCACCAGTCCGGCCAGCTTCCGCAGCGACTCGTTCAGCGCCGCCGTCGCCGAGTCCTTGAGCTTGCCCGCCATCAGGGAGACCGCCGCGCCGGTGAACTCGCTGTCGATGCGGACCGTCGTGGCGTCGCCGTCGGGGACCAGCGTGTAGCGGTTGACCAGGCTCACCGCCATCGGGCCCTTGCCGCGGGTGGCGAACACCCGGGCCGGCTCCAGCTCGTCGATGGTCCACTCGACCTCGGCCGGGAAGCCCATCAGCTTCATGTTCTCCTCGTAGGTCCCGCCCACTTCGAGGGCCTGGGGACCGCCCTTGGGGAAGCTGGTGTGGGTCGCGTTCCACTCGCCGTACGCGGACCAGTCGGTGAGCTGCGCCCACACCTTCTCGGCGGGTGCCTCGATACGGGCCTCCGCGCTGACTTCGGCCATGCGACCACCTCTTCTGTCGGGCTCCGGTGTCGCGGAAAGTAGCCGCACGGCCTGGAACATTCAATACTGATGAACCGTCAGAAAATGTGGGCGTCGTCCGGCGGGGCTCAGCCCACGTGCCGTATCAGCGCGGCGTCGAAGAGGTCCCAGGCCCGGGGGAAGGTGCTCTCGTCGTGGCAGTGCCAGGCGTCCCAGAACAGGTCGGCGGGCAGTGCGTCCTCCGGGGCTTCCACCCGGTACACGTACTGCTTGCCGTCGACGGCCGGCAGGGACACCAGCCAGTACCTGCGCTCCATGCACCTGGTGGGACGTGCGACGGAGTGCCGTGGTTGCGCGTGTGGCGGACGGCAAGGAGGCGCGCGCCCCTGCGGGTAAAACGGCCTGATCTCATCCGTAAGGAGGAGATTCCGGCGCACGGGGTCCACTCTGTGTGGGACGCGAAGATGCTTCCCCTCGGGGATGACCGCAGGCGAAGGGGCTGATGGGGTAGGGGATGTGCAACCCCGTATCCCCCGGCAGTCGGCCGACGAGCAGGTCGTGGCACCTCGCGCGGACAACGATGCCAGGCTCACCGACGAGCTGGCAGCGGTGGTCTCCGCTGCCCGCCGCCGGGCGGTGCGCGACGGGGACCGGCAGATCGACTCGGCCCACCTGCTGCACTCGCTCCTGGAGCACGATCCGGAGGTGCGGGCCGTCTTCGGCGAAGGGCCCGCGATCGCCCGGCTGCTCGGCTATCTCGTGCAGCGCAGCATCGGATACGGCCTGCGCTGGCAGGGCTCCGTGGAGGACTCCGGCGCCGTGCCCGTGGTGGCGGAGTCCGACGGCTTCTCGCCGCTGGCCGCGGGCGCGATGGAGCACGCCTGCGAGCGCGCCGCCGCCCGCGGGGCCGGACCGGCCCGCGGTATCGACCTCCTGGCGGCGATCGCCGCCGATCCCGAGGCACGCGCGGTCGAGGTGCTCCACCGCGCGGGCGTCGACGCCGGGGCCCTGGTCAAGGGCATCGAGGACCGGCTGACGTGGTCGCGGTGGTCCAGCCGCTGAGACAGGTGTCATCGGGGGTGACGCTCCTGTCGTCGCCTGTCATCATGTGCCGGTGCATACGTCTGGGAGCCGTCACGCCGGCGGCAAGGGCATGGGGCTCGGGCTCGCCCTCGGGTCCGCGCTCGCCTTCGGTGGATCCGGGGTCGCGGCCAAGCCGCTGATCGAGGCGGGACTCGACCCGCTCCACGTGGTCTGGCTGCGGGTTGCGGGCGCCGCCCTGGTGATGCTGCCGGTCGCGGTGCGCCACCGCGCCCTGCTGGTGCGCCGCCCGGCCCTGCTCACCGGGTTCGGCCTGCTCGCCGTGGCCGGCGTGCAGGCCTGCTACTTCGCCGCGATCTCCCGCATCCCGGTCGGGGTCGCCCTGCTCGTCGAGTACCTCGCGCCCGCCCTCGTGCTGGGCTGGGTCCGGTTCGTGCAGCGGCGGCCGGTCACGCGCGCCGCGGCGCTCGGCGTCGTCCTCGCGGTCGGCGGCCTCGCCTGCGTGGTGGAGGTCTGGTCCGGGCTCAGCTTCGACGCCCTCGGGCTGCTGCTCGCGCTCGGCGCCGCCTGCTGCCAGGTCGGCTATTTCGTCCTGTCCGACCAGGGCAGCGACGCCGGTGACGAGGCGCCCGACCCGCTCGGCGTCATCGCGTACGGCCTGCTGATCGGCGCCGTCGTGCTCACCGTGGTGGCCCGCCCCTGGACCATGGACTTCTCCGTGCTGACCGGCACGGCGCAGCTGAACGGCACTCCCGTCACCGCCCTCTACCTGCTGGCCTGGATCGTGCTCGTCGCCACCGTCCTCGCCTACGTCACCGGCGTCGTGTCGGTGCGCCGGCTGTCGCCGCAGGTCGCGGGCGTCGTGGCCTGCCTGGAGGCGGTCGTCGCGACGGTCCTCGCGTGGGTGCTGCTCGGCGAGCACCTGTCGGCGCCGCAGATCGTCGGCGGTGCCGTCGTCCTGGTCGGCGCGTTCATCGCCCAGTCGTCGGCGCCCGCCAAGGGCTCCCCGGAGCCGGTGGCGAGCGGCGGCCCGGAAACGGCGTTGCCCTCCCGTGAAACCGCGGCCTAAGGTGTGGATCATGCATACGGACGCACGCGTTCTTCCGCCCCCGGCCGCCTGAGGCGGGCCCTCCGGAATCCACGCCCGACGGTGTCGGGCCGAACGGTGCTGCCCGCAGAAGAAGTCCATGGGACCCGGCCCGGACCGGTCCCCTTCCGACCTTCTGCACCTTGCGGAGACCCTTCGTGTCGCATCCTGCTTTCGGCCTGCCCGTCGGGCGTGGCCTGTTCTTCCTGATCGTCGCCGGTGTCGCCTGGGGCACCGCGGGCGCGGCAGCCTCCCTGGTCTACCAGGCCAGTGACATGGGCTACGCCGCCCTCTCCTTCTGGCGCTGCGCGGCCGGTCTCGTCCTGCTGCTCGCCGCCCGCCTGCTGCGGCCGCGCGTCCGGACCGCCGCGCGGGAGCCGCTGCGCCGCCGGGCGCTGCGGGCCGGCGCCACCGGCGTGGGGCTCGCCGTGTTCCAGACGGCCTACTTCGCCGCCGTGTCCGCCACCGGGCTCGCGGTCGGCACCGTCGTCACACTGGGCGCCGGACCCGTGCTCATCGCGCTGGGCGCCCGGCTCACCATGGGGGAGCGGCTCGGCCGCGGCGGCGTGGCCGCCGTCGCCGGGGCGCTCGCGGGCCTGGCGGTGCTCGTGCTCGGCGGGGGCGGCGCGACCGTCCGCCCGGCCGGGGTGCTGTTCGCGCTGCTGGCCGCGGCCGGATACTGCGCGATGACCCTGCTCACCCGCTGGTGGGGCCGGTACGGCGAGACGGACGCGTCCAGCACCTCCGTGGGGGCCTTCGCGGTCGCAGGCCTCTGCCTGCTGCCGTTCGCCCTGATCGAGGGGATCGTCCCGCACGCCGACCACCCGGCCCGCACGCTGTGGCTGCTGCTCTACATCGCCACGGTCCCCACGGCCCTCGCCTACGGCCTCTACTTCGCGGGAGCGGCCGTCGTCCGCTCGGCCACGGTGTCCGTGATCATGCTCCTCGAACCGGTGGCCGCCGCGGTGCTCGCGGTCGCCCTCCTCGGCGAGCACCTCACCACGGCGACCCTGGTGGGCACGGTGCTGATGCTCGCCTCGGTAGCAGGCCTGGCCCTCGCGGAGGCCCGCGGAGCGGGCGCGGAACCGGCACCGGCGTAGGACCCCGGGGAGGCGGGGCGGCGCAGCTCACCGCCCCGCCGACCACACCCCGCGCCGGCGCACCTGGTGCTCCCGGGCCGCGGTGTCGCGTGGGCCTTCGCGGGATGCGAGGCCCGTCACCACGCGGTCCTGCACCTCCTGCGGCTTGTGGCTCGCGTACTTGAACTTGGCCCGGACGCCGACCACTTCGAGCCGCAGCCCGCGAATGCCCGCCAGGAGCCTGCCGAACGGTTCCTCGTCCACCGCCGCCGGGGCGGAGCCGCCCTCCGGCTGGAAGTGGCCGACCTGGCGGTTGAGCAGCTCGGCCTTCTCGGCCGGATCGTCCACGACATGGGCCGTGCAACGGAGTTGGACCGCGGCGTAGAAGCTCGTAGGAGTGCCGTGCTCGGGCGGAAGGCCGGGCGGCGCCTGCCAGGGGCCCGGGACGTACACGTAGTCGTCGACCACGCTCAGCAGCACGTCCGGGTCGGCCTCCAGCGCGGGCCACAGGGGGTTGGGCCGCGCGAGGTGCGTGACGGCCTCGGCGCGTCCGGCGTCGTAGGCGAAGTGGAGCGGCTGGACGTAGGGCGGCTCGCCGGGCAGGCCGTTGACGGCGAGCTGCCCGAAGTCGTGCGTGCCGAGCCACCGCTGCCACTCGGCGTCGTCGCGCGGCGCGTCCCAGGGGTGGATCAGCATCAGCGTGCGGCCAGGTAGTCGGGAAGCTCGATCCCGGGCGTCAAGTCGGCGTCGGCGACCGGGAGTTCGTACCCCTTGCGCAGCGGGACGACACCCGCCCAGTGCGGCAGGTCCAGGTCCTCGGGGTCGTCGTTGACGCCGCCGGTGCGGAGCTTCGCGGAGACCTCGTCGAGGTCGAGACGGATGACGGCGGTGGCGGCCAGCTCCTTCTTGTTCGCGGGCCGGGAGTCGGCCGACCGGCCCGCCACCACGTGGTCGACCAGCGCGTCCAGGGCGGCCCGCTTCTCGTCGGGGTCCGTCACGTCATGGGCGGTGCCGTGGACCACCACGGACCGGTAGTTGATCGAGTGGTGGAAGGCCGAGCGGGCCAGGATCAGCGCGTCGACGTGCGTGACCGTCAGGCACACCGGGAGCCCCGGGGCCTGCCTGCCGGTCATCCGCAGCGGGCGCGAGCCGGTCGAGCCGTGCACGTACAGCCGCTCGCCGACCCGGGCGAACAGCGTGGGCAGCACCACCGGCCGCCCGTCCCGGACGAAGCCGAGGTGGCACACATAGGCCTCGTCGAGTATCGCGTGCACCAGCTCCTTGTCGTACGACGCCCGCTCCGCGGAACGGGTGGGGACGGTGCGGTCGGTCGGCGTGTAGGCGGTGGGCTGCGACGTCGGCTGGGCGGTCCCCTGCATGACTGTCTCCAAGGCTGCTCGTCCTGCGCTGGCTGCTCGTCTTGCACCAGGCATTGCACTAGTGCATAATCTGCTTTGTGCTAGGAGAATACCGGATCGAAGGACGGCGCGCAGCGGACATCGCGGCGAGCGTCGAGCGCGCGGTGGGGTCCGGCGAGCTTGAGCCGGGCCAACTGCTGCCGCCCATGCGGGAGTTGGCGGTCGAGCTGGGCGTGAACCCGAACACGGTCGCGTCCGCGTACCGGATCCTGCGCGAGCGCGGGGTCATCGAGACGTCCGGACGCCGGGGCAGCCGGGTGCGCCCCAAGCCCGCCACCACAGGGCGTGAGTACGCCCGCATGGACGTGCCGGAAGGCGCGCGCGACGTGGCCAACGGCAACCCCGACCCGGCGCTGCTGCCGTCCCTGGCGAGGGCGTTCGCGGCGGCGGCCGAACAGGGCGACCGCGAGCCCGTGCTCTACGGCGACGCCCTGGTGGAACCGGACCTTGCGCGGATCGCACGTGCGGCCCTGGACGCCGACGGGGTGCCCGACGGTCCGCTCAGCGTCGCCTCCGGCTCGCTGGACGCCATCGAGCGGGTGCTCACCACCCACCTGAAGCCGGGGGACACCGTCGCCGTGGAGGACCCCGGCTGGGGCAGCCTGCTCGACCTCGTCCCGGCGCTCGGGCTGCGCACGGCCCCGGTGGGCCTGGACGACGAGGGCCCGCGCCCCGAGGGCGTGCGACGGGCCCTGGAGTCCGGCGCCCGCGCCCTGATCGTCACCGACCGCGCCCAGAACCCCACGGGCGCCGCCGTCACCGCCCCCCGCGCGCGTGCCCTGCGCGCCGTGCTGCGCGAGCATCCGGAGACCCTCCTGATCGAGGACGACCACGGCCACGGCATCGTCGACCTCCCCGTGCACCCCCTGGCCGGCGTCACCCGGCAATGGGCCTTCGTGCGCTCGGTCGCCAAGGCCTACGGCCCCGACCTGCGTCTCGCCGTCCTCACCGGCGACGCGACCACGGTCGACCGCGTCACGGGCCGGCACCGGCTGGGCCCCGGCTGGGTCAGCCGCATCATCCAGCGGGCGGTGGTCCGCCTCTGGGCGGACGAGGCCCTGGACACCCGGGCGGTGGCGACCGCCTACGGCCGGCGCCGCGACCTCCTGATCGAGGCCCTCGCACACCGCGGCATCGAGGCGCACGGCCGCTCCGGCCTCAACGTCTGGATCCCGGTCCCCGACGAGACGGCCGCCGTGTCCCGCCTCCTGCACGCCGGCTGGGCGGTGGCCCCGGGCGCCCGCTTCCGCCTCGCCTCACCCCCCGGCATCCGTATCACCGTCGCCACCCTGACCGCCCAGGAGGCAACCCCCCTGGCCGAGGCGACAGCCAGGGCCTTGGACCGCACCCCTACCCGCACATACGTGTAGGCGTCCTGCAACCCCCCTCAGGGGCGCGGGGAACTGCGCGACACGCCACAACGGGCCCGCACCCGCCCCCGCACGCGTTCAGGCACGCCGCCGAACCTGGGTGAGCGCGGCCCCGGCCAGAACAACCACCGCCCCCACCGGGGTCGACCACCGCAACGACTCCCCGAGCACCGCAACCCCCGCCGCCGTGGCGATGACCGGAATGAAGTACGTGACCATCTGCGCCGTCGTAGGCCCGACTTCGGCCACCAGCCCGTACTGAAGAAGCACGGCGACCCCGGTCCCCAGCGCCCCCAGCGCGGCGACCGCAAGCAACGGCACGAGCGGGAACCGCGTCGGCACGGACGTGAACAACGGCGTCACAAAGGCCAGTTGCACCGTCGCCAGCAGCAACTGCGCACCCGTCATGGACAGATGGGAGTTCCCGGTACCCGCCAGGGTCCGCCGCACGTAGATCCACCCCACCGGATAACTCAACGACGCCAGCAGTGCCATCGCCGTCCCCCCGGCGTCCAGCCCGCTGAAACCCTCCCACGCGCCGAGCACCGTCAGCACCCCGAGGAATCCGATCCCCAGCCCGGCGACCCGCACCCGCGTGGGCCGGTCCTCCGACAGCGCGACCACGGACAGCGCCATCCCCCACAGCGGCGACGTCGCGTTGCAGATCCCCGCCAGCGTCGACGGAATCGTCAGCTCGGAGTACGCGAACAGCGAGAACGGCAGTGCGTTCAGCAGGAACGCGGCGACCGCGAGATGCCCCCAGGTCCGCAGCCCCCGCGGCAGGCGCTCCCGCTTCACCGCCATCGCCGCCGCGAGCACGGCCGTGCCGAACGCCAGCCGTCCCAGGGTGACCTGGAAGGGCGCGTACCCCTCCGTGCCGACCTTGATGAGCAGGAAGCTGAAGCCCCAGATCAGGGACAGGGCGCCGAAGCGCAGACGCCAGTCGAGGGCGGGACGGCGGGCGGGGGCGCGGACGGGGGTCCGCGGCGCGGTGGCGATGGTCATGCTCGCAACGATGCAGCACAGCATCTCGTAGCACAATCGAGACTTCTCGCGAGGTATCTCGTAGCATCACTTACATGTTGAATCTGGAGCGCCTCCGGACCCTCGACGCCCTCGCCCGGCACGGCTCGGTCAGCGGTGCCGCCGACGCCCTGCACGTCACGACGTCGGCCGTCTCCCAGCAGATGGCCAAGCTGGAGCGGGAGGTCGGCCAGCAGATGCTGGCCAAGAACGGCCGGGGCGTGCGGCTGACGGACGCGGGCCGGCTGCTCGCCGAGCACGCGTCCCGCATCCTGTCGCAGGTCGAGCTCGCCCGGTCCGACCTGGAGGCGCACCGCGGTCAGGTGGTCGGCGAGCTCAGGCTCTCGGCGTTCCCGACGGCCGCGCGCGGCCTGTTCCCCACCGCGCTCGCCGCCCTGCGCACCGAGCATCCCGCGCTGCGGGTGCGCTCCAGCGAGCTGGAGCCGGAGGCCGGCATCGCCGGGGTGGTCCGCGGCGACCTCGATCTCGCGGTGGTGCTCGACTGGTACAACAAGCCGATGCCGCTGCCCGACGGCCTGGTCAAGGCTCCGCTCCTGGACGACCCCGCGGACGTGGCGATGCCGGCCCGGCACCGGCTCGCCGGGCGCGACGAGGTGGACCTCGCGGAGTTCGCCGAGGACGAGTGGATCACCTGGGGCGAGGGCGAGTTCTGCCACGAGTGGCTGATGTTCACGCTCCGCTCGCGCGGCGTCGAGCCCATCGTCGGCCACCGCGCCGCCGAGACCCACACCCAGATGGGCCTGGTCGCGGCCGGACTCGGGGTGTGCATCGCCCCGCTGCTCGGCCGCCACCCGATGCCCGCGGGCGTCGTCACCGTCCCGCTCCGCCAGCGCGTGCGCCGGCATGTCTACGTCGTCTGGCGCGCGGACGCCGACCGCCGCCCCTCGATCCGGGCGGCGGTGCGGGCGCTGCAGGACGCGGCCCGCAAGGTGGGCTGACTCAGGCGCCGCCCAGCTTGCGGAAGTCCCAGGACACGGTCTTCTCCGGGGTCAGCCGCACCCAGGCGTGCCGGCCGTCGTGCGGCATCTCCTCCAGGTTGAAGTTCTTGCGCGCGAACAGGGTCTCCGGGACGTCGAGTTCGGCGCACAGCTCCCCGGTGCGCGGCGCCTCGCCCACGAACTCGACGGTTCCGGACAGCTCGACGCCGCGCAGCTCGTCGTACTCCTCACCGGTGTCGATGACGATCGCGACCCGCTGGTCGCGGCGCAGGTCCGTCCAGCGCTTGCTGCGCACCACGGAGTACAGCCACAGCGACGTTCCGTCCCAGGCGAACCACAGCGTGCTCACGTGCGGCGCACCGCTCGCCGAGACGGTGGCGACCCGGCAGGTGCGCTGGGTGGTCAGGAATTCGTCCAGCTCACCAGCCGTCATCATGATCTTCCGGCCCCGGCGCTGAGTGACGGTCATGCGGCCCCCTCTTCTCTCACGTCGTGTCAGAGGAGAGATCCTCTGACATCACGTCAGAAAAGGATGGGTCGTCTTCCGTCCCCGCGCAATGACCGCTACGCTCGCCCGCCCCGGACCGCCGCCGACGAGGGGGAACCGTGCCGTCGCAGGAACAGCTCCGCGCACTCCTCGCACCCGATTCCACGGTGCTGCTGACCGTCGAATGCCAGCAGGGCGTCGTGGGTCCGGAGAGCGCCCTGCCCGAACTCGCCCGCGAGGCACGCTCGTCCGGTGCCCTCGCCAACGTCGCCCGGCTGGTCGCGGCCGCGCACGAGAGCGGGGTCCAGGTGGTGCACGCGATCGCCGAGCGCCGCCCGGACGGCCGCGGCGCGAACCGCAACGCCCGGCTCTTCCGCGCCGCCGAACGCCTGCCCGTCCAGCAGCTGTCCGGCACCACGGCGGTACGCGTCGCCGCCCCGATCGAGGTCGCCGAGGAGGACTTCGTCGTACGGCGGCTGCACGGGCTGTCCCCGATCCAGGGCACCGACGTGGACGCGCTGCTGCGCAACCTCGGCTGCCGCACCCTGGTCGTCGCCGGGGTCTCGGCCAACGTGGCGATCCCGAACGCCGTCTTCGACGCGGTGAACCGCGGCTACACCGCCGTGGTGCCGTCCGACGCCATCGCGGGGGTGCCGTCCGACTACACCCCGGCGATGATCCGCAACACCCTCGCGTTGGTCGCCACGGTCGCGACCACGGACGAGGTGCTCGGCTGCCTCAGGAGGCCGCGCGTCAGGAGAGCGTGATCGAGTCCCCGGTGACGGTGACCTTCTGGGCGCTGAGTCCGGACGTCGCCGGGCCCTTCTTCACGCTGCCGTCCTCGACCGAGAACTCGCTGCCGTGGCAGGGGCAGTGGATGATGCCGTTGGCGATGCTGCTCACGGCACAGCCCTGGTGGGGGCACTTGGTGGAGAACGCCTTGAAGGTCCCGGCGGCGGGCTGCGTGACCACCACGCTCTGGTCCTTGAAGATCTTGCCCCCGCCCTCGGGGATGTCGGAGGTCTTGGCCAGCGCCGATCCGCCGGAGCCGTTGCCCGAGTCGCCGCCCGAGGCGTTCGCCCCGGCCTGGGTGTCCGAGCTGACGGAGGAGCTGTCGTCGGACGATCCGCACGCGGTCAGCGCGACGGCGAGTCCCGCCGCGCCTGCCGCCGCCATGACGGTCCGGCGGGCGGGTGCCTGGGCGGGGGGAGTTGATTCGCTGGTCATGCTGACGTTCCCTTCCATGCAAGCGTCGTGGATCTGTACAGGGGTACGGCCGGTCGCCGTGGGTTGTTCAGCCGATGCCGAGCTTGGCAAGGTCGTGTCCCGAGGTGGGTAAAGCCGAGCTGTCGCTTTGCTGTCGATGTCGGCCCACCGCTCGTCCGGCGCCCGCCGCCGCCCCAGTAACCTGGGGCGATGCTCAAGGAAGTCATCGCGACCCGCTACATCACGCCTCTGCGGGAGGGCGGATCGCTGCCCGGTCTCGTCGAGGCCGACGACTTCGGGACCTACGTCCTGAAGTTCACCGGCGCGGGACAGGGCCGCAAGACGCTGGTCGCCGAGGTGGTCTGCGGCGAGCTCGCCCGCCGGCTCGGACTGCGGGTGCCGGGCCTGGTGACCGTCGCCCTGGACGCGGTGCTGGGACTGGGCGAGCCCGAGCAGCAGGTGCAGGATCTGCTGCGCTCCAGCGGGGGCACCAACCTGGGCATGGACTTCCTCTCCGGCGCCCTCGGCTTCGACCCGCTCGCCTTCGGGGTGAGCCCCGAGGAGGCCGGCCGGATCGTCTGGTTCGACGCGCTGGTGAACAACGTCGACCGGTCCTGGCGCAACCCCAACCTGCTGATGCGGCGGGGCGACCTGTGGCTCATCGACCACGGCGCCACCATGATCTGGCACCACAACTGGCCCGGCGCCGACGCCTCCGCGGCCCGTTCCTACGACGCCTCCGACCATGCCCTCGCCCGCTTCCGCCCCGATCTCGCGGGCGCCGCCGCCGAGCTCGCGCCCCGCGTCACCGAGGAGCTGCTGGCCGAGGTCACGGCGCAGGTCCCGGACGCCTGGCTGACCGGCGAGCCCGGCTTCGACACACCGGACGACCTCAGACGGGCGTACGCGCGGCCGCTGCTCGCCCGGGCCGCCGCCGTCCACGAGCGCGTCACCGGAATCGAGGAGGGCAAGTGAGCGAGCGCCACATCCACATGGCCGGCTCGGTGGTCGAGCGGCACATCATCCGCGGCGGCCAGGGCGGCGACCGTGACGTCTTCGAGTACGCGCTGCTGCGGGTCGTCCCGCGCGTGGAGCGCGGCGAGTGCATCAACGCCGGTGTGCTCGTCTACTGCCGCGCCCAGGCCTATGTCGGGGCCCGCACCCACCTCGACGAGGCACGGCTGCTCGCCCTCGACCCGGCCGCCGACGTGGCCGGCATCCGGGCCGCGCTCGGTGCCGTGGAGCGGGTCTGCGGCGGAGGAGGGGCGGCCGGGCAGGCCGCCGGGGAGGACGCCGGACGGCGCTTCCGCTGGCTGATTGCGCCGCGCTCCACGGTGGTGCAGCCCGGACCGGTGCACACTGGGCTCACCGCCGATCCGGCGGCCGAGACGGAGCGGTTGCTCGACCTGCTGGTGAGGTAATGGATCACACCCGAGCCGTGTGCCGTTGACACCGAGTGCCAGGCCTTCTAGCGTCACGTCTGCCGAAGGTACTAAGCGGTCGCTCACCCAGCGGGCGCGGTTCGTCAGGGACGTACTTTCAAGCGGGCGTACTTTCTCGAGGGCGAGGAGAAGCAGCAATGTCCACCACTGAGCAGCGGGTCGCGGTAGTCACCGGCGGAGCGCGCGGCATCGGCGCGGCCACCGCCGTACGGCTGGCCGCCGAGGGCCGCGCGGTCGCCGTGATCGACCTCGACGAGGCCGCCTGCAAGGAGACCGTGGAGAAGATCACCGCGGCCGGCGGCAAGGCCCTCGCGGTCGGCGCCGACGTCTCCGACGAGGCGCAGGTCGAGGCCGCCATCGCACGCGTCGTCGAGGAGCTCGGCGCACCGACGATCCTGGTCAACAACGCGGGCGTGCTGCGCGACAACCTGCTGTTCAAGATGAGCGTCTCCGACTGGGACACCGTCATGAACGTGCACCTGCGCGGCGCCTTCCTGATGTCCAAGGCCTGCCAGAAGCACATGGTCGACGCGGGCTTCGGCCGGATCGTCAACCTGTCCTCGTCCTCGGCGCTCGGCAACCGCGGCCAGGTCAACTACTCGGCCGCCAAGGCCGGTCTGCAGGGCTTCACCAAGACCCTCGCCAAGGAGCTCGGCAAGTTCGGCGTCACCGCCAACGCCGTCGCCCCCGGCTTCATCGCCACCGAGATGACCAAGGCCACCGCCGACCGTGTGGGCATGGGCTTCGAGGACTTCAAGGCCGCCGCCGCCACCCAGATCCCGGTCGCCCGCGTCGGCGAGCCGGACGACATCGCCAACGCCATCGCCTTCTTCACCGGCGAGGCGGCCGGCTTCGTCTCCGGCCAGGTGCTGTACGTCGCCGGCGGACCGCTCGACTAGGAGAACTCCCAGCCATGACTGAACTGCCCGCACTCTCCGGCAAGGTCGCCCTCGTCACGGGCGCCAGCCGCGGCATCGGCTACGGCGTAGCCGAGGCGCTCGTCGCCCGCGGCGACCGTGTCGCCATCACCGGCCGCAACGAGGACGCGCTGAAGGAGGCCGTCGACAAGCTCGGCGCCGAGCGCGTCATCGGCATCGCCGGCAAGGCGCACGACCTCGACCACCAGGCCGAGGCCGTCGAGCGGACGATGGAGGCCTTCGGCCGCGTCGACCACCTCGTCAACAACGCCGGGACCAACCCGGTGTTCGGCCCGATCGCGGACCTCGACCTGAACGTCGCCCGCAAGGTCTTCGAGACCAACGTGATCTCCGCGCTCGGCTTCGCCCAGAAGACCTGGCACGCCTGGCAGAAGGACAACGGCGGCTCCATCGTCAACATCGCCTCCGTCGCCGGTCTCGCGCCCTCGCCGTTCATCGCCGCCTACGGCGTCAGCAAGGCCGCGCTGATCAACCTCACCCAGCAGCTGGCGCACGAGTTCGCGCCCAAGGTGCGGGTCAACGCGATCGCCCCGGCCGTCGTGAAGACCAAGTTCGCGCAGGCCCTGTACGAGGGCCGCGAGGAGGAGGCGGCCGCCGCCTACCCGCTCGCGCGGCTCGGCGTGCCGTCCGACATCGGCGGCGCCGCCGCGTTCCTCACCTCCGGGCAGTCCGACTGGATCACCGGCCAGACGCTCGTCGTCGACGGCGGCATCTTCCTGAACGCCGGCGTCGCCTGAGCAACCCGTTGCGACCGTAACGATCAGGCACCCTTGGGCGCCGTTTCCTTGACGGAAACGGCGCCCTTGTCATGGCACATGGAGAGCACAGCCCCATGACAACGTCGTCATAAACAACCTGATCAAGGGCCTTGTACAAAGCGGGTTCAACCACCGTTGCGCTGCGGTATGGTCTGCCGACCCTTGGTACGGCAGATCGAGGAGCGAGCGCGTGTTCAACCGGAACCGAGGCCTGCGGAACGTGGCGGCCATCGCGTCCATGTCGTCACTGGTGGCCGGATGCGGCATCCTCTCGTCGGACTCCTCCGGCGACAAGGGCCCCATCGTCGTCGGGACGACCAGCGCACCCAGCACGCTGGACCCCGCCGCTTCGTGGGACCAGTCCTGGGAGCTGTTCCGCAACATCTACCAGACGCTCCTCAGCTACCCCTCCGGGGCGACCACGCCCCAGCCGGACGCGGCCGAGAGCTGCCGCTTCTCCGACAGCTCGAACCGCGTCTACGAGTGCGAGCTGCGCGCGGGCCTGCGCTTCTCCGACGGCCACACGCTCGACGCACGGGCGGTCAAGTACTCGATCGACCGCATACGGAAGATCAACGTCAACGGCGGCCCCGCCGGCCTGCTCGGCAGCCTCGACCGGGTGCAGGTGACCGGTGACCTGAAGGTCGTCTTCCACCTCAACAAGCCCGACGCCACCTTCCCGTTCGTGCTGGCGACACCGGCCATGTCGATCGTGGACCCCGAGGAGTACCCGGCCGGCTCCCTGCGCAAGGACGACAAGGTCTACGGCTCCGGGCCGTACACGCTCCAGGCCTACGAGGACGGCAAGAAGGCCGAGCTCACCAAGAACGGCAACTACAAGGGCTACGCGCAGCGCGAGAACAACGCGGTGACCATCCGCTACTACCAGGACTCGGCCACCATGGTCGCCGCGCTGAAGGACAAGAGCATCGACGTCGCCTTCCGCGGGCTGAACGCCGACGACATCGTCAACCTCCAGAAGCACAACTCCGACGGCAGCCTGCAGATCAACGAGGGCGCCGGCGTCGAGATCAACTACCTGGTGTTCAACCCGAAGGACTCCTGGGCCGCCAAGCCCGCGGTCCGCAAGGCGGTCGCCCAGGTCGTCGACCGCGGGGCGATCGCGCACAAGGTCTACAAGGACACCGTGGAGCCGCTGTACTCCATGGTCCCGAAGGGCCTGACCGCGCACACCACCGACTTCTTCGACGACTTCGGCAGCCCGAGCGTCGCCAAGGCCCGCAAGATCCTCACCGAGGCGGGCATCACCGAGCGCGTCCCGCTCACCCTCTGGTTCACCACCGACCGCTACGGCTCCTCCACCAAGCTGGAGTTCGCGGAGATCAAGCGCCAGCTGGAGGCCTCCGGGCTGTTCACGATCACGCTCAAGAGCCGCCCCTGGAAGACGTATGTGACGGGCTACCAGAAGGGCGAGTACCCGGTGTTCGGGCGCGGCTGGTTCCCCGACTTCCCGGACCCCGACAACTTCATCGCGCCGTTCGTCGGCAACCAGAACGCGCTGGGCACGCCGTACCCGGCGCCGGAGATCACCGGTGTGCTGCTGCCGCGCTCCCGCAGCGAGAGCGACCGCGCCAACGTGGTCTCGGACTTCGAACAGGCCCAGCAGATCCTGGTGAACGACGCCCGGCTGCTGCCGTTGTGGCAGGGCAAGCAGTACGTGGCCGCCAGCGACGACATCTCCGGCTCGGAGCAGGCACTTGACCCGTCGACGATCATGCTGATGTGGGAGCTGCACCGCAAGACCAGCTGGTAGTGGGCGCAGTTCGCGCATCCGGGCCCGTTGTCAGTGGCCGCCTGTAGGTTCTGAGACCTGAAGCGACCGCACGACATAAGGACGTTGACGTGACCGACATCGCCATGCTGCCCGAGTCCTGGCGCGGTGTTCTGGGCGACGAACTGCAGCAGCCCTACTTCAAGGAGCTGACGGAGTTCGTCGAGGAGGAGCGGGCGCGAGGTCCCGTCCACCCTCCGCGCGAGGAGGTCTTCGCCGCGCTGGACGCCACTCCGTACGAGCAGGTGAAGGTCCTGATCCTCGGCCAGGACCCGTACCACGGCGAGGGACAGGGGCACGGTCTGTGCTTCTCGGTCCGTCCCGGCGTGAAGACGCCGCCCTCCCTGCGCAACATCTACAAGGAGATGAAGGAGGAGCTCGGCCTGCCCGTCCCGGACAACGGCTATCTGATGCCGTGGGCCCAGCAGGGCGTGCTGCTGCTCAACGCGGTGCTCACGGTGCGCGGCGGCGAGGCCAACTCGCACAAGGGCCGCGGCTGGGAGAAGTTCACCGACGCGGTGATCCGCGCGGTCGCCGACCGTCCCGACCCGGCGGTCTTCGTGCTGTGGGGCAACTACGCGCAGAAGAAGCTCCCGCTGATCGACGAGTCCCGGCACGTGGTGGTCAAGGGCGCGCACCCCTCGCCGCTGTCCGCGAAGAAGTTCTTCGGCTCCCGCCCGTTCACGCAGATCAACGAGGCGGTGGCGCGCCAGGGCCACCGGCCGATCGACTGGACGATCCCGAACCTGGGCTGAGGCCGCGACACCAGATCCCCGCGGACCGCAAGCCGACCGCCGCCGGCCGGTTCACCCGTGAACCGGCCCGGTGCCGCCTGACCAGGATCGCCGCAGGCTGCGGTTAGCGTCGGTCGCGACAGCCGACCAGCCGGCGAGGGTGCGGAGGACGCGGTGGCCCAGGGACAGGAGCAGACGGCACCGGATGCCGTGATGACACGGATCGGGCAGGTCGTCATCCTGCACCACGCCGGCGACCGCGAGGAGGCCCGCCACCGGTTCCTTCAGCTGTGGGCGGAGATCGGCGCGGACGGCGCCCCGCTGCACCGCTGCACCCTGGCCCACTACATGGCCGACACCCAGGACGACCCGGCCGACGAACTCGCCTGGGACCTACGGGCGTTGACGGCCGCCGAGGAGCTCACCGGCGACCGCGCCGCGGCGCACGAGGGCGCGCCCGCGGCCCGTGCGCTCTACCCCTCGCTGCATGTGAACCTGGCGGCCGACTACCTCAAGCTGGGCCGCAACGGCGCCGCCCGCACCCATGTGCGCCGAGCCCGCGGCGCGGCCGGCTCGCTGCGCGACGACGGTTACGGAAAGGGCGTACGGGCGGCCATCGCGCAGCTGGAACTGCGGCTGGCGGAGGAGGACCCGGACGGGGCCGGACGCTGGGGGCCGCCGCGCCAGCGCCCCTGAGAACTCAACTGCCGTACGTCTGCTCGCAGATGACCGACTCGGGGCTGTCCTCGCGCCAGCCGCCGTACTGCCTGCCGAGGGCGCACACGTCCGTGCCGCCCCGCAGGTCCGGAAGGTCGACGTGGGGCTGCCGGCCGCTGCCCGCCGTCGGATGAGCCGCTCGCGGGCTGGACGGCTGCCGGTGCGGGCGGGGCACCGCCGGTGGCTGGGCCGGTGCCGTGGCCCGCGGCGGTTCGTGCCGCTCCGGTGCCGTGGGTGCCGCCGGTGCGGCGGACCGGGTCGGGCCGACCATCTCCAGCGCCTCGCGGGCCGGCGCCTGCACGACCCGCGGCCCGGCCGCGCCGTCCGGGTGCGGGGCGGACGGCCGGGGCGGTCCCGGCGTCGGACCGGGCGCGGGCGCGCGGGGCACGGTCACACAGCCGGTGAGGGCCGAGACGGCCACGGTGACCAGGAGTGTTGCTGTGGTCGTCGATCGATGCACCCGCGCAAGGATGTCGGTTCCGGCGCCCCGGAGGACGCCGGACGGCCGGAGGATGCCCCGCACGGGTGATCTCAGGCCCCGTACGGAGGCCGTGTGCGCGGCCCGGGTGACGTCGGTCTTCCGTGCCGCTCGTCAGTCGCCGGTGGCGCCGTCGATGCGCTCGCGCAGCAGGTCGGCATGGCCGTTGTGGCGCGCGTACTCCTCGATCATGTGGGTGTAGATCCAGCGCAGGTTGAACTGCTCGCCGGTGCGCCGGTGCCGGCCCACGGACAGGTCGTCCAGGCCGAAGCGGGCGGCATGGCGCCGCGCGGCCTCGATCTCGGCCTGCCAGGTGGCGGACGCCTCCGCCCAGGTGTCGGCCGGGGTGAGACGGAAGTCGCCGTCGGGATCGGCGTCGCTGTAGTAGATCGCCCCGGCCTGCTCGTCCGTCTCGTTCGCCAGGACGCGGCGGAACCAGCTGCGCTCCACCTCCGCCATGTGCCGCACCAGCCCCATCAGCGACAGGGTGGAGGGCTCCACCGACGCGGTCCGCAGCTGTTCGTCGGTCAGGCCCTGGCACTTCCAGGCCAGGGTCTGCCGGTGGTAGTCCAGCCAGCCCTCCAGCATGCTGCGTTCGTCGGCGGTGGTGGCGGGTTCACGGCGCTCGGTGGTCATGAGCGCATCCTGTCCCGCCCGCCCCTGACGCACCAGCGGTTTTCACCGGCCGAGCATCCCGTCCAGCAGCTCCTGAAGGCCCGCCCGGACCTCGGCGAGGCCCGGCGCCTCGGCGCTGAACGACCCGGCCACACAGGAGAACATCAGCCCGTCCGCCCAGGCCACCAGGGAGAGGGCGTGCCGGGCGGGATCGGCCGAGCCCATCGCGGTGACCAGGCCGGTGAGCTGATCGCGGAAGCGGGCCCCGGCCGCGTCGAAGTACGTGCGCAGCTCGGGGCGGCGGGTGGCCTCCAGGGCCAGTTCGTAGCGGGCCAGCGTCAGGTCGCGGTTGCGGGTCAGGGCGCGGTGCGTCGCCAGGGCCAGCGCGTCCACCAGTCCGGCGGACCCGGCCGCCGGGTCCGGCATCTCGTGCAGCGCCAGCACCCGCGCCTCGCGTTCGGCCAGCCGGCGCACCGCGAGCTCCAGCAGCGCCTGCCGGGTCCGGGCCACGTTCGACGTGGAGCCCTGCGGGAGCGCCGCCGTCTCGTCGACCGCCCGGTGGGTGAGCCCCCGCATGCCGCGCTCGGCGAGCAGCGCGAGCGCGGCGTCGGCGACGAGGTCGGCGCGGGAGGCACCCGGGGTGCCCGCGGGGGCGGAGGTCGGCATGGAGGCCAACCTACCCGCCGCACTACGTCTGTAGTACGGTCGAGGCGGCGGAACACTACAGCTGTAGTAACCCGGGGACGGGACACGAGGAGGAGCCATGGCACAGTCCGGGCGGGTCGTCGTGATCGGCGGCGGCATAGGCGGCCTGACCGCGGCGGTGGCGCTGCACCGGCGCGGCCGGCGGGTCACCGTGCTGGAGCGGGCCGACTCGCTGGAACCGGTCGGCGCCGGCATCTCGCTGGCCCCCAACGCCCTGCGTGCCCTCGACGTGATCGGCCTCGGCGACGAGATCCGCGAACTCGCCGCCTGGCAGGGCGACGGGGGACTGCGCACCCCGGGCGGACGCTGGCTCTCCCGCTCCGGCGCGGACGCGGCGGCCGAGCGCTTCGGGGGCCCGCTCGTCCTGCTCCACCGGGCCACGCTCGTGGCCGCCCTCGCCGCCCGCCTCCCGGACGACGCCGTCCGCACGGCGGCCGGAGCGACCCTCGTCGACGCCGGTGACGCCGGCCGCCCGGCCCGCGTGCGCACGCCCGACGGCGAGTGGGAGGCCGACCTCGTGGTGGCGGCGGACGGCATCCACTCCGCCGTACGCCGCACGCTCTTCCCCAAGCACCCCGGACCCGTGTACTCCGGCTTCACCACCTGGCGGGTCGTCGTCCGGGTGCCGGACGCCGAGTTCGCCCCGCACGAGACCTGGGGGAGGGGCCGCCTGTGGGGCACCCAGCCCCTCAAGGACGGCCGGGTCTACGCCTACGCGGCCGCCCTCGTCCCGGCCGGAGCACACGCCCCGGACGACGAGAAGGCCGAACTGCTGCGCCGCTTCGGCGACTGGCACGACCCGATCCCCGCCGTCCTCGCCGCCACCCGCCCCGAGGGCGTCCTGCGCCACGACGTCCACCACCTCGCCGAGCCGCTGCCCGCCTTCCACCGCGGCCGGGTCGCCCTGCTCGGCGACGCCGCGCACGCCATGCCGCCCATGCTCGGACAGGGCGGCAACCAGGCCGTCGAGGACGCGATCGTGCTCGCCCACCACGACGGCGACCTCGCCGCCTACACGGCGGACCGGCTGCCCCGTACGACCGCCGTCGTACGGCAGTCGGTCAGGGCCGCCCGCCTCAACCTGATGACCAGTCCCACGGCGATCGCCCTGCGCGACACCGCGATCGCCGCCCTGTCCCGGGCGGTGCCCGGGCTCCTCCTGCACGGCTTCGACTCGGTAGCCGGCTGGCGGCCGCCGCAGCAGCCGTATGCTTCCGGCAGCACACCGGCAGGCAAGCGCCAGAGGAGACCACCCCGTGAAGGTCGGCTGCATCGGACTCGGTGACATCGCGCAGAAGGCCTACCTTCCGGTGCTCGGCGCCCTGGCCGGCATCGAACTGCATCTGCAGACCCGGACGCCGGCCACGCTCGACCGCGTCGGCGACGGCCTCCATCTGCCGGCGGACCACCGGCACGCCACCCTGGACGCGCTGCTCGCCCAGAACCTGGACGCCGCGTTCGTGCACGCCCCGACCGCCGTGCACCCGGAGATCGTGGCGCGGCTCCTGGAGGCGGGCGTGCCGACCTACGTCGACAAGCCGCTCGCCTACGAACTCGCCGACTCCGAGCGGCTGGTGCGGCTCGCCGAGGAGCGCGGGGTCTCACTCGCCGTCGGCTTCAACCGGCGCCACGCGCCCGGGTACGCGCAGTGCGCCGACCACCCGCGCGAGCTGATCCTCATGCAGAAGAACCGGATCGGGCTGCCGGAGGAGCCGCGCGCGATGATCCTCGACGACTTCATCCACGTCGTGGACACGCTGCGCTTCCTGGTGCCCGGGCCGGTCGACGACGTGACCGTGCGCGCCCGCGTCGAGGACGGGCTGCTGCACCACGTGGTGCTCCAGCTCTCCGGCGACGGGTTCACCGCGCTGGGCGTGATGAACCGGCTCAGCGGTTCGGCCGAGGAGATCCTGGAGGTGTCCGGGCAGGACACCAAGCGGCAGGTGCTCAACCTCGCCGAGGTCGTCGACCACAAGGGCCAGCCGACGGTGCGGCGGCGCGGCGACTGGGTGCCCGTGGCCCGGCAGCGCGGCATCGAGCAGGCGGTGCTGGCCTTCCTCGACGCCGTGCGCGCGGGCAAGGTGCTCAGCGCCCGGGACGCGCTGGCGACTCACGAACTGTGCGAGCGGGTGGTACGTGCGGTTCAGGACCGGGCCGCCTGAGCCGGACGGCCCGAGCGCCCTCGCTCGCGCACCAGACGGCGAGCACGAGCAGCGCGACGTCCACCGGCCAGTCACCGTAGCGGACGTACGGCGTGACCCCGTGGGCCAGCGGGATGTCGAACACCTCCGCGCTGCTCGCGTCCGTGCCCAGCCACGAGCCGATCCGCTGCCCGCCGGGCCCGTACACCGCCGAGACCCCGGTCAGCGTCGCGTGCACCATGGGGCGGCCGGTCTCCGCGGCGCGCAGCGCGGCGATCGACGCATGCTGCTCCGGGGCCCAGCTGTGCTGGAAGGTCGAGGTGGCCGACTGAGCTATCAGCACCTCCGCGCCGTCCTGGGCCAGATGCCGGCTCATGTCGGGGAACGCCGACTCGAAGCAGACCATCGGCCCGACCCGCAGCCCGTGCCCGACGTTCATCACGACCTGTTCCGTGCCGCGCCTGCGGTCCTCGCCCGCCGCCTTGCCGACCGAGGTCGCCCAGCCCAGCACCGAGCGGAGAGGGATGTACTCGCCGAACGGCACCAGCCGCATCTTGTCGTAGCGGTCGCCGGTCGGGCCGTCCGGGCCGACCAGCACCGAGCTCTTGTAGATGCCCGGCTTGTCGGAGCGCCGCGCGTCCACGTTGACCAGGATGTCGGCCCCCGTCGCGCGGGAGAGCGCCGCGATCCGCCGGGCCAGGTCGGGCCGGTCGCCGAGGTCGAAACCGACGCTGCTCTCGCCCCAGACGATCAGGTCGAGGTCGCGTCCGGCGAGCCGCCGGGTCAGCTGCTCCTCGCGGGCGAAGCGCTTGTCGCCGCTGGCGGAGCCGTCCACTATGCCGGGCTGCACCACGGCGATCCGCACCCGGCCGTTCACGTCCGGGCGCGGGGACCACACCCAGGCCGCCGAGGTCGCGGCGGCCGTCGCGACCAGGCCCGCCACGGCCGGCATCCGCGCCTCGCGCACCGACACCAGCACGGCCACGGAGACGTTGACGGCCACCACCAGGAAGCTGAGCAGCCATACCCCGCCGACCGAGGCGAGCCGCAGCGCGGGCCCCACCTGCCACTGGCTGGAACCGAGCATGCCCCAGGGGCCGCCCAGGCCCTGCCAGGAGCGGACGAGCTCCACCGCCAGCCACCCCGAGGGCAGCACGACGAGGGCGGCCAGGCCCTGGCCCGGCCCCGGCGACCCGCCCAGGAAGCGCCGCACCAGCCAGCCCCACGGGGCCCACAGCGCGCCCAGCAGCACCGCGATCAGGAAGATGAACACGTGCAGGCTCGGCAGCAGCCAGTGGTGCACCGCCAGCAGATAGCCGAAGCCGCCGCACCAGCCGTCGTAGGCCGCCCGTTTACCGGTCGGCGCCGAGCGGATCAGGACGATCAGCGGGACCAGGGCGACGTAGGCGAACCACCACAGCGACGGGGCGGGAAAGGCGAACACGGGCAGGGCGCCCGCCATCGCCGCGACCGCGGAGCGGCGCCACGGGGAGGCGAGCCAGTGACCGAAGGACTTCATACGGAGCCTCCCTACCCGCCAGGTGGCTCCAGTGTGCGTGGTTTCGCTGATCGTGGACAGAGGACCCGGCCTCAGCCCGCCGCGCCCGCCCCCTGCGGGGCCGGGAGGCTGCGCCATTTCTCCTGCACGACGACCTCGGTCAGCCGCCAGCCGTCGTGGGTGCGCAGCAGGGCGAAGGCGTAGCGGCCGCCGCACACGAAGTCGGGGGTGGCCGGGCCGGCGCCGTCCGCCGTGAACCGCATCGGGTTGACGTAGTCGGCCCGCACGCGCGCGATGTCGCCGGTGTCCTGCTCCAGGATGTCGAACCGCACCCGGCGGTTGACGATCAGATGCTGCCGCATCGGGAACAGCTGGAGGCTCTCGGCGAGCCAGGAGGCCACGTTCCCGGCGCTTCCCTCGATGCCGCCGGCCGAGCGGTAGTCGGCCCGCCCCTCGGGCGTGAACAGCCTCCGGTACGCCTCCCAGTCGCCGTCGTCCACGGCCGCCGCGTAGTCGGTGACGACTTCGTCGACGGCCAGCCGGTCCATCACGGTCGCGAGCTCCACGCGCTGGGTCATCGGCTCAGTGTTGGGCATGGGGCGGGCCGGGCCAAGGGGCTGCGCGCCACCAACACAAGTTCCGCGTCCGAGCGGGCCGTTCACGGCCCCGGACGCCGGGTGCGGCTTCCTATACTGACCGGATGATCACCGCTGCGCTCGGCGCGCTCGAAGTGGCCATGGTCCAGTCGGGCGCCCGGCCCGAGGACACGCTCCGGGACACCACCGCCTTCGCCCGGCGCCTCGAGGAGCTCGGCCTGCGGCGCCTGTGGTACGCCGAGCACCACCACTCCCCGGCCATCGGGGCGTTCCCGCCGGTGGTCCTGGGGGCGCACGCGGCGGCCGTGACGTCCACGCTCCGCCTCGGCTCCGGGGGTGTCCTCGCCCCCAACCACGCCCCGATCATGCTGGCCGAGCAGTTCGGCACGCTCGCCGCGCTGCACTCCGGCCGGATCGACCTGGGCATCGGCCGCGGCCCCGGCACCTTCGACGAGCCGACGGCGCAGGCGCTGCGGCGGGGTGCCGGGCCGGCGACGGACGAGGAGTACCGCGCCGACGTGGCCGAGACGCTGCGTCTGCTGGTGGACGAGGTCGGCCTGCGGCCGCTGCCGGAGCCGTGGCTGCTGGCGTCGAGCACGGCCGGTGCGGCGCTCGCCGCCGAGCTCGGGCTGCCGATCGCCTTCGCGCATCACATCCGTCCCGACAACACGCGGGCCGCGCTGGCGCATTACCGCGAGCACTTCGCGCCGTCCCGCTGGTGCGCGCGCCCGCGCGTGCTGGTCTGCGTGGAGACGGTGTGCGCCGAGACGCAGAAGGAGGCGGACTGGCTCGCGGGCCCGATGGACGTCGTCAAGTCCGGGCTGCTGAAGGGCCGTGCCGACCTTCCCTTCCCCACTCCGGAGGAGGCGGCCACCCATCCGTTCACGGCGGAGGAGAAGCAGGCGCTGGCGGCCTTCCGCGCCCAGCAGGCCTACGGTGCGCCCGGCACCGTGGCCGAGCGTCTGGCGGAGCTCGCGGCTGCGACCGCGGCGGACGAACTCATGCTGGCGACGCCGGTCTACGCGCTGGCCGACCGCCTGCGCTCGTACGAACTCGTGCGGGAGTACGCCGTCATGCCGCCTCGATGACGTCTCCGCGGATCGCGGCCGCCCACTCGACCACCAGCAGCTCGTACTCGGCGCGCTCCTGCTCCGACAGCGTGCCGCCCGCGCGCATCCACAGTGCGCGGATCTGCTCGTTCACCTCGGCGGCGGACCGTAAGCGTACGGAACCAGGGGTATTGGAGTCGGGGGACATGTGCACAAGCCTAGGGGGAAGGACTGACAGTGCGCTACCGGACGGCTACCGAGGCCGTATTAGATGGGTCACGGAATCCCCCTGTGCGGCGGCCGGGATCTTGAACGAGCCCTCGCCGCAGGGGTGTTGAGCGCTCAGTCCGCCGACTCCGCCGCGTGCGGGCTCAGTACGCCCGCCGTGACGAGCGCGATGATGACGACGCCGAGGGCGACGCGGTACCAGACGAACGGCATGAAGCTCCTGGTCGAGATCCACTTCATGAACCAGGCGATGACGGCGTAGCCGGACGCGAAGGCGATCACCGTCGCGAACAGCGTCGGGCCCCAGGAGACATGGTCGCTCTCCATGGCGTCCTTCAGCTCGAACAGGCCGGAGGCCAGCACCGCGGGAATGGCGAGCAGGAAGGAGTAACGGGCCGCGGACTCCCGCCTGTAGCCCATGAACAGGCCGCCGCTGATGGTCGCGCCGGAGCGGGAGACGCCGGGGATCAGGGCGGCCGACTGGCACAGGCCGTAGATCAGGCCGTCCTTCACGCCGAGGTCCTCAAGTGCCTTGCGCTGCTTGGGCGCACGGTGCCGGCCGCCCGTCTCGTCGCGGGCCGCCAGCCGGTCGGCGACACCGATGACCAGACCGACGACGATCAGCATGGTCGCGGTGATCCGCAGATCGCGGAACGGCCCCTCGATCTGGTCCTTGAACAGCAGCCCGAGCACGCCGATCGGGATCGAGCCGACGATCACCAGCCAGCCCATCTGGGCGTCGTGGTCCTTGCGCATCTCCTTGCTCGCCAGCGAGCGCGCCCACGCCGAGACGATCCGCCCGATGTCCTTGCGGAAGTAGATCAGCACGGCCGACTCGGTGCCGATCTGGGTGATCGCGGTGAAGGCCGCACCCGGGTCCTTCCAGCCGGAGAAGGCGGCGGTCAGCCGCAGATGCGCGCTGGAGGAGACGGGAAGGAACTCGGTCAGCCCCTGGACGAGTCCGAGGACGAGGGATTCAAACCAAGACATGAGGTTTCGGAGTCCAAGTGCTGGGCGTGGCAGGGTGCCGGGCGCACCGCACCACCGGGCGGGGTGATCACCGGCAGCGTAACGTCCTCAAATGACGCGCCCGTCACAGGGGTTCGGCGGCTCAGGCCGCGCTCGGGCCCGCGACCGTCCAGCCCTCGGCCTGCGGATGCGCCGTCAGGTCCTCGTGCCGCACCGCCTCGCCGCAGGCGCGGCAGGTGACGACGGGGACGAGTTCGTGCCCGCAGACGTGCTCGATCACCATGGGGCGGCCGTCCTCCGCGCGAAGGTGCTTGTCCCCCCACTCCATGAGCGTCATCAGGACCGGCTCCAGGTCGAGCCCCGCCTGGGTCGGCCGGTACTCGAAGCGCTGCGGCCGCTCGCTGTAGACGCGCTTGGTCAGGACGCCGGCGTCGACGAGGCGGCGCAGGCGGGTGGCCAGGATGTCGCGCGGGGCGCCGATGTTGCGCACCAGCTGGTCGAAGCGGCCGTTGCCCAGGCACACCTCGCGCAGCACCAGCAGCGAGTACTTCTCGCCGACGAGCGCCAGGGTGTCGGCGATGGAGCAGGGGCGCGGATCTTTCGGGGCGGCCATGGCGACCAGTCTAGGGGAGGGTTTGATTTTCCAACTCACAGGGCTATGGTGAGTTCGGATTTCCTACTCACCAGTAGTCGCCCACCGCTCGTCATGGAGGCCCGCACATGCGTGACGCAGTCATCGTCGAAGCCGTACGCACCCCGATAGGCAAGGGCAAGCCAGGCGGCGCCCTCGCGCACGTCCACCCCGTCGAGCTCCTCGCCCACACCCTGCGCACCCTGGTGGAGCGCTCCGGCGTCGACCCGGCGCTGATCGACGACGTCATCGGCGGCACCGTCGACCAGGTCGGCGAGCAGGCCATGAACACCACCCGCTACGCCGTGTTGTCGGCGGGCTTCCCGGAGACCATCCCGGCGACGACCGTAGACCGCCAGTGCGG
>NZ_JBHVGU010000045.1:0-74329 GCF_042800575.1 Streptomyces sp. NPDC057616
AACCCGGAAGCTAAGCCTTACAGCGCCGATGGTACTGCAGGGGGGACCCTGTGGGAGAGTAGGACGCCGCCGAACAAACTTTGAGAAAACCCCCGCACCATTCGGTGCGGGGGTTTTCTGCGTTTAGGCTCGGTCCTATGCGCTACGACCTTGTGATCTTCGACAACGATGGCGTCCTCGTCGACAGTGAGCCCATCTCCAACCGGCTCCTCGCCGCCTATCTGACCGAGCTCGGGCATCCGACCTCGTACGAGGAGTCCCTGCGGGACTACATGGGCTCAGCCATGCACCGGGTCCATGACCTCGTCGAGGAGCGGACCGGTCGGAAGCTGCCGGCGGACTTCGACGACGTCTTCCACGCGCGGGTGTTCGCGGCGTTCGAGCGGGATCTGGAGCCGGTCGCGGGGGCCGTCGAGCTGCTGGAGAAGCTGGCTGCCGACGGGGTGCCGTACTGTGTCGCGTCCTCCGGGAGTCATGAGCGGATCCGGGTGGGGCATCGGAAGACCGGGCTGGACCGGTGGTTCGACGAGGAGCGCGTCTTCAGTTCGCAGGACGTGGGGCGGGGAAAGCCGGAGCCCGATCTGTTCCTGTACGCGGCCGCGCGGATGGGTGTCGCGCCGGAGCGGTGTGTGGTCGTCGAGGACAGTCCGCTCGGGGTGCAGGCGGCCAACGCGGCCGGGATGGACGTGTACGGGTTCACCGCCATGACGCCGGCCGAGCGGCTCACCGGGGCCACGCAACTCTTCGGAGACCTGGGCGAGTTGGCTGACCTGCTGGCATGACGCCGGTATGACGTCGGCACCGGGGCGGGGCTGACATTTGTCACGCCGAGGTGCGGACGATCGTTTCTACTGGCGACCGGGTGCCGGGCGGGAAGCTGAGGGCATGACGACGAACAAGGTGTCCCAGGGCCGGAGCAACACCCAGACTCCCAGCGCGCTCGACAACTTCCGTCCGCTGATCGTGGACGTCGCGGTTCCCCTCGGTTCGTACTACCTGTTCAAGGACGCCTTCGGGATGAGCACCTTCGCGGCGCTCGCCTGGAGCAGCGTCGTGCCGGCGGTGCGGACCGTCTGGAGCGTGGTGAAGGAGCGCAGGGCGAACGGGCTGGCGGGGCTGATCCTCGTCGTCAACGTGGTCTCCCTGCTGCTGAGCTTCGTCTCCGGCGACCCGCGGCTGATGCTCGCCAAGGACGGCGCGGTCAGCAGCACCGTCGGCATCGGCATCCTGGTGTCGGTGGCTCTGGGCCGGCCCATGATGACCGCCGGCATGAAGCCCTTCCTGGTGAAGGGCGACCAGGCGAAGGAGGCCGCCTGGGAGCGGCTGGTGTCGGGCCGGTCGGCCGCCTCCGCGGACTTCCTGCGCAGGGAGCGGCTGTTCTCCGTGGTGTGGGGTGTGGCGCTGCTCGCCGAGTGCGTGGCGCGGGTCGTGGGGGCGTACACCATCCCCGTGGACACGATGGTGTGGCTCGGTGGGGTCCTGATGGTGGGTGTCATGGCGCTGACCTTCGTCGTCAGCGGCGGGCTGGCCGCCGGGCCGATGGAGGCGATGGTGCGGGCCGAGGCGGAGGCTGAGGAGACGGGCGCCCGGGCCGAGGTCGCCGTCGCCGCCTGATCGAGAAGGTAAAGCTGAGGGAAATTCATCTTTGGCTTGATCTACCCACAGGTAGCCAGGGGCCCTACGCTCGCCGCCATGACAGATGTGCTGCGGCGCGGCAGGGCCTCTTTGGCGTTCAGCTTCCTCGCTCAGGGCGCCACCTTCGCCCTGCTGGTGACCCGTATCCCGGCCATTCAGGACCGGTACGGAGTGTCCGACGCGCTGCTGCCCGTCTTCCTGGCCGCCGTGCCCATCCTGGCCGGCGTCGGCAGCGTGACGACCGAGCAGCTGGTGAAGCGGATACGCCCGAGCCTGCTGCTGCGGTGTCTGCAGCCCGTGGTGCTGCTGGCGCTGCTCGGGGTCGGCGCGGGGGAGCACCTGGTCGAACTGGGCATCGCGCTGGCCGCGTTCGGGCTCGCCGTCGGTGGCCTCGACGCCTCGATGAACATGCTCGGGGTGAGTCTGCAGCGGGCGTACGGGCGCAGCATCATGCTCAGCTTCCACGCCGCGTTCAGCCTCGGCGGGATCGTCGGCGCCTCGCTGGCCTGGGTGGGCGCGCACTGGCATCTGGCGCTGTGGGTGTCGTATCTGCCGGTCGTCGCGGTGCTGCTGCCCGCCACGCTCGTGGGCAGCCGCTGGTACGTCGACGGGGGCTCCGCCACGGCGGTGGAGGAGCAGGAGCGGGAGCGGGTGCAGGGGCAGGGCATCGTCTTCAAGCTGCTGCTGCCGCTGTGCCTGGTGATGACCTTCGCGTACATCGGGGACTCGACCGTCTCCAACTGGAGCGCCAAGTACCTGAAGGACGTGCTCGGGAGCTCGGAGCAGCTGTCGACGGTGCCGTACAACGTCTACATGGTGACCACGCTGCTCGGGCGGTCGCTGGGGGACACCGGGGTGCGGCGGTTCGGGGCGGTGCCCGTGGTGCGCCTGGGCGCGGTCGTGGGGGCGCTGGGGTTCGCGGTGGTGGCCCTGGCGCCGGGGCCGTGGGTCGGGATGCTCGGGTTCACGCTGGTCGGGCTGGGGCTGTGCGTGCTGGTGCCGCAGACCTTCGCGGCGGCCGGGCGGCTGTTCCCGGACGCCTCCGACGCCGCCGTGGCGCGGCTGAACGTCTTCAACTACGTGGGCTTCCTGATCGGCTCGCCGCTGGTGGGTGCGCTGGGCGACGCGTGGAGCTATCGCTGGGCGATGGTCGTGCCGATGCTGTTGGTGCTGGTGACCCTGTTCTACGCCCGCTCGTTCGCTCCCCGATCGGACCGATACGGTGGCGGGCATGAGCGGCCGCGCACAGCTGATGTGGGACGAGGCAGTAACGGGCTATGACTTCGGCCGGGACCATCCGATGGACCCGGTCCGGCTCGCCCTGACCAGGCATCTCGTCGACGCCTTCGGGCTCGACAAGGAGGTCCAGGTGGTGGCGGCGAAGTCCGCCGGGGAGTCGACGCTGCGGCTCGTCCACCGGGAGGACTACATCGACGCCGTGAAGGCGGCCTCGGCCGATCCGGACGCGGCGGACGGGGCGTACGGGCTGGGCACGCTGGACGATCCCGCCTTCGCCGGCATGCACGAGGTGTCGTCGCTGATCGCCGGGCAGTCGGTCGGGGCGGCGGAGGCGGTATGGCGTGGGGAGGCGCTGCACGCGGTGAACTTCGCGGGCGGGCTGCACCATGCGATGCCGGGCGCCGCCTCGGGGTTCTGCATCTACAACGACGCCGCGCTGGCGATCGCGCGGCTGCTGGAGCTGGGGGCGGAGCGGGTCGCGTACGTCGACGTCGACGTGCATCACGGGGACGGGGTGCAGGCGGCGTTCTGGGACGACCCCCGGGTGCTGACGATCTCCCTGCACGAGCATCCGCGGACGCTGTTCCCGCAGACCGGGTGGCCGGAGGAGACGGGGGCCGACTCCGCCGAGGGGTCGGCCGTGAACGTCGCGCTGCCCGCCGGGACCGGGGACGCGGGCTGGCTGCGGGCCTTCCACGCCGTCGTACCGGAACTGATCGCCGATTTCCGGCCGCAGGTGCTGGTGTCGCAGCACGGGGCCGACACGCACTTCGAGGACCCGCTCGCGCACCTGGCCGTCTCGCTCGACGCGCAGCGGGCCGTGCAGGTCGCCTGTCACGAGCTCGCGCACGAGTACGCCGAGGGGCGCTGGGTCGCGCTCGGTGGCGGGGGATACGCGGTGGTCGAGGTGGTGCCGCGGTCGTGGACGCATCTCGTGGCGATCGCGGCGGGGCGGGAGGTCGCGCCCGAGACGGTGATTCCCGAGGGCTGGCGGCAGGAAGTGTTCGCCCGTACGCGGCAGTTGGCGCCGGCGCGGATGACGGACGGGCGGTGGCCGGTGTCGTACGCCGGATGGGACGAGGGGTACGACCCCGCGGACCGGCTCGACCAGGCGGTGCTGGCCACGCGGCGGGCGGCGTTCCCGCTGCGGGGGCTGCTGGCCTAGAGGTGGTGCCCGGGGGCGGACCTGGCGGCCCGCCCCCGGTGCCGGGTCAGCTGCAGTGGCCGGAGTCGCCGGCCGAGGCGGTGCCGATGGTGCCGCCCCAGGTGACGCAGTAGCCGCGGCCGTTGACGTAGACCGGGCCGGCGTAGCTCGTGTACTGGCCGGAGTCCTTGGCGGCCGGCTGGCTGCTGTCGATGGCCTTCAGCGTGACCTCCATGTGGATCTTCGCGCCCGTGGTGTTGCGGATGGTCACGGCGCAGTTCTTGCCCGTGGACTCGTTCCAGGTCAGGAAGATCTTGCCGGAGTTGCCGACCGGCGTGGAGTCGATGACCTTGTAGCCGGTGCCGCAGGCGCCGTTGTACGTGGCGGCGGCCGCTGCCGACCTGGTGACCGCGGCCGGCTTGGTGGCCGTCGACGCCTGGGTGGCCGCCGAGGCCGGGATGGTCGCGGCCAGCGTGCCGCCGAGCGCCAGGACGGCGAGTGCGGAGGCGGTCGTGGCGCGACGGGACAGCTTCTTCATGGTGTTCCCCCTGCTGCGGTGTGGTCCACGTTGTCCGTGTGGTCAACGTGCCGTGAACGGTTGGTCGTTGCCGTCCACGCAGAGTGAGACCGGGGAGCCCGTACGTTAGTTGTGCCACCTTCTGTCACCGTTCTGTCACCGGCGCCGGGCGCGGCATTGTGCGGCTTATTACGCCACCCGTGCGGTAATTCACCGGTTTCCGCCCTGGGCCCGCCCGCGGTCGGTCACCATCGCAGACGTGTTGAGCACCGGAGCCCTGCGCGCCCATCTCCTGGCGGCCCGTCTCGCCGGGCCCGTGGCCACCTCGCGGGAGGAGAGCCTGCGCAGCTATCGGCTCTTCGCGGCCCGCGATCCCCGCGTGCTGATCGGACTTGATCCCGAATGGACGTGGAGACAGCGGGATCTGATCGAGTTGATGTCGGACAAGTGCGGGGTTTCGGCCGATCCTCAGCATGTCTCCGGCCAAGATGTGATCGATCCGGAATGCACCCTGGCCGCGCTGGACGCCTTCGCGGCCCGCCTCGCCGCTGCGGCCCAGCGCAGCGCCCCTGTACTCCTCGGTACCGGTCATCCGCACCGCCTGCTCGGCTTCTACGCCGCCTTGGCGGACGCGCTGTCGGCGGCGGGATGTACCGTCCTCACCCCTGCGTATGGTCGCCGTGTCGACATAACGACCCGGTTCGGCCTACGCACGTACAACCTTGACTACGTACAAGGAGTCGCGTTGGTGCGGGAACCCGGGACGCCCCGCCCCGGTTGTGCGACCGGCGTGCACACGCACTCTCCGCTCCCGGTTCGTACCGCCCTGGCCGCGGCCGCCGAGGTCGGCGGGACCCTTCCCGAACTGGTCGTCGGGGACCACGGCTGGGTCTGCGGGGCAGGTCAGCTGGGGTTCGAGGCGATTGGGCTCGCCGATACGGACGACCCCGCGCTCTTCGTGGGGGAGGCCGAGGGGTCCGTGTCCGTCGTCGTTCCACTTGATGACGCTGTGCGGTCTGATTACTACCGGCCGCTTACCCGCTACGTACTCAATCGAGCGTGTCTGTCACAGTAGGCCGCCGATGGGTGCACCTCTTCCCCACTCGCATCACCCGCCCCTACATTGGGGAGTGAGCACGCAGCGACGAAGAGTCACCGGAAGGGGAAGCCGGTGGCCGTCGAGTGCGGAAGGTTCAGGTGTGTCATGGCTGCTGAGCAGAGGCCTCTGAGTGAGGTTCAGTTCCTTACCGTGGCGGAGGTCGCCTCGGTGATGCGAGTGTCGAAGATGACTGTGTACCGGCTGGTGCACAGCGGTCATCTGCCCGCGATCAGGGTGGGGCGGTCCTTCCGCGTCCCCGAGAACGCGGTTCACGAGTACCTTCGCGAGAGCTACGTGGGGGTGGAAACCGCCTGACGGACGTCCCGGGGAGATCCTCAGGGCACTACAGGGATCTCCCCCGGAAGCCTCGATTACGACCTCAGCGCTCGGGCGGGTAGGCTGGCCCCTCGTAGGTCGTATGGGCCCATGGCGCCCAACACCGAGTGATGAGAAGTGAGCGAGGGTAGTCGTGGGCTCTGTTATCAAGAAGCGGCGCAAGCGGATGGCGAAGAAGAAGCACCGCAAGCTGCTCAAGCGCACGCGCGTTCAGCGTCGCAACAAGAAGTAAGCGATGCGCTAGGAGCGTGTTCTGTGGCCCCCCACCGCAACCGGTGGGGGGCCACACGCGTTTGGGCTTCACAGAAGCCACCGGAAACACACGGGATCATGCGCTCGTCCCGTGCCTACGCACGGGTTTCACATGGCCTGGTCTGTTCGTACGTCTGTGGATGTCGTCACTTCGTGCATTGGGTGGTCATCACAGCGCAACATCGACCCGCTAAGTTGGCCGCAAGCGGGGAACGCGACAGGCTACGGGTACCGGATGGGCTGGAAGGAAGGCGCAGATCTTGGGCAAGGTCGTGCTTGTGACCGGAGTGGCCCGCCGGCTGGGGGGCCGGTTCGTACGGCGCGTCCAGCGTGACCCGGGGGTCGACCGGGTCATCGCCGTGGACGCCGTGCAGCCGGAGCATCATCTGGGCGGCGCGGACTTCATCCAGGCCGACATCCGGCAGCCCACCATAGGGCGGGTGCTCGCCGAGACGGGCGCCGACACCGTCGTGCACATGGACGTGAGCGCCACCGGACTGGGCAGCGGCAGCCGGGCGGCGATCAAGGAGACCAACGTCATCGGCACGATGCAGCTGCTCGGTGCGTGCCAGAAGTCGCCGACGGTCAAACGGCTCGTGGTGAAGTCCAGTACGAACGTCTACGGCTCCGCGTCCCGCGACCCCGCGGTGTTCACCGAGACCACCCCGGCCAAGTCGCTGCCCAGCGGCGGCTTCGCGAAGGACACCGTCGAGGTCGAGGGGTACGTACGCGGCTTCGCGCGACGCCGGCCCGACGTGGCCGTGTGCGTGCTGCGCTTCGCCAACATCCTCGGCCCCACCGCGGACACGCCGCTCGCCTCCTACTTCTCGCTGCCGGTCCTGCCGACCGTGTTCGGCTACGACCCGCGGCTGCAGTTCGTGCACGAGGACGACGTGATGGAGGTGCTGCGGATCGCCTCGCAGGAGCCGGCGCGGGGCACCCTGAACAGCGGCACCTTCAACATCGCCGGCGACGGGGTTCTGCTGCTCTCCCAGTGCTCCAGGCGGCTCGGCCGCCCCACGGTGCCGCTGCTGCTGCCCGCGGTCACCTGGGCCGGTTCGCTGGTGCGTACGCTGGGGATGACGGACTTCTCGCCCGAGCAGATCCGACTGCTGACCCACGGCCGGGTCGTGGCGACGGACCAGATGCGGGAGACGCTCGGATTCAGGCCGAAGTACACGACGGCGGAGACCTTCGCCGACTTCGCGCACAGTCATGGACCCGGGCTCCTGCCGCCGGAGGCCCTTGCCGGGGCCGTCGACCGGATCGCCGCGCTGCCCGTCCTGGGCGGCGGCCACCCCCCGACGCAGAGCGCCAACTGAGGAGCGCATCAACGATGGCGGATGCCAAGGTCATTCCGTTCGACGACGACCGGTCCCGCGGGAGTGCCGTTCAGCGGCCGTCGCGGCGCCGGGGCGTGGGGAGCCGACGCAAGACCACGGAACCCGCGCTGGTCGGTGAGGTCCAGCCACTGCCCAGCAGGGCGTCTGCGCAGGATGATGTTCCCGTGACGCACGAGGAGGAGCCGCTCGAGAAGCCGCAGCAGGACGGCGGCTGGGAGCGGCGCGTCGCGAGCGGTCTGTCCTTCCTGCGCCGCCGCCTCACCGGCGACTACGAGGTCGACGACTTCGGCTACGACGAGGAGTTGACCGACCAGGTCCTGATGTCCCTGCTGCGGCCGGTGTACGAGAAGTACTTCCGGGTCGAGGTGAAGGGTGTCGAGAACATCCCGGCCGACGGCGGCGCGCTGATCGTCGCCAACCACTCCGGGACCCTCCCGCTGGACGGCCTGATGATGCAGGTCGCCGTGCACGACCATCATCCGGCGGGCCGCCATCTGCGGCTGCTCGCCGCCGATCTGGTCTTCGTGCTGCCGGTGGTCAACGAGCTGGCCCGCAAGCTGGGCCACACCCTGGCCTGCGCGGAGGACGCCGAGCGGCTGCTGGGCCAGGGCGAGCTGGTGGGGGTGATGCCCGAGGGCTTCAAGGGCATCGGCAAGCCCTTCAGTGAGCGCTACAAGCTGCAGCGGTTCGGCCGGGGCGGCTTCGTCTCCACGGCTCTGCGCCACGGCACCCCGATCATCCCGTGCTCGATCGTGGGCGCGGAGGAGATCTTCCCGATGATCGGCAACGCGAAGACCCTGGCGCGGCTGCTGGGCTTCCCGTACTTCCCGCTGACGCCGACCTTCCCGTGGCTCGGTCCGCTCGGTGCGGTGCCGCTGCCGACGAAGTGGACCATCCAGTTCGGCGAGCCGATCCTGACGGACGGCTATCCGCCGGAGGCCGCCGAGGACCCGATGCTGATGTTCAACCTGACCGACCAGGTCAGGGAGCAGATCCAGCACACCCTCTACAAGCTGCTGGTGCAGCGGCGGTCGGTGTTCTTCTGATTCCGGTACGTGTGTGGGGGCGCCCTTCTCAGGAAGGGCGCCCCCACACACGCAGGTCTCCTACTGGCCGGTGTTCTCGCCGTCGATGCCGAGGCCGGGGAGCAGGCCCGGGAGGAGCGGCGGGATCGTCACGTCCGGCTCGCTGCTCGGGGACTTGCTCGCGGACGGGGAGGCGCTGCCGCTGTCCTTCGGCGGGTCGAGCAGGCCGCCGGTGTTGCCGCCGAGCAGTCCGTCGCCGGAAGAGCCGGCCGACTGGCTGGGGCTGCCGGGACGGCTGTGCTCGGAGGAACTCCGGCCGGCGCTGGGCGACGCCGACTTCCGGCCGGAGCCGGAGGTGCCAGCGGACGCCTTGCCCGAGCCGTGGTGCTTGCCGGAGCCGCCGCCCTGGGCCGGGGACGGGGGCAGCAGGGACTGCAGCGGGGCGACCTCTTCGTCTATGGCGTTGAACACCGACGACACCTGCTCACTGACGTCCCCGAGCTGCAGCGGGAGCCGCTCGCGCAGGGCGCCCCAGACGTCGCGGTGCGAGCGCGAGAAGGTGGACAGGGCCTGGATGGGGCCGAGCGAGTTGGGGTCGCGCTCGTACGCCTCGTGCAGCAGCCGGTGGCCCTCCGACGCGTCGTGCGTGACGCCGGCCAGGGTGCGGCGGATCTCGCCGAGGGACTCGTGGTCGATCGGGGTGTTGCCGCGGCCGCGCTCCATCAGCCGACGCGCCTCGCTCAGCCGGGTGGAGGCCTGGTCGAGATAGGCCACACCGCGCTGGTCGTCGCCCTCGGACATGTAGTTGAGCTTGAAGTCCTCGATGCCGCGCTTGAGCCCGTAGAGCGAGTCGCCGGGCAGGGCGTCCTGGCTGGCCGCGGCGACTCCGCCGAAGGCACCCGCCGCGACGCCGACGCTCAGTCCGCCCGCGGCCAGGCCCTTGGTCAGCCGTGACCGCGGCCGCAGCTTGCCGAGTGGGCTCGCGCGGTGGGCGCCGCGGGAGCGCTGCACGGGAACGGCCGGTCCGGCCGCCTCGCCGCCGGCGTCCTCCTGCATCATGGCCTCGAACGCGGCCACCAGCTGGGCCCGCTGGACGACCTTGACCTCGGGATCCAGCTTCGGCCCTGGCACCTCGCCGAGACACTCCGCGAGGGCCAACAGGCGGCCCTGCTCGGTCTGTTCCGCGGCAGCCGGGCCCGAAGGCGGTGCCTCGGACGGCTCGGCCGCCGCGCCCCGGTCCGGCTGCTCCTCCAGGGCCTGGGCGAAGGCGTTCGCCCGCCGGTGTGCCGATACGTTCGCGATCACTGGCGGCACCTCCTCTCATCATGACGGTCGACTCCCCAGGGGGTCCTGAGGGTTGCACCCACTGACCAGATCCACACGATCGAGTGATCGGAGGCGGCCAGGGAGTGACCACAGGGAGCCTGCATCCCGCACAACGAGCGTCGCGGCACTTGGGTTACGGACGACGGATGATCGGAGCGAGAAGTCAACCCACTATCACTGACTGCTAGTTGAGTGTCACCGAGTGTCAGCGGGCGTCGTCCGGGAGGAGCCGGGCCAGCGTGCGCACCGCGCGGTACTGGAGCGTCTTGATGGCGCCCTCGTTCTTGCCCATCACCCGGGCGGTCTCGGCGACGGACAGGCCCTGGAGGAAGCGGAGTGTCACGCACTCCTGCTGCTGGGGATTGAGGCGGCGCACGGCCTCGAGCAGGGCGGCGTTGGAGAGGGACTCCAGGACGGAGTCCTCGGGGGAGCGCTCCACCTCGTTGGCGTCGAGCATCTCGCCGGTCGTCACCTCGAGCCGGAAGCGGCTCGACTTGAAGTGGTCCGCGACGAGGTTGCGGGCGATGGTCACCAGCCAGGCGCCGAAGTCGCGGCCCTGCCAGGTGAAGGTGCCGATGCGGCGCAGGGCGCGCAGGAACGTCTCGCTGGTGAGGTCCTCGGCGGTGGCCTTCCCGCCCACCCGGTAATAGATGTACCGGTAGACGGTGTCGCTGTACTGGTCGTAGAGCCGGCCGAAGGCGTCGGCCTCGCCGGCCTGGGCGCGTTCGACCAGGTCCATCATCCGGGCGCTGTCGCTGTCCGCGGCCGGTCGGCGGGTGGTGGTGCCGCCGGCCACCCGGCCGCGTCTGCCGACGGCGGCGCTGCCGTCGGCGAGCGCGTAGCACGGGCCGACGGGGGTGGAGGCAACGGCGAGGGCGGGGACGGCGTACGCGGTGGGGACGAAGCCGCGCAACAGGTCGAGGACCGTTGCGCGCAGCGTAGCCAGGCCCGAGGCGTCAACCCCGACGTGTGGGTACACGGGACTCCCAGAGGCAGAGCTTCCATCACGTGCAGTGCGGGACCGTTCACCCGTCGTAGCGACGGAGTGGTACCGGTTTGCGTCTGAGGAGAATAACGCTTCGTACAGGCGCTGCTACACCCAGTTGCTCAAATCACCGATTCCGTCGCTTCCGTAACCGATTGGCGCCCGTTCAAGTACCTCTGCGTGACCGGTTGTTGATCGAATCGGTTCGGATTACGAGTCGGAACAGGGCGTGTTGTGGCGGTGTGCAGCCAACTGGACTGCACAAACGCGGAACGGGCCGGGAAACATGTCCCGGCCCGTCGTGTCGCGTGGCGTCAACGGCGTCAGCGCCGCCGCTTGTGGAGGGCGATCGCCGCCGCGGTGCCTCCGGCGACCGCGCCCACGCCAGCTGCCGCCGGGATGCCGACCTTGGCCGCCTTGCGGCCCGTGCGGTAGTCGCGCAGCCGCCAGTCGAGGGTGCGGGCGTGCTTGCGGAGCTTGGTGTCGGGGTTGATGGCGTAGGGGTGGCCGACCAGCGAGAGCATCGGGATGTCGTTGTGGGAGTCGCTGTAGGCGGCGCAGCGGGACAGGTCCAGGGCCTCCGCGGCGGCCAGGGCGCGTACGGCCTCGGCCTTGGCCGGGCCGTGCAGCGGCTCGCCGACCAGCTTGCCGGTGTAGACGCCGTCCACGGACTCGGCGACCGTGCCCAGGGCGCCGGTCAGGCCCAGGCGGCGGGCGATCACGGTCGCGATCTCCACCGGCGCGGCGGTGACCAGCCATACCCGCTGGCCCGCGTCCAGGTGGGCCTGGGCCAGGGCGCGGGTGCCCGGCCAGATCCGCTCGGCCATGTACTCGTCGTAGATCTCCTCGCCGATCGACTGGAGTTCGGCGACGCGGTGGCCCTTGACGATCGACAGCGCCGAGTCGCGGGCCTCCTGCATGTGCTCGGGGTCCTCGACGCCGGCGAGCCTGAACCAGGCCTGCTGCCAGGCGAACTTGGCGAGGTCGCGGGTCTCGAAGAACTTCCGCTTGTACAGGCCCCGGCCGAAGTGGAAGAGGGCGGCGCCCTGCATCACGGTGTTGTCGAGGTCGAAGAACGCGGCAGCCTTGTCGTCTCCGAGTACGGGGAACTCCTGTTCCTCCGGGGGGACGTCCTGCGAGGACTTGCGGGCTGCCTCCGCAGAAGCCTCGCCTGCCAACACGCTCCGCGCCGTGGCGGAACGCCTACGGGGAGTGAGCCATCCGAGAGCGGCCATGCCCGTGAGCATAGCCAGTTTGTTCGGTGCCTCCATACGCGCGAGGTTTGTAGCCTGTGAACTCTCCGCGACCGTGTCGTTAAAGAACTCATGCCGTCCCGGGGTTCCTTGGCGTTTTCCCGGGTGTCCCGGCGACGGCCCCGCGCGCGAGAATGGCTGACATGAGTCCCCTCTTCCGCCGCAAGGCTCCGCAGGACCGCGTCGTCACCCTCATCCGCAAGCCCGGGTGTCATCTGTGTGATGACGCACAGTCCGTGGTGGAGAAGGTGTGCGGCGAGGTGGGGGCGTCGTGGGAGAGCAAGGACATCTCGCACGACCCGCACCTCCATGACCAGTACTGGGAGCAGATCCCCGTGGTCCTGGTCGACGGCAGGCAGCACACCTTCTGGCGCGTGGACGAGCAGCGGCTGCGCAAGGCACTGACCGACTAGTCCAAACCCGCCGGCAGGTCGCTTAGGATCGATGGCGTCTGGTCTCGGGGGCGGGGATCGTTGAGGAGAGTGTGCGGTTTTGCCCCCAGAAGAAAAGGAACGGTGGTGCGTGTGCGCCAGTTCCTCATCAGTGCGCCGGGGGCGCGTGACCCCGGTCACGTTGGCCGGGCAAATCGGACACCATCTTTGTGCACGCGTTCACAAAGACATAGCCTGCTGTCGACGGGGCGGTCTGGGTACATGTGACCGCCCACAGCCCCGCTCTACCCGCAGGAGCACCGTGGCAACTGGCCGAACTCACCGACCGGCGACCCGCAGCCGAGGGATTCCCGAGGCCACCGTCGCCAGGCTTCCGCTGTACCTCCGCGCTCTGACCGCACTGTCGGAGCGCTCGGTCCCCACGGTCTCCTCCGAGGAGCTCGCGGCCGCGGCGGGGGTCAACTCCGCGAAGCTGCGCAAGGACTTCTCCTACCTGGGCTCCTACGGCACCCGCGGTGTGGGCTACGACGTCGAGTATCTCGTCTACCAGATCTCGCGCGAGCTCGGGCTCACCCAGGACTGGCCGGTTGTGATCGTCGGTATCGGTAACCTCGGCGCCGCCCTCGCCAACTACGGCGGGTTCGCCTCCCGTGGGTTCCGGGTGGCCGCCCTGATAGACGCGGACCCGGCGATGGCCGGCAAGCCCGTCGCGGGCATCCCCGTGCAGCACACGGACGACCTGGAAAAGATCATCGAGGACAACGGGGTGAGCATCGGCGTCATCGCCACCCCCGCCGGCGCCGCCCAGCAGGTCTGCGACCGGCTCGTGGCCGCCGGGGTCACCTCCATCCTGAACTTCGCGCCGACCGTGCTGACCGTCCCGGACGGGGTGGACGTGCGCAAGGTCGACCTCTCCATCGAGCTGCAGATCCTCGCCTTCCACGAGCAGCGCAAGGCCGGGGAGGAGGCCGCCGGGACCGACGGCGCCGCACCGGTCGCCGCCGCGCGCAAGAACCCGGCGGACAAGGGCCCGGACGGGGACGTACCCGCCGTGATGCCGGCATGAGTCTCCTCGTCGTCGGTCTGAGTCACCGCAGCGCCCCGGTCAGTGTCCTGGAGCGCGCCGCGCTGAATCCGGACGCCCAGATCAAGCTGCTGCAGGACACGGTCGCCGCGGAGCCCGCCGCCGAGGCCGCGGTCCTCGCGACCTGCAACCGCATCGAGCTCTACGCCGACGTGGACAAGTTCCACGCCGGTGTCGCCGAGCTGTCCACGCTGCTCGCCCAGCACAGCGGGGTCGGCCTCGAGGAGCTCACGCCCTACCTCTACGTCCACTACGAGGACCGCGCCGTCCACCACCTGTTCTCGGTGGCCTGCGGCCTCGACTCCATGGTCGTGGGCGAGGGGCAGATCCTCGGGCAGATCAAGGACTCGCTGGCCAAGGCGCAGGACCTGCACACCGCGGGCCGGCTGCTGAACGACCTGTTCCAGCAGGCGCTGCGGGTCGGCAAGCGCGCCCACTCCGAGACCGGCATCGACCGCGCCGGGCAGTCCCTGGTCACCTTCGGCCTGGAGCAGCTGGCCGCCGGGGGCGAGGTCGAGGACTGGGCCCGCGGCAAGAAGGCGGTGGTCGTCGGCGCCGGCTCGATGTCCTCGCTGGCCGCCGCCACCCTCGCGCGGGCCGGCGTCGCCGAGATCGTCGTCGCCAACCGCACCGCGGAGCGCGCCGAGCGCCTGGCGCAGATACTGGCCGAGGCCGACGGAACGGACGTGACCGCCCGCGCGGTACCGATGGAATCGGTGCCGGTCGAGCTGACACGTGCCGACGTGGTCGTCTCCTGCACCGGCGCGACGAGCCTCGTCCTGCCGGCCGACGCGGTCGCGGCGGCGGTCGAGGGCCGTACGGGCACTCCCGCAGCCGTCCCGCAGAGCACGGTCCCGGCCGCGGACGGCGGCGTACGTCCGCTGCCGCCCACCTCCGTCGGCGCCGACGAGAACTGCCCGCTCGACCTGTCCGCCGCGCAGTCCGGCTTCTCCGTGATGGGGGAGGCCGCCGTCGCCGGGATGGACGCGGCGACGCTCGAGCAGCACGCGGCCTGGGTGGACAACGGCACCGTCGACCGCCGCGAGGCCGCGCGCCGCACGCCCGAGGCCGACGCCGAGCTGATCACCGCGCTCGCCGCCACCGCCGCGACCGTCGGCCGCATCCCCGAGCGCCGCAGGCCCGAGCCGACCGCCGAGGCCCCGCGGCCCGCGCCCGTGCTCTTCCTGCTCGACCTCGCGATGCCGCGCGACATCGACGCGGCCGTGCACCGGCTGGCCGGCGTCCGGCTCGTCGACATCGAGTCGCTGGCCGAGGCCTCGGCGGACGCGCCGATGGCCGCCGACGTCGACCAGGTCCGCCGGATCGTCTCCGACGAGGTCGCCGCCTTCGGGGCCGCGCTCAGGGCCGCGCACATCACGCCCACCGTCGTCGCGCTGCGGACGATGGCCGCCGATGTGGTCGCGGGCGAGATCGCGCGCCTGGAGGGGCGGCTGCCCGGGCTCGACGACAAGCACCGCAGCGAGATCACGCAGACCGTCAAGCGCGTCGTGGACAAGCTGCTCCACGCGCCGACGGTGCGGGTCAAGCAGCTCGCGGCCGAACCGGGCGGAGCAGGGTACGCGGATGCCCTGCGGACCCTTTTCGGCCTCGACCAGGAGGCGGTGGCCGCGGTCTCCCGCGCCGACGACGACTCAGAGAACAGCAAGAACCGAGGGCCGGCATGAACAGCAAGGCATTGAGACTGGGAACGAGGCGGAGCAAACTCGCCATGTCCCAGTCCCGGCAGGTGGCGGACGCCGTGGGCCGGGTGACAGGACGGCCCGTCGAGCTCGTCGAGATCACCACCTACGGCGACACCTCCCGCGAGCAGCTCGCACAGATCGGCGGCACGGGCGTGTTCGTCACGGCGCTGCGTGACGCGCTGCTGCGGGGCGAGGTCGACTTCGCGGTTCATTCGCTCAAGGACCTGCCCACCGCGCAGCCCGAGGACCTGGCGCTGGCCGCCGTCCCGCTGCGTGAGGACCCGCGCGACGTGATCGTCGCCCGGGACGCGCTGAAGTTCACCGACCTGCCGCGCGGTGCGCGCATCGGCACGGGCTCGCCGCGCCGCATGGCGCAGCTGAACGCGTACGCGCGCAGCCATGGGCTGGACATGGAGACGGTCCCGATACGGGGCAACGTCGACACCCGGATCCGGTACGTGCGGGAAGGCGGGCTGGACGCGGTCGTCCTGGCCGCCGCCGGCCTCAACCGGATCGGCCGGAGCGACGAGGTGACCGACTTCCTGTCGGTCGACACGGTTCTGCCCGCCCCCGGCCAGGGGGCACTGGCGATCGAGTGTGCCGCGGACCACGCGGACCTGATCGCCGCGCTCGGAGAGCTCGACGACCCGCTCACCCGGGTCGCCGTGACCGCCGAGAGGTCACTGCTCGCCGCCCTGGAGGCCGGTTGCAGCGCCCCCGTGGGCGCGCTGGCCGACATCGTGGGCGACGGGCAGATTGTCAAGGAAATGCGCCTGCGCGGGATAGTCGGCACGACCGACGGCTCGCGCACGGTGCAGCTGTCCACCACCGGTCCCGTGCCCGAGACGTACGACCAAGCAATGGCGCTCGGCCGTGAACTCGCGGCCGAGATGCTTGCCCAGGGCGCGGCCGGTCTGATGGGGGAGCGAGCACATTGAGCCCCACCACCCTTCCCACCGGCCTCGAACACGGGCACGTCACCTTCCTGGGTGCCGGACCCGGGGATCCGGGACTGCTGACTCTGCGCGCCGTGGAGGCGCTGGCGAACGCGGACGTTCTCGTCGCCGAGCACGACGTGCTCGACGTGGTGCGCAAGCACGCCAGGCAAGGCGCCGCCGAGGTGCACACGGACGGGGGTCCTTCCTCGGACTCCCACCCGGGCACGGGCACACCTCAGCTGGCGGTTGTTGACGGCTCGTCAACAACCGCTGGGGTCCCCGCGGTACGGGATGCGGCACATCTTGTCATGGAGGCCGCGCGGGGCGGCAAGCGGGTCGTCCGAGCGGTGTCCGGGGACCCTGGCCTGGACACTTACGCCGCCGAGGAGATGCTCGCCTGCGCCGCCGCGGGCGTGCCCTTCGAGGTCGTCCCCGGTGTCGCGGCCGCGGTCGGCGTACCCGCGTACGCCGGTGTCCCGCTGCGCGACGCCGAGGGTGCGGACGTGCGGTTCGTGGACGCCCGTACCGCCTCGGACCGGTGCTGGACGGAGGTGGGCGCCTCCGACGGGACCGTGGTCGTGTCGACGACGCTCGACTCGGTCGGCGCGGCCGCCGGAGAACTGGTGTCGGCGGGCCGCAAGCCCGATACGCCGATGACGGTGACTGTGGCCGGTACGACCACGCGCCAGCGGACCTGGACGGCCACTCTCGGGACGATCGCGCAGACCCTGAAGCAGGCCAAGGTGCTGCCCTCCCCGGAGGGCGGCCGGCCGGTGATAGCCGTGGTCGGTGAGCGTTCCGCCGCCGCCCAGCGCGACCAGTTGTCCTGGTTCGAGTCCAAGCCGCTGTTCGGCTGGAAGGTGCTCGTGCCGCGGACGAAGGAGCAGGCGGCGTCGCTCTCCGACCAGCTGCGGTCGTACGGGGCCGTGCCGCACGAGGTGCCGACCATCGCCGTCGAGCCGCCGCGCACGCCCCAGCAGATGGAGCGGGCCGTGAAGGGGCTCGTCACCGGGCGGTACGAGTGGATCGCCTTCACCTCGGTCAACGCCGTCAAGGCGGTGCGCGAGAAGTTCGAGGAGTACGGGCTCGACGCCCGTGCCTTCGCCGGCATAAAGGTTGCTGCGGTCGGGGAGCAGACCGCCAAGGCGCTCGTCGCGTTCGGCGTGAAGCCCGACCTGGTGCCGAGCGGGGAGCAGTCGGCCGCGGGCCTGCTGGAGGACTGGCCGCCGTACGACCCCGTCTTCGACCCGATCGACCGGGTCTTCCTGCCGCGTGCCGACATCGCCACCGAGACGCTGGTGGCCGGGCTCATCGAGCTGGGCTGGGAGGTCGACGACGTCACGGCCTACCGGACCGTGCGGGCCTCGCCGCCGCCGGCGGAGACGCGCGAGGCGATCAAGGGCGGCGGGTTCGACGCCGTGCTGTTCACCTCGTCGTCCACCGTGCGGAACCTGGTGGGTATCGCGGGCAAGCCGCACAACGTGACGGTGATCGCGTGCATCGGCCCGGCGACGGCGAAGACCGCCGAGGAGCACGGGCTGCGGGTCGACGTGATGGCCCCCGAGCCGTCGGTGCACAAGCTGGCCGAGGCGCTGGCCGACTTCGGCCTCAAGCGGCGCGCCGCCGCCCTGGAGTCCGGCGACCCGGTGACCCGCCCGAGCGAGCGCCGTCCGGGCGCCCGGAGGCGTCGCTCCACGACCTGAGCGAACGAGCGGTGAGGTGACGGGACGTGCCCCGAGGGCGCGTCCCGTCGCCGTGCTCGGGCGGCGTCCGCCGACGGGCCGGGCGCCGACGAGGCGTCGGCAAAGGTGCCCCTGGGGCGGGCGTAGCGTAGACGGTATGACGAAGTACGGATCCTTTCCCGGTACGCGTCCCCGGCGGCTGCGGACCTCGCCCGTCATGCGGCGGATGGTCGCCGAGACGCGACTGCACCCCGCCGATTTCATCCTGCCGGCCTTCATCCGTGAGGGCGTCAGCGAGCCCGTGCCGATCTCGGCGATGCCCGGGGTCGTGCAGCACACCCGCGACAGCCTGAAGAAGGCGGCCGCCGAGGCGGTGGCGGCGGGGATCTCCGGGATCATGCTGTTCGGGGTGCCCGAGGACGGGAAGAAGGACGCCGTCGGGACGCCCGGCACCGACCCGGACGGCATCCTCCAGGTCGCCATCCGCGATGTGCGTGCCGAGGTCGGCGACGACCTGCTGGTCATGTCCGACCTGTGTCTCGACGAGACCACCGACCACGGGCACTGCGGTGTGCTCGACGCCGAGGGGCGGGTCGACAACGACGCCACCCTGGAGCGGTACGCCGAAATGGCCCAGGTGCAGGCCGACGCGGGCGCCCATGTCGTGGGCCCCAGCGGGATGATGGACGGGCAGATCGGCGTCGTGCGGGACGCGCTCGACCAGATCGGGAAGGACGACGTCGCGATCCTCGCCTACACCGCGAAGTACGCCTCCGCCTTCTACGGTCCCTTCCGCGAGGCCGTCGCCTCGTCGCTGCAGGGCGACCGCAAGACGTACCAGCAGGACCCCGCGAACGCGCGCGAGTCGCTGCGGGAGCTGGCGCTCGACCTGGAGGAGGGCGCCGACATGGTGATGGTCAAGCCGGCCGGGCCCTACCTCGACATCCTGGCGCGGGTCGCCGACTCCGTGGACGTGCCGGTCGCGGCCTACCAGATCTCCGGCGAGTACTCGATGGTCGAGGCCGCCGCCGAGAAGGGCTGGATCGACCGGGACCGGGCGATCATGGAGACGCTGACCGGTATCAGGCGGGCCGGCGCGCAGAACATCCTCACGTACTGGGCCGTCGAGGCCGCCCAGAAGCTGCGCTGAGCGCGCGGCGGATCCGCTCAGGGAGTCGAGGGCGAAGGGGCCGCGGCGGGGGCCGACCGCGCGGCCGGAGTGGTGAGGGACGACGGTCCCTCGTCGCGCAGACCCTCGCCGTCCCGGCACGCCGTCAGCGCGAGCGCGGCGAGTGCGGCCGTCGCGGCGAGGAGCACGCGGGCCCTGGTGCGGGTGGGGGGTGCGGACATGGCTCGGCCCTCTCGATGGTGAACTCGGGGTCGGGACACCAGCCTGCTCGGTGATCCGCCCGGCCCGCCAGCCTCCCCGGAGGATTCGGGACGCCGAGGTCCCGAGATCGCCGCTGACCTGCGGGGACGGCGTGTCCCGGGACACCGGTCCGGGACGCCGCGCGGCGGGATCACGGGACGGGCACCATCAAGTTCCGCCGGGAGTTAGGTTGTTGGCGACTGCTCGTTGCCTGTTGAATGACCCGCCGACTCTCCAGGGAGACGCCCATGTCCGGTGACGCCCTCAGCCAGGATCCCGCCGAGCTGAGAAGGAGGATCGACACCACCAAGGCACACCCGGCCCGCGTCTACGACGTCTTCCTCGGCGGCAAGGACAACTACCCGGTCGACCGGGCGGCGGCCGCCGCCGCACTCGCCGCCAACCCGCGCGGCTACCTCGACGTACGGCACAACCGCGACTTCCTGCGCCGGGCGGTGAACACGCTCGTCCAGGAGGACGGCATACGGCAGTTCCTCGATGTCGGCACCGGCCTGCCCACCGCGGAGAACGTCCACCAGATCGCCCAGCGGACCATCCCCGACGCACGCGTCGTGTACGTCGACAACGACCCCGTCGTGCTGGCCCACGCGCGGGCGCTGCTCACCAGCGGCCCCGAGGGGCGCACCGACTACATCGACGCCGACTTCAAGAGCCCGGCGCAGATCCTCGAACAGGCCGCGAAGACACTCGACTTCGACCAGCCGATCGCGCTCTGCCTGGTGGCGATCCTGCACTTCGTGGAGGACGAGGAGGCGTACCCGATCGTGCGCGAGCTCGTCGACGCGCTGCCGGCCGGCAGCCGGCTGGTGCTCAGCCACCTCACCGAGGACCTCAACCCCGAGAACATCCGCGCGGTCCAGCGGACGTACACCGAGCGGGGGTTCACCTTCGTGCTGCGCACCCGGGCGGAGGTCGAGCGCTTCTTCTCCGAGAGCTCCCTGGAGATGGTGGATCCGGGTGTCGTCCCCGTCCACCGCTGGCGCGCGGACAACGCCGCGCCCGTCCCGGACCAGCCCGAGGCGTCGTACCTGGCGGGGCTCGACGACATCGAGAAGGTGCGGTACGCCGACATCAACGACGTCACGGACGCCGACATCAACGTCTATGCGGGAGTCGGCAACAAGGCCTGAGCGGAGCGATCGGGAAAGGCCGCGATCAGAACCGTAACGCGGGCGATCATGGAGCGTTATCGAGAGCGGTAGAAAACACGCATTCCGCTCACGGAGGTCTTCCATGCTCGCCACGCTCGTCCCTGGTCTTCTCGCCGCCGTTGCCGCGCTGCTGCACGGGGTGCTCGGCATTCTCTGAACGGGGCGTCGCGCGTCCTACGGTGGCGGCATGTCCGACACAGTGGAGTTCGACCTTGACGCGTACCTCCGGCGGATCGGCTGGGAGGGGGAGCGGCGGCCCGGCGCGGCCACGCTGCGGGGCGTCCATCTGGCGCACATGCGGGGCATCCCGTTCGAGAACCTGGACGCCCTGCGCCGCACCGCCCCCTCCCTCGACCCCGCCGACCTCATGGCCAAGCTCGTGCACAGCCGGCGCGGAGGCTACTGCTACGAGCACAACACCCTGTTCGCCGAGGCCCTGGAGGCCCTGGGCTTCGGTGTGACCCGGCTGACCGCGCGGGTCGCCGTCGGCGCCGACCGCATCGAGAGCCGCCCGCGCACCCACATGGCCCTGCTGGCCGAGGCGCCGGGCGACCCGCAGCCGTATCTCGCCGACGTCGGGTTCGGGGCGATCGGCGCGCTCCTTGAGCCGGTGCCGCTGCGGACCGGCGCCGAGTTCCAGGACGCGGGGCGGCGCCACCGCCTCGTCCACGTCCCGCACCGCGGACCGCTGGACCTGTGGCTGCTCCAGGCCTACGACCGGGGCAAGGGCGACTGGGCCGACCAGTACGCCTTCACCCTCGAACCCTTCGAGAAGCCCGACTACGACGTCATCAACTGGCACATCGCCACGAACCCGCGCTCGCCCTTCACCCAGCGGCTGTACGTCCAGCGCGTCGGCGCCGAGCGGCATCTCGCGCTGCACGGCGGCCTGTTGACCGAGACGGCGGCCGACGGGGCCGTACACGAGCGGGAGTTGACGCAAGAGACCGAGGTACGGCGGGTCCTGATCGAGGAGTTCGGGATCGTCGCGCCGGACGGGATCGCCCTGCTGAGCTGAGGGGGCCGTCCGCTCAGTCCCACCAGAAGTGCCAGGCGGTCCGGCCGAGGAGCCGGCGTTCGGCGTACGCGGCGAGCGTCGGGTCGGCGCCCTGGCCGACGGTGTCCGGGCAGAACGCGTAGTGCTCGGCGGCCAGGGCCTGCGCCTCGGCCAGGGTGGTGGGCGGCGCGGCGACCGACACCAGGAGGGTGTCGAAGCCGAACGCCACCACGCGTATGCCGAAGCGGTCCTCCCAGGAGCGCAGGACCGCGGACAGGCGCGCGGTGTCGTTCTCGTGGTTCGCCGGGCCCATCCAGCCGATCGCGGCGGGGATGTCGGCGCTGCGGCGGGCCGGGACGAGGGCGAGACGCGGGTCCTTGAGCGGACCGCCGGCGGCGGCGCCGTCGAGAAGGGACTCCACGACGTCGGCGGCGACGGCCTCGGGCTCCGCGCCGGCGCCCTGCGGCGCCTCCGCCAGGCCGGGCCACTCCTCGTCGGTGTGCGCGTCCCAGAACTCCTCCAGGACCTCCTCCGCGTCGTGGTCCCCGGGATACGACATCCTCGCGGGCTCCAGCTCCCAGAGTCCCGGGCCACCGGGACGTGAACCTGCCTCGACGACGACGGGGAGCAGTCCGACCCGGGGCGCCTTCCGCCGCAGCGCGGTCCATTCGCCGGGGGCGGCCTGGCCGTCCGCCAGCCACAGCAGGCCGTCCACCAGTGCGCCGGGCGGGAGGTGCAGCCCGAGCTCCGCGAGGCGCGGCAGCGGGTTGGGAAGCGTGGCCATGTCACCGCCCGCCGTCGAGGAAGGCGGGCCGGGCGCCGGGGCTCGTCCGAAGTGTGGTGCTCATGGCTCTCCTGGCAGACGCTCCAGCGGGCTTCTGGAGTCCTCGGTGGTGAGGTAACGCGTGCGCAGCATCGCACACTTGGGCGCGGCGGCGACGGGCACCTCGTACGTCGCCCGCGGGCGACGTGCTCGCCGTGCCGGCGTCACGCCGACGCAGCGCCCGCCGTCACCGCCGCCACCGTCCTGCGCACCGTCTCCGTGTCCGGCGGCCCCGCCTCCCGGTCCGCGAACAGCAGGTGTGCCGCGCCGAGCAGGGTCGGGGCGAGGACGTCCACGTCCGCGTCGGGGGCGATGCGGCCGAGGTCGCGCTCCGCACCGAGGTAGGCCGCGAGGACCGCCGCCGCCTCCGTCATCAGGGGGATGCCCGTCGAGCCGGCCGCGCGCAGGCGGGCGCGCAGCTCGTCGCGGGCGATCACGAGGCCGACGACCGAGGTGGCGACCGGGTCGAAGAGGACGACCAGGGCGCCGGTGAGGTTGCCCGCGACCGTGCCGGTGCCGGCGGATTCGTTCAGGGCCGCGCCCAGGGCGTCGAGTGCGCGGATGCGGCCGCGCACCAGCTCCGCCAGGAACGCGTCGAAGTCCGGGAAGTACCGGTGCAGCACCCCCTTCGCGACGCCCGCCTCCGCCGTCACCGCCCTGCTGGTCAGCGCGTTGGGGCCGGCGCGCAGCAGGATGCGCTCGGCGGCTTCGAAGAGCTGCTGGCGGGGGTCGCGGAGGGCCGTACCGGTCGGCATGCGGGTCATTCTCTCCTGTCGGCGAGTGGGCGCGCGCCCATTGACCGGTGGGCGACCGCCCACTCATAGTGGGCGCATGCCCACTCCTTCGTCCACCCCGGACCGGTCCACCCCGGACCGGTCCACCCCGGACCGGTCCACTCCGGACCGGTCCGCTCCGGACCGGTCCGCTCCGGACCGGCCTCATGAGTACCGGGACATCGCCGAGTCCTTCGGCGGTGACGCCGAGCGCTACGACCGTGCCCGGCCCCGCTACCCCGAGGCCCTCGTGCGGCGGATCGCCGACGCCCTGCCCGGTCCGGACGTCCTCGACGTCGGCTGCGGCACCGGCATCGCCGCCCGGCAGTTCCGGGCCGCCGGGTGCAGGGTGCTCGGGGTCGAACCCGACGCCCGTATGGCCGACTCGGCCCGGCGCTCGGACCCGGACCTCGACGTGGACGTGGCGACGTTCGAGCGATGGGAGCCGGGGGAGCGGCGGTTCGACGCGGTCGTCGCCGGGACGGCCTGGCACTGGGTCGACCCCGTCGCGGGCGTGGCCAAGGCGGTGCGGGTCCTGCGGCCCGGCGGCCTGCTGGCCCCCTTCTGGAACGTGGCCGACGTCCCGGCCGACCTCGCCGAGGCCGTCGCGGACGCCTGCGAACGCGTCATGCCCGACTCGCCGTTCGACTTCCGCGCGGCCCTGACCAGGTCGATGGTGGACGGCTACCAGACCTTCCTGGTCAAGGCGGCCGACGTGATCCGGGCGGCCGGCGGCTTCGCCGAACCCGAACAGTGGCGCCACGACTGGGAGTTCACCTACACCCGCGACGCCTGGCTGGACGTCATGCCCACCCAGGGCGCCTTCACCCGCCTCCCGGCCGACGGGCTGGGCGAGATCCTGGACGCCGCCGGGGCCGCCATCGACGCGCGCGGCGGCAGCATCACCATGCCGTACGCGACGCTCGCCGTCATCGCGCGACGGAGCTGAAGCACTCCTCGCCGGCCCCTTGCACCGGCAACATCGACGGCGGCCACGACCTCAATACCCGGGCCGTGGCACTGCGTCCGGGCGCTCAGAGGCGCTCGGGCGTCCGGATGCCCAGCAGGGCCATGCCCCGGTGCAGCGTCCGCGCCGCCACGTCGCACAGGAAGAGGCGGTTCTCCGCGACGTCCTGGGCGGGGGCGGGCTTCACCACCGGGCACTGGTCGTAGAACGTCGTGAACAGCGACGCCAGTTGGTACAGGTACGAGGCCACCTTGTGCGGGGCGTACTCCGCCGCCGACTCGAAGACCGTCTCCCCGAACGCGTCCAGGTGCAGGGCCAGCGCCCGCTCCGCCGGGGCGAGTTCGAGCTCCGGGTGGGCCAGCGGGGTGCGGTCGCCGGCCTTGCCGAAGATGGATCGGATACGGGCGTAGGCGTACTGCAGGTACACGCTCGTGTCGCCGTTCAGCGACACCATCTGGTCCAGGTCGAACTTGTAGTCACGGTTCGGCGAGGTCGACAGGTCCGCGTACTTCACGGCGCCGATGCCGACGTACCGGCCGTTCTCGACGATCTCCTCCTCGGTCAGGCCCACCTTCTCGGCCTTCTCCCGCACGACCGCCGTGGCCCGCTCGACCGCCTCGTCCAGCAGGTCCTCCAGCCGGACCGTCTCGCCCTCACGCGTCTTGAACGGCTTGCCGTCCGCGCCCAGCACCGTGCCGTAGCCCATGTTGTGCGCGGTGACGCCCTCGTTGAGCCAGCCGGCCCGCCGGGCCGTCTCGAAGACCATCTTGAAGTGCAGGGACTGACGCACGTCCACGACGTACAGCAGCGTCGTCGCGTGCAGTTCGAAGACACGGTTGCGGATCGCGGACAGGTCGGACGCCGCGTAGCCGAAGCCGCCGTCCGCCTTCTGCACGATCAGCGGCACCGGCTGGTCGTCCTTGCCGCGGATCTCGTCGAAGAAGACGACCAGCGCGCCCTCGGAGCGGACGGCGACGCCCGACTCCTCCAGCAGCCGCGCCGTCTCCGCCATCATGTCGTTGTACGCGGACTCGCCGACGATCTCCTCGTCGCGGATCTCCATGTCGAGCTTCTCGAAGACCGAGTAGAAGTAGACCTTCGACTCGTCCACGAACTGCTGCCACAGCTCGAGCGTCTCCTTGTCGCCGGACTGCAGGGCGACGACCCGCTTGCGGGCCCGCTCCTTGAACTCCTCGTCCGCGTCGAAGACAGCACGCGAGGCCTTGTAGACCCGGTTCAGATTGCTCATCGCCTGCTCGCCGTCGACGTCGGCCGCCGGGGCCAGCTCGCCGGGGTTCTCGAACAGGTACTGGATGAGCATGCCGAACTGGGTGCCCCAGTCGCCGATGTGGTGCCGGCCGATCGTCTTCTCGCCGGTGAAGTCGAGCATGCCGCGCAGGGCGTCGCCGATGACCGCCGAGCGCAGATGGCCGACGTGCATCTCCTTCGCCACGTTCGGCTGGGCGTAGTCGACGACCGTGACGCCCGCGTTCTCCCGCAGGGGGACGCCGAGGCGGCCGGTGTCGTCGGCGTAACGCGCCGCGAGGTTCTCGGTGATCGCCTTGTCCGAGAGCGTGACGTTCAGGAAGCCGGGGCCGGAGACCTCGACGTCCTCGATCACGTCACCCGTGACGAGGTTGCCGACGACCTGCGTCGCCAGCTCCCGCGGGTTGGCCTTGGCCTTCTTGGCGAGGGCGAGGATGCCGTTCGCCTGGAAGTCGGCCCGGTCGCTGCGTCGCAGCAGCGGGTCCGCACCGGCGGCCTCCGGCAGGGTAGCCGAGAGGGCGGACGCGAGCTGCTGCTGGACGGAGTCGCTGAGGGACGTGACCGAGGCCATAGGAAGGGGTGCCGTTCTCCTCGTGGGGATGGATAGACCCAGCAAGTATCCCACGGGGGGTAAAGCGGTTTTCTCCGTCGCATGCCCGTCTGTGAGAATGGAGCGTCACCCCGTTCAGAAAGAAGGACGTGCCGATCGTGGCTCAGAGCACCGAGACCACCGACTGGGTCTCCCGTTTCGCGGATGAGGTCATCGAGGAGTCGGAGCGCCGGGCCCCGGGCAAACCGGTCGTCGTCGCGTCCGGACTGTCCCCCTCGGGACCGATCCACCTCGGGAACCTGCGCGAGGTCATGACCCCGCACCTCGTCGCCGACGAGATCCGGCGCCGCGGGCGGCAGGTGCGCCACCTCATCTCCTGGGACGACTACGACCGCTACCGCAAGGTGCCGGCCGGTGTCGCCGGGGTCGACGAGACGTGGGCCGAGCACATCGGCAAGCCGCTGACCTCCGTCCCCGCTCCGAAGGGCTCGGCGTACCCGAACTGGGCCGAGCACTTCAAGGCCGCGATGGTCGCCTCGCTGGCCGAGCTCGGCGTGGAGTTCGACGGGATCAGCCAGACCGAGCAGTACACCTCGGGCGTCTACCGCGAGCAGGTCCTGCACGCCATGAAGCACCGGCAGGACATCGACGCCGTGCTCGCCCAGTACCGCACGAAGAAGGCCCCCGCCAAGAAGCAGCAGAAGCCCGTCGACGAGGCGGAGCTGGAGGCCGCGGAGGGCTCCGGCGCCGCTGCCGAGGACGACGGCTCCGGCTCGGCCGGGTACTTCCCGTACAAGCCCTACTGCGGCAACTGCGAGAAGGACCTGACCACCGTCACCTCCTACGACGACGCGACGACCGAGCTGACCTACGCCTGCACGGCCTGCGGCTTCTCCGAGACCGTCCGGCTCAACGAGTTCAACCGCGGCAAGCTGGTCTGGAAGGTCGACTGGCCGATGCGGTGGGCCTACGAGGGCGTCGTCTTCGAGCCCAGCGGCGTCGACCACTCCTCCCCGGGATCCTCCTTCCAGGTGGGCGGCCAGATCGTCGGCATCTTCGGCGGCAAGCAGCCGATCGGCCCGATGTACGCCTTCGTCGGCATCTCCGGCATGGCGAAGATGTCGTCCTCGCGCGGCGGCGTGCCCACGCCCGCCGACGCGCTGAAGATCATGGAGCCCCAGCTCCTGCGCTGGCTCTACGCCCGCCGCCGGCCCAACCAGTCCTTCAAGATCGCCTTCGACCAGGAGATCCAGCGCCTCTACGACGAGTGGGACAAGCTCGACGCCAAGGTCGCCGACGGCTCCGCGCTCCCCGCCGACGTGGCCGCGCACGCGCGGGCGGTCGGCACGGCCGCCGGCGAGCTGCCGAAGACCCCGCGCCCGATGCCGTACCGGACGCTGGCCTCGGTCGCGGACATCACCGCCGGGCACGAGGACCAGGCGCTGCGCATCCTCAGCGAGCTGGACCCCGCCAACCCGCTCGGCACGCTCGACGAGGTCCGGCCGCGCTACGACAAGGCCGAGGCCTGGATCAACACGCAGGTGCCCGCCGACCAGCGGACCATCGTGCGCGACGAACCCGACGCCGAGCTGCTGAAGTCCCTCGACGAGCCGTCCCAGCAGTCCCTGCGGCTGCTGCTCGACGGGCTCGCCGAGCACTGGTCCCTCGACGGGCTGACCCACCTCGTCTACGGCGTGCCCAAGGTCCAGGCCGGATTCGCCGCGGACGCCACGCCCAAGGAACTCCCGCCGGAGATCAAGACCGCCCAGCGGACGTTCTTCGCCCTGCTGTACCACCTGCTGGTCGGGCGGGACACGGGGCCGCGCCTGCCCACCCTGCTGCTGGCGGTGGGACAGGAGCGGGTGCGGCGCCTGCTCGGCGAGTAGGACCGGGGGCTACGCGATGTGATCGTCTTCCAGTTCCGCCGTGTGGCGGTTCTGGAAGCGCATCACCATGCGCTTGGCCTCGGCGTCCGGGACGGCGGCGCCGAAGGTGGCCTCGGCGTTGTCGCTGAACTCCCGCGGAGTCGGGTAGCTGCCGTTGATCGACTGCTTGAAGACCTGGTAGTACGACTCCTCGTCCGGCTCCGGGGTGCCACCGCCCTCGCCCAGTTCACGGGTGCGGCCCGGGCTCACCGGGATCGGAAAGCTCCCCGTCTCCTCCCCGGGCAGCTCCTCGTACAGCGGCTCCTCCTCCGCCTCGAAGCGCTCCGGGAACTGCTCCGGGAACTGCTCCTGGAACTGGTCCGGGTACTGCTCGGGCTCGTAGTACTGCTCGGGGAACTGCTCCGGCTCGTACATCGGGTCGTAGTCGCCGTGGTACTGGATCTGCTGCGGGTGCCGCGCGTGCAGCCAGGGGCTCTCCTCCGGCGGGCCGGCCTGCTCCGGACGCTGCGCGGCCGGCGGCGCCACGGCGGCGCGGTTCTCCACCGCGGGGGCCGTGACGCGGGGCGCAGGCGGCAGCACCGCGGGCTCGATCCCGGCCGCCGCCAGGCCCGAAGGGGCCGTCTCCGCGAGCGGGACGCCGTAGCGGGCCAGGCGCAGCGGCATCAGGGACTCCACCGGGGCCTTGCGGCGCCAGGCGCGGCCGAAGCGGGAGCGCAGCCGGGCCTGGTAGACCAGCCGCTCCTGCTCCAGCTTGATCACCTGCTCGTAGGAGCGCAGCTCCCACAGCTTCATACGCCGCCACAGCAGGAACGTCGGGAGGGGCGAGAGTATCCAGCGGGTGAGGCGCACGCCCTCCATGTGCTTGTCCGCCGTGATGTCGGCGATCCGGCCGATCGCGTGCCGGGCCGCCTCCACGGAGACCACGAACAGGATCGGGATCACCGCGTGCATGCCCACGCCCAGCGGGTCGGGCCAGGCGGCGGCACCGTTGAAGGCGATCGTCGCCGCCGTCAGCAGCCATGCCGTCTGGCGCAGCAGCGGGAACGGGATCCGGATCCAGGTGAGCAGGAGATCCAGGGCCAGCAGGACGCAGATGCCCGCGTCGATGCCGATCGGGAAGACGTAGGAGAAGTTCCCGAAGCCCTTCTTGAGGGCCAACTCGCGGACCGCCGCGTACGAACCGGCGAAGCCGATGCCGGCGATGATCACGGCGCCGGTCACGACCACGCCGATGAGAATCCGGTGCATCCGAGTCAGCTGCAGTGGCGCGGCCACTCGTACTCCCCTCCCCTTGCGTGCTGTTGCGCGCAACAGAGTGGCACAAGTGTCCGGCGAACGCGGTGCCGGGACGGCCGAAGCCCGGTCCCCACCGGGGGCCGGGCTCCGTCAAAAAGCGGTGCTGAGCTGCGTGTTGGCGTCCAGATGTGACGGTCAGCTCTTCTTCGACGCTGAAGAGGACGGGGAGGGCGAAGCGGACTTCGCGGCCTTCGACGGGGACGCGGACGCCTTCTTCGAGGCCGACGCGGACGGCGACGGCTTCGACGAGCCCCCACCCGAGCCTGCCCCCGAACCGGAACCCGAGCCGCCGGCACCGTTCGCCGACGCGACCGAGGCGACGGCCTCCTTGGCCGCCTGCTCCGCGGCCTTCGTCAGGGCGCCGGCGTCCGGGGTCTTCTCACCGGCCAGACCCGCGCCGTTGTAGTCGAGCGTGACGACGACGTTCTCGACGCGCGTCACGATCGTCTGCTGCTTGAAGGCGCCTTCCTTCTTCTTCAGGTCGTAGCGCACCAGCGTCGCCTCGTCGCCCGTCCCGGCGACCGGCTGCGACGTAATCTTCTTGGCGCCCTCGACGCCCTGGGCGTCCTTGACCTGCTTCTCGTAGTACGCGTGCGCCAGCTGGTTGCCCGCGCCGCGCTGGCTGTCCGAATCGAAGCGCAGCAGCGAGACGTTGAGCCAGCGGAACTGCGAGCCCTTCACGCCGTTGTTGTCCAGGCTGCTCCAGGAGCAGCTCGCCCTGGTCGCGGTGTCGTCCGACGTGCCCTCCTTGCCGGACTTGGCACCCTTCGGCACCAGGGAGGTCAGCGTCTTCTTCGACAGCACCGCGCACGAGCCCGGCAACTTCCGGTACGCCGCCGCCTGCACCGTCGGCGACGCGCTCGCGCCCGACGCGGACGCGGACGAGTCGCCGCCCGCGTTCTTGCTCCCCCCGTCACCGGAGCCGGAGTCCGACGAGCAGGCGGCCGCGAACACCATCACGGGCAGTGCGAGGGCGCAGACGGCGACACGCCCCGCGCGCCTCGGCTGACGGTCTCGCTGGTTCCGCTGGTCTCGCTTCGCTGCTCGCTGCATGGTTCCTTCACTCATGACGCTGTGGTTCCTGCGGTCGGCGGTTCGGGTCCGAGGGGCCACGGTACGCGGTGAGGAAACTGTGTGCTTCTGCTTCACAGGCATTGCGGTCGGGCCTCCGGTATGCCCGACAGGGCGTCAGCCACCCAGGGTGTCGGCCAGCTGAGCCGCCAGTTTCCGGGCCCTGTCCTGCATTTCCTTGCTGTCAGGAGTCGTGCCGGCGACGGCCGGCTGCTCCTCGTACTGGATGGTCACAATGACGTTGGACGTGCGGAACGCCACAATCACCGTGCGCTGCTGAGCCGTCGACGCGGAGCCGCTGAGCGCGTCGTCCAGGTACGCCTCGTCGCCGAGGTCGGTCAGGACGCGGGGCTGGAGATCGGACGGCGCGACGGACGGGGAGGCGGATCCGGACGCCGTGTCGGAGGGCGAGCCGGAGGAGGACGAGCCGTCCGCACCGGTGGCGCCGGGGGAGGGGTCCGCGCCGGAGCCGCCGGCCGCGCTGCCGGAGGCCTCCGGCGCGGGCAGGTCGGCCGCCGTCTGCTTCTGCGCGAACAGCTCCTGCGCCTGGGCGTCGTCGCTCACGGAGTTGTCGTAGGAGACGACGCGCTCGAAGTCGACGAGGAGATGGTCCGTCGCGTCCGACGACTGCACCTTCCAGCGACAGCCCACCTTGCGGTCGGTGTCGTACGTGAGCGTGGCCTCGCCCTCGTACGCCCTCTCGCGCTGCTGCTCGTCGGTGATCTCCTTGATGCCGGGCAGCAGTGTGTCGAGGGTGCTGTGGCCGGGGGCGCTGCACGGCTCCGGGAGCGTGCGGTACTTGCCCGGCTGGGCCGCGGCGGTCGCGGTGCCGGTGTCGCCGGGGTTGGAGTCGTCGGTCGAACCACCGCCGCCCGAGCCGCCGGTGCAGCCGGCCAGCAACGCCGCGAGGAGGGCGGCGACGCCGGATACGTAGGCCTTCCGCTGCACGGGCTGGCTCCTCTCGACGGTGGGGCTGGGGCTGTGGCTCCAGTGTCCCCGCTGGTTATTCGCTTGCCGGGCGGGGGTGTCCCCTGGAGACAATGTGTATCGCACGCACTGCCGTGGACGCCGGTCCGTCGACCTGTTTCAACGACCTTGGCGCCGGTTTTGCGATTTCTTACTTCTGTTGTTCTTCCGGGGGAATGAGGGCGAAATGTCGTACGTGGAAATGCCGGGCGCGAAGGTTCCGATCCGTCTGTGGACCGACCCGGCGTCGGTCGAGGAGTCGGCCCTCCAGCAGCTCCGCAACGTCGCGACGCTCCCCTGGATCAGGGGCCTCGCCGTCATGCCGGACGTCCACTACGGCAAGGGCGCGACGGTCGGCTCCGTCATCGCCATGCAGGGCGCGGTGTGCCCCGCGGCGGTGGGCGTCGACATCGGCTGCGGCATGTCGGCGGTCCGCACGTCACTGACGGCGAACGACCTGCCGGGCGATCTGTCCCGCCTGCGGTCGAAGGTGGAGCAGGCGATTCCGGTGGGACGGGGCATGCACGACGACCCGGTCGACCCGGGCCGCTTCCACGCGCTCCCGACGGCCGGCTGGGACGACTTCTGGGGACGGTTCGACGGGGTCGCGGAGGCGGTGAAGTTCCGCGCGGAGCGGGCCGCGAAGCAGATGGGGACGCTCGGGTCCGGGAATCACTTCGTGGAGGTCTGCACGGACACGACGGGTGCCGTCTGGCTGATGCTGCACTCCGGTTCGCGCAACATCGGCAAGGAACTGGCCGAGCACCACATCGGTGTGGCCCAGAAGCTCCCGCACAACCAGGGGCTGATCGACCGTGACCTCGCGGTGTTCGTCGCGGACACCCCGCAGATGGCGGCGTACCGCAACGACCTGTTCTGGGCGCAGGAGTACGCGAAGTACAACCGCACGCTGATGATGGCGCTCCTGAAGGACGTGATCCGCAAGGAGTTCAAGAAGGCGAAGCCGACCTTCGAGCCGGAGATCAGCGCGCACCACAACTACGTGGCCGAGGAGCGCTACGAGGGCATGGACCTGCTCGTGACCCGCAAGGGCGCGATCCGGGCCGGCTCCGGCGAGTACGGCATCATCCCGGGCTCCATGGGCACGGGTTCGTACATCGTGAAGGGCCTCGGCAACGCGAAGGCCTTCAACTCGGCCTCGCACGGCGCGGGTCGGCGCATGAGCCGCAACGCGGCGAAGCGGCGGTTCTCGACGAAGGACCTGGAGGAGCAGACGCGGGGCGTGGAGTGCCGCAAGGACTCCGGCGTCGTCGACGAGATCCCGGGCGCGTACAAGCCCATCGAGCAGGTCATCGACCAGCAGCGGGACCTGGTCGAGGTCGTGGCCAAGCTGAAGCAGGTTGTTTGCGTGAAGGGCTGACCTGACGCGGTGCTACTTGGCGTGCAGCACCGCGTAGATCATGACGAAGGCCACGATGTGGATGCCGAAGAGGAAGTACGCGAGGTAGTACCAGACGTACCGTTCGCGCTTCTTCTCCAGGGCGAGGCGGCGGCGTTCCGGGTCGTCGGCGGTCACGGCTCGCGGTGGACCTTGGTGTTGGACGCCTGGGCGCGGGGGCGCAGGACGAGGAGGTCGACGTTGACGTGGCTGGGGCGGGTGACCGTCCAGGTGATCGTCTCCGCCACGTCGTCGGCCGTCAGGGGGTCGGCCACGCCCTCGTAGACCTTCGAGGCCTTCTGCTCGTCGCCGCCGAAGCGGGTCAGGGCGAACTCGTCGGTCTTGACCATGCCGGGCGCGATCTCGATGACGCGCACCGGGCGGCCGACGATCTCCAGGCGGAGGGTCTCGGCGAGGACGTGCTCGCCGTGCTTGGCGGCGACGTAGCCACCGCCGCCCTCGTACGTGCCGTGCCCGGCGGTGGAGGAGACGACGACCACCGTGCCGTCGCCGCTCGCCACGAGCTTGGGCAGCAGCGCCTGGGTGAGGTTCAGGGTGCCGATGACGTTCGTCTCGTACATCGAGCGCCAGTGGGCCGGGTCGCCGGTCGCCACCGGGTCGGCGCCGAGCGCGCCGCCCGCGTTGTTGACCAGGACGCCGACCGTCTTGAACGCGCTCGCGAACTCGTCGACCGCCGCGCGGTCGGTGACGTCGAGCTGGTACGCCGCGGCCGAGTGGCCCGCCGCGTTGATCTCCTCCGCGACCGCCTCGATGCGGTCCTTGCGGCGGGCGGTGAGGACGACGCGGTAGCCGGCCGCGGCGAGCTGCCGGGCCGTGGCGGCGCCGATGCCGCTGCTCGCACCGGTGACGATCGCGATGCGGGAGGCGGCGGACGGTGCGGTTGCCATGCGGTGCTCCTGGTCTGCGGGGTGCGGTCGGCCTCGTTCAGCGTAAGTGAGGTTCAGCCGCCGCTCCGCGGCGCCCACATGATCACGGCCATGCCGGCCAGGCAGACGAGCGCGCCTGCGATGTCCCAGCGGTCCGGGCGGTAGCCGTCCGCGACCACGCCCCACAGGATCGACCCGGCCACGAAGATCCCGCCGTACGCGGCGAGGATGCGGCCGAAGTGGGCGTCGGGCTGGAAGGTGGCGACGAAGCCGTAGGCGCCGAGGGCCAGGACGCCCCCCGCCATCCACAGCCAGCCGCGGTGTTCGCGCACGCCCTGCCAGATCAGCCAGGCGCCGCCGATCTCGAAGAGCGCGGCGACGACGAACAGGGCGGCGGAGCGGGCGATGAGCATGACGGCAGACTGCCACGCGTGCTGTCACCTGATGGACGGCGCCTGCGGCGCGCTCCACGGGGGATACATCGCTACGTCCGCGCTGGAGTGAGGAGTGGTGGCATGCACAGGGTTCTCCCGGTGTCGGTGGCGGCGTTCGCGGCGGTGGCAGCGGGGGCGGTGCCCGCTGCCGCCGGCGGCGCTCCCGAGGCCGATCTGGCCTACCACGGCGTCGTCTCGATGACCGGCGGCCGCGTGGACCTGCGGCTCGTGCCGCGCAACCACGGGCCCTCCGCCGTGCCGGACGCGACGGTGCGGCTGCGCTGGTCGGCGCCGCTCGTGGACCGGCAGGCGCTGCCGGAGGGGTGCGCCCGGTCGGAGGCGCGGGTGGTGCTGTGCCGGGTGGGGGCGCTGGCCGCGGACGACATGGGGCGGCCGATCGAACTGCGGGTGCGGCTGCGGGGCACGCCGTCCGAGGTGGTGCTGGAGACGGACACGGTGTGGAGCGGGGGCGCCGTGGACCGCAACCGGCAGAACGACCGGCAGCGGGTACTCGTCCTCGACACCGGCGACGAGTACTACTTCTGACGAGTACTACGTCTGACGAGTACCGACTGCTTCCGGGGATGGCGGGGAGCCGTACCACCACGGGTGCGCCGTACGATCTCCGCACGGTGCGGACGAGGAGGAGCGAGGCATGGCCGGGAACGCGCGGGAGCGGCTGCTCGAGGAGCTGTCCGAGGTCTCGCGCCGCTACATGGCCTCGTACGCCCTGTTCAACCAGGCCGTCGCCGACCGCATCGGGCTGCACCCCACCGATCTGCAGTGCCTGAACCTGCTGACGCTGGAGGGCGGGCCGGTGACGACGGGCCGGATCGCCGCGATGACGGGGCTGACGACCGGGTCGGCGACCCGGCTGGTGGACCGGCTGGAGAAGGCGGGCTACGTCGTACGGCAGCGGGACGCGAGGGACCGGCGGCGGGTGCTGGTGGCGACCGTGCCGGAGCGGATCGCGGAGTTCGGGCGGATGTGGGAGCGGCTGAGCGGCGGCTGGTCCGCGCTCTTCGACGAGCTGGACGACGCCGAACTGGCCGTGGTGATCCGGCACATGGGCCGCACGGTGGAGTTCGGCGCGGAGCAGATCGCGCGGCTGCGGGCGGGCGAGGTCTAGTTCTTGGCCGGCGCGGCGTCGGCTTCGGCGTCGTAGCGTTCGCGGGCCGCGTGCACCTCGTCGAAGTGGGTCTCCGCCCAGGTCTTCACCGCGGTCATCAACTGGGCGAGGCTGCCGCCGAGTTCGGTGAGCTCGTAGTCCACGCGGACCGGTACGGACGGGGTGACCGTGCGGGTGAGGATGCCGTCGCGCTCCAGTGAACGCAGCGTCTGCGTCAGCATCTTGGGGCTCACTCCCGCGATCTTGCGGCTGAGGTCGCTGTAGCGCATGGGCCCGGTGGAGAGCGCGGCGACGACCAGGCTGACCCACTTGTCGCTCAGGCGGTCGAGGAGCTGGTTGGTCGGACAGGCGCGCAGAAAGGCGTCGTACGCGACGCGGGCCTGCTCGCGCTTCTGGGACGCGGTCATGGTCGCCATGGCTCTCCTCCGGGTGAGGTAGGCACCTTCAGGTAACTACTTCCTCCTGGATAGTAACTCTTCCTAGGGTTGTTGCAGCACAGAGGAAACGTTACGAATCATCTCAATTCCAGGAGAGACGGCCATGCGTGCTGCAGTGGTGAAGACCTTCGGCGGACCCGAGACCGTGGAGATCGTCGAGACCGAGGTGCCCGAGCCGGGTGCGCGCCAGGTGCGGATCAAGGTCGCGGCGGCGGCGCTGAATCCGGTGGACGCGGGGGTGCGCGGCGGGTTCTTCGGGGGTGCGGGCAAGCAGATCGGGTTCGGCTGGGACGTCGCCGGGACCGTGGACGCCACGGGTGTGGCGACGGCCTGGAGCGTGGGCGACGAGGTGGTGGCCCTCGACCCCGGCATGGTGCGGCCGCTGGGCACGCACGCCGAGTACGTCGTCGTCGAAACGGACGCGGTGGCGACGGCGCCGGCCACGGTGGACGCCGTGCACGCCTCGACCCTGCCGCTGAACGCCCTGACCGCCGAACAGGCGCTGGAACTGCTGGAGTTGGCGAAAGGGCAGTCGCTGCTGGTGACCGGCGCGGCGGGCGCGGTCGGCGGCTTCGCGATCCAACTCGCCGTCGCCAGGGGCCTGTCGGTGACCGCGCTCGCCAGGGAGGACGACGAGGAGCTCGTACGCTCCCTGGGGGCCGCCCACTTCGCGTCCGGGACCGCCGAGGCGGCTGCCTTCGACGGCGTGCTGGACGCCGCGAACCTCGGCGAGGCGGCCCTGAGGTGGGTGCGCGACGGCGGCGCCTACGTGGGCGTGCGCCCCGGCGGCCACCCGGACTCCGTACGCGGCATCCGCACCACCGCGGTGGCCGTCACCCCCGACGGAGCCCGTCTCGCGAAGCTGGCGTCCCTGGTCGACGAGGGCGTCCTGACCCTGCGGGTCGCCGACACCTACCCCCTGACCGACGCCGCCAAGGCGCACGCCCGCCTGGAGGAGGGCGGTGTAAGGGGCCGCCTGGTCCTGGTCCCCTGACCAGCAAAGCCTCGTACGGGGCAGCTCCCCCAGGGGCGCGGGAAACTGCGCGACCGGCCACCACGCACCCGCACCCGCCCGCGACCTACCCCACCCCCGCCGAACGCTCAGGCAGCAAATGCACCAGCGGCAAGCACACCAGCACCGCCCCCGCGACGGCGGCAAGGCTCACGAGCAGTCCGTGGACCTCGCCGCCGCCGACCGCCCGGAAGTACACACTCGTCACCCCGGCGGAGCCCCCCGCGTTGGCGAGTTGCTGCACCGCGTTGAGCGACCCGCTCGCACTGCCCGCCTCCTCCGCGGCGATGTCGCCGATGGTGACGTCGTAGACGGTGCCGAAGCAGGTGCCCATGCCGAGGCCGACCAGGAGCAGCGGCGGGAGCAGGACCGGGCCGTCGTGGCCGGCGAGCAGCGCCAGCGCCCCGCAGCCCGCGAGGATCAGCAGCAGCCCGGCGACGACCAGCCGGCGGCCGTAGGTGTGGATCAGCCGGTAGCAGGCGACGGACGCGACGACGATGCCCGCGGAGAGCGGGATCAGGCCGAGTGCCGTGCCCGCGGGGGAGCGGCCGAGGCCCCGCTGGAGGTGGAGCGAGAGGACGTAGAGGAGGCCGGCGACCGCGGCGAAGACGAGGACGCCGAGGATCAGGCCCGAGGTGAAGCCGCGGTTGCGCAGCAGTGTGGGGCGGATCAGCGGCTCGGCGGCGGTGTGCTGGCGCCAAGAGAACGCGGCGAACAGGGCGAGGCCCAGCGCGAGCAGGGCGAACGGCCGGGCCGTCCAGCCGCCCGAGCCGTCGATGAGGCCGCCGAGCAGACCGAGCGTCGCGCCGCCGAGGAGCGCGGCGCCGGGCCCGTCGACGCGGACGGACCGGTCGCCCGGGTCGCGCGGCAGCAGCCGGGCGGCGGCCAGCAGGGCGGCGCCGCCGAGGAGCAGGTTGATCAGGAACATGGGGCGCCAGCCCAGGCCCGCGAGGTCCGCGTCGACGAGGAAGCCGGCGAGGATCGGGCCGCCGACGGCCGACAGCCCCATCACCGGCCCGAAGAGACTGAACGCCTTTCCGATCTCCTCCCGCGGCCAGGTCGCGCCGAGGATGCCGAAGCCCTGCGGGATGAGCAGCGCCCCGAAGGCGCCCTGGGCCAGCCGGGCGGCGACCAGGAAGGCGGGCGCCGGGGCGAGCCCGCAGGCCAGCGAGGCCGCGACGAACCCGGCGAGCCCGGTCAGGAACATCCGCCGGCGCCCGTACTTGTCGCCGAGTCGCGCGCCGGGCACCAGCAGCACGCCGAGCGCCAGGGCGTAGGCGGCGCCGAGCCACTGCACGAGGCTCGCCCCGCCGCCCAGGTCGCGGGTGATGGTGGGCGCCGCGATGTTGGTGATCGTGGCGTCGAGGAGGTCGAGGACGTCGGCGGCGAGGACGACGGCGAGGACGGCCCAGCGGGTGCGGGCGGGGAGCGGTGGAGTATCTCTTGCGTTACGAAGAATCTGCGTCACGCAGATAAATATCCGCGGCGGACCGCGCACGGTCAACCGATATACGCGTGCCCGGCCCCCGCCCATACGCGGGGTCGGCCCCCCGTCCGCAACTGGGCTCAGCCCACGCCCTGCGTCGCGTACGCCGTCGGCGGCACCCCGACCGTCGCCGTGAAGTCCCGTACCAGATGGGCCTGGTCGGCATAGCCGAGGTCGGCCGCGAGGGCGGCCCAGTCCACGTCCCGGTCGCCCTCCGCGCGCTCCAGGGCCTCGTGGATGCGGTAGCGCAGGATGACCCACTTGGGGCCGACCCCCACATGCCCGGCGAACAGGCGCTGGAGCAGGCGTACGGACATCCCCTCGGCGCGGGCGAAGTCGGCGACGCGGCGGATCGTGCGGTCGGTGCGGATGCGGTCGGCCAGGGCCATGGCGAGCTCGGCCTGCGGGTCGGGGGCGGGCCCGAGGGAGAGCAGGAAGCGGTCCAGCGCGGCCACGCGCGCGTCCTCGGCGTCGGGGGCGAGGACGTCCTCGGTGCCGGCGTCCGGGAGGCGGACGCGGCGGCCGGTCCACTCCGACACCGGCCGGTCGGGGAAGAAGGGCCGGAAGCCGCCCGGGCGGAACTGGATCCCGCAGACCCGGCCCCGCCCCTCCAGCTTCTGCGTGAACAGCTCGAGCCCGATCCCGGCCACCTCGGCGAACTGCTCCTGACCCTGACCGTCGTACCGCTGGAAGACGATGTTCACGCTGGGGTGCGGGACCACATGGGACGCGTACGGCTGGGTGAGGTCCCAGTCGATCAGCCAGTAGTGCTCCAGATACGGCCGCAGCGGCGGTGCCGGTTCGCGGCGGCGGAAGCGGACGCGTGCGAAGAGCTCCGCGGCGTCGACGATGCCTCGGGTGTCACGGCGTGGGGCGGCCATGCACCGAGCCTAGGACGGGGCACTGACAGTCCGCGGAATACGCGGGGGAGGGCCATCGTTGGCGGGTATAGTTGAAGCGTCAACAAAGTGGAGGTTGAGCGACCATGCAGTTCGGGATCTTCAGCGTCGGGGACGTCACCCCGGATCCCACGACCGGCCGTACGCCGACCGAGCGTGAGCGCATCAAGGCCATGGTCGCGATCGCGCTGAAGGCCGAGGAGGTCGGGCTCGACGTCTTCGCGACCGGTGAGCACCACAACCCGCCGTTCGTGCCCTCGTCGCCCACCACGATGCTCGGCTACATCGCGGCGCAGACCGAGCGGCTGATCCTCTCCACGTCCACGACCCTCATCACCACGAACGATCCGGTGAAGATCGCCGAGGACTTCGCGATGCTCCAGCACCTGGCCGACGGGCGCATGGACCTGATGATGGGGCGCGGCAACACCGGCCCGGTCTACCCCTGGTTCGGCAAGGACATCCGGCAGGGCATCAACCTCGCGATCGAGAACTACGCCCTGCTGCACCGGCTGTGGCGCGAGGACGTGGTGAACTGGGAGGGCAAGTTCCGCACCCCGCTGCAGGGCTTCACGTCCACGCCGCGGCCGCTGGACGGGGTCCCGCCGTTCGTCTGGCACGGCTCCATCCGCTCGCCCGAGATCGCCGAGCAGGCCGCGTACTACGGCGACGGCTTCTTCCACAACAACATCTTCTGGCCGGCCGACCACACCAAGCGCATGATCGAGCTGTACCGGTCCCGCTACGCCCACTACGGGCACGGCGCGCCCGAGCAGGCGATCGTGGGCCTCGGCGGTCAGGCCTTCATGCGGAAGAACTCGCAGGACGCGGTGCGCGAGTTCCGCCCGTACTTCGACAACGCGCCGGTGTACGGTCACGGGCCCTCGCTGGAGGACTTCACCGAGCAGACCCCGCTGACGGTCGGCTCCCCCCAGCAGGTGATCGAGAAGACGCTGGCCTTCCGGGAGTACGCCGGTGACTACCAGCGCCAGCTGTTCCTGATGGACCACGCCGGGCTGCCGCTGAAGACCGTGCTGGAGCAGCTCGACCTGCTGGGCGAGGAGGTCGTGCCGGTGCTGCGCAAGGAGTTCGCCGCCGGACGCCCGGCCGGCGTGCCCGAGGCGCCGACCCACGCGTCCCTGCTGGCCGCGGCCCAGGACTCCCGGGGCTCGAAGGACGCTCAGGACTCGAAGGACGCTCAGGACTCCAAGGAGGAGGCCGCCGTATGAAGCTCGTCGTCGTCTCGGCGGGGCTGAGCGTCCCGTCGTCCACCCGGCTCCTCGGCGACCGGCTCGCCGCCGCGGTGGGCCGGCAGGCCCCGGCCGAGCTCCAGGTCGTCGAACTGCGCGACCTCGCCGTGGAGATCGCGCACAACTTCACCAGCGGCTTTCCGGGCCGGAGCCTGTCCGCCGCGCTCGACGCGGTGGCCGGTGCCGACGGGCTGATCGTCGTCACACCGGTGTTCTCCGCGTCGTACAGCGGCCTGTTCAAGTCCTTCTTCGACGTGCTCGACAAGGACGCGCTGGCGGGCAAGCCGGTGCTGATCGCCGCGACCGGCGGCACGGCCCGGCACTCGCTGGTGCTGGAGCACGCGCTGCGCCCGCTCTTCGCCTACCTGCGCGCCGTGGTCGTGCCCACCGGTGTCTACGCCGCCTCGGAGGACTGGGGCGCCGAGGGCCTGGACGACCGGATCGAGCGGGCCGCGGGCGAGCTGGCGGCCCTGATGACGGGCCTGTCGGCGAGCCGTCCGGTGAAGGACGAGTTCACGGTGGTCCCCTTCGCCGACCAGCTGGCGGCGCTGGCGCCCCCGGCCGGCGGCCACCTTCGGTGAGAAGACGGTAGGCATCGCGCCGGGGTTGCCTCTGTGACGGTGAGAGCGCGGTAAAAAGGCTGATCGTAGACCGGCTCACCCGGCTGAACCGCCGGAGGCCTTGGCAGACTGGGTGTGTGCCCCAGACTGTGCTGCTCGCCGAAGACGACCGCGCCATCCGTCATGCCCTGGAGCGGGCCCTGAGCCTGGAGGGCTACCAGGTCACCGCGGTCGCCGACGGCGTCGAGGCACTGGCGCAGGCCCACAAGTCGCCGCCGGACGTGCTGCTGCTGGACGTGATGATGCCCGGCATCGACGGGCTCCAGGTCTGCCGGGTGCTGCGCGCCGAGGGCGACCGCACGCCGATCCTGATGCTCACCGCGCTCGTCGAGACCGCGGACCGCATCGCGGGCCTGGACGCGGGCGCCGACGACTACGTGGTCAAGCCGTTCGACGTCGACGAGGTCTTCGCACGCCTGCGCGCCCTGCTGCGCCGCACCAGCCCGGACCACGTCGTCCCGGTGGACGCGCCGAAGGAGCAGCCCCAGGTCTCCGACCGGCAGATCGAGGCCGCGGGGCTGCGGATGGACGTGCAGGCGCGGCGCGCCTGGCGCGGGGAGCGCGAGCTGGAGCTGACCCGCACGGAGTTCGAGTTGCTGGAACTGCTGGTCCGCAACGCCGGGATCGTCCTCGACCACTCCACGATCTACGACCGCATCTGGGGCTACGACTTCGGCCCCGGCTCCAAGAACCTCGCCGTCTACGTCGGCTATCTGCGCCGCAAGCTCGACGAACCGGGGGCGCCGGCACTGATCCACACGGTCCGCGGTGTGGGTTACGTGCTGCGGGAGGACTAGGGCGTGCCTTTCGGATCAGCTCGGCGTCGCGGGCACTGGTGCGCACATCTGCGGCGTTGTCGTCAGTTGCCGACTCCCCCACTCTCGGCTTCGCTCGAGCGGGGGGACCCCCATCGCGTCGACGCCTTCCTCCGCCTTGCAGCTGCACGCACCAGTGCCCGCTCGGGCCGGCCGGGATGCTCAGCCGGCTACGGCCGACCTGATCCGAAAGGCACGCCCTAGTGGGCCGGCTCAGGCGGCTGCTGGACAGACGGCGGCCCGGGCTGGTCTCGCTGCGCACCACGTTCGCGGTGTCGTTCGCGGCCGTCACCGCGGCCGTGACGGTGCTGGTGGGCGTGCTGTCGTACAGCGCGGCCGCCCGGCTGGTCCGCGTCGACCAGGAGTCGGTGTTCGACCAGGTCGTGCAGGACGTGCGCGACGAGGTGCGGCAGCACCGGATGACCCCCGAGGACTTCTCCTCCTCCGCGCCCGGCCATGACGTGGTGCGGCCCGCGCGGACGGACGTGCAGGTGCTGGGGCCGGCCGGAGACGTCGTCGACCGGGGCAGGCCGGGGCTGCCGGTCGACGCGGACGACCGCGCGATCGCGGCCGGCCGGACCGCCGGGAAGATGGTCGAGCACAAGGACGTCTACGTCGCCGCGGACGTCTACCGCATCGCGACCGTCTCCCTGGGCGACGGCCGGGGTGCGGTGCAGGTCGCTCAGGAGTTCAGCGACACCGAGGACCTGCTGCGGGCGCTGCAGCAGCGCACGCTGATCCTGATGGGCGCGGTGGTGATCGCCGCGGGCCTGTTCGGCTGGTGGCTGGCCCGGCGTATCACCCGCCGGCTGATCATCCTGACCTCGGCCGCGGAGGACGTGGCCCGCACCCGCAGGCTCGGCATCGAGGTGCCCGTCACCGGCTACGACGAGGTGGGCCGCCTCGGCCGCGCCTTCGACCGCATGCTGGGCCGGCTCGCGCAGTCGGAGGAGGACCAGCGCCGGCTGGTGCAGGACGCGGGCCACGAACTGCGCACGCCGCTCACCTCGCTGCGGACGAACATCTCGCTGCTGCGCCGTATCGACGAACTGCCGCCCGCCGCCCGCGAGGAGCTGGTCGCCGACCTCGGCCAGGAGGCCCGTGAGCTGACCGACCTGGTCAACGAGCTGGTGGACCTCGCCGCCGGGCAGTCCGACACCGAGCCCCCGCAGCGGGTGGACCTGGCCGAGATCGCCGAGGACGTCGCGGGGCTCGCCCGGCGCCGCACCGGCCACGAGGTCCGGGTCCGCGCGAGCGGCGACACGACGGCCGACGGCCGCCCCGGCATGCTCCAGCGCGCGATCTCCAACCTCGTGGAGAACGCGGCCAAGTTCGACCGCGACGGCACCGGCCCCATCGAGATCTCGGTCTCCGGTCCCGCCCGGCCCGGCACGGTCCGCGTCGAGGTCCTCGACCGCGGCCCCGGCATCGCCGACTGCGACCTGATCCGCATCTTCGACCGCTTCTACCGCGCGGCCGACGCCCGCTCCCTGCCCGGCTCGGGCCTCGGCCTCTCGATCGTCCGCGAGGTCGCCACGGCCCACGGCGGCGCCCCGTTCGCCTTCCAGCGGGAGGGCGGGGGCTCGGTGATCGGGTTCACGGTGGTGGGGGTGCCGGGCAACACGCCGCAGGGCCCGGCCTGACCGGCGCCGCACACGACGAGGCCGCACACGACGAGGCCGCACACGACGAGGCCGCCCACGACAGGGCCGCCCACGAAAAGGGCGCACGCGAAAAGGGCGCACGCGAAAAGGGCGAGACCCGGAAGTCTCGCCCACCTGCGGAAAGCTCAGATCACGGCCACACCAGGCAGTAGGGCTGGTGCCCCGCCTCGTGCAGCCGGTGGCTGAAGTCCTGCCACTCGTGCAGCAGTTGGTAGACGTTGAACGCGTCGCGCGGGCCGCCCCGGTCCGGGACCGTCGACCAGATGAACGCCGCCGCGCCCACCGCCTCCTCGCCTATGCCGCGCAGCGGGTCGACGACCGTCATGGGGAGCTTGACGACCGCGTAGTCGGGGTGCAGCACGACCAGTTCGAGCGGCGGGACCTTGTGCAGGGGGACGCCTTCGATGCCCGTGAGCACCATGGCCGCCATCGTCTCCGGCTTGATCTTGGTGAACATGCCGTTCATCCCGAGCTCGTCGCCGCCGAGTTCCTCGGGGCGCATCGAGATCGGGACACGGGCCGCCGTCGCACCGTCCGGCGCGCCGAAGTACTTGTAGGTCACCCCCACCCGACCACCATTCCTGCTCCCCGCCCGGAGCGTCTCGCCCCGCCGGTCGATCCGCCGGTCGATCCGCTCGGACTCACTCGGTACACCCTGAGCCTGTCGGGACTCGGCCTCCTCCGCCTCGCGTCGGTGCCTTCCCCGCCGGGCACGTCGAGGACCCAGGTCATCAGTCCCCTCGCCCAGTCCGCCACCGCGATGCATATCTCCACCCGAGTGCTTTTCTAGGACGCGTGGCCCCCGCCGCGCAACCCGATCATCGTGTCAGTGACCTCCCCCACGGCCGCCCGCCGAAACGTGCGTCGAAACACCTGCCCGCAGGATCTCCGCAGCCTCTGAACAAGCCTCCGTACACCCTTCCGTACTCCTATACGTACGCGAGGGCCGTTTGAGCTGTGTGTATCAGGACTCAGTTTCGCAGATCGATCCGGCGGCCGGCTGTCTCCCGGGTCAGCAGCGGTGCCCCGCTGCCGTGGTCACACCCTGGCCTACCCTGAGGAGGTCACTGGCAACCCGGAGCCCGACGATTCGCAGAAGGTCGGAGAAGTCGCAGGTCATGAGCGAACTGCCATATGCATACGAAGCGCCTGTCTCGCAGGCTTTGTTCGACCGGGCCGCGGCCGTCACGCCCGGCGGCGTGAACTCCCCGGTGCGCGCCTTCCGGGCCGTGGGCGGCACGCCCCGGTTCATGGTGTCCGGGAAGGGCCCCTATCTGACGGACGCCGACGGCCGGGAGTACGTCGACCTGGTGTGCTCGTGGGGCCCGATGATCCTCGGGCACTCCCACCCGGCCGTGATCGACGCCGTCCAGGCGGCCGTCGCGCGCGGCACCTCGTTCGGCACGCCCGGCGAGGGCGAGGTCGCCCTGGCCGAGGAGATGGTCGGGCGGATCGAGCCGCTGGAGCAGGTGCGGCTGGTCTCCAGCGGGACCGAGGCGACCATGAGCGCCATCCGGCTGGCCCGCGGGTTCACCCGCCGGACGAAGGTGATCAAGTTCGCCGGGTGTTACCACGGTCACGTCGACTCGCTGCTGGCCTCGGCGGGCAGCGGTGTGGCCACGTTCGCCCTGCCCGACACCCCCGGGGTCACCGGCGCCCAGGCGGGCGACACGATCGTCCTTCCCTACAACGACCTCGAGGCCGTCCAGGAGGCCTTCCACCGGCACCCGGGCGAGATCGCCTGCGTGATCACCGAGGCCTCGCCCGGCAACATGGGCGTCGTGCCGCCCCGGCCCGGCTTCAACCAGGGGCTCAAGGACGCCTGCTCGAAGAACGGCGCCCTGTTCATCTCCGACGAGGTCATGACCGGTTTCCGTACCAGCCACGCGGGCTGGTTCGGCATCGACGGGGTCACGCCCGACCTGATGACCTTCGGCAAGGTCATGGGCGGCGGCTTCCCGGCGGCGGCCTTCGGCGGCCGTGCCGACGTCATGGCGCACCTCGCGCCCGCCGGGCCCGTCTACCAGGCCGGCACCCTCTCCGGGAACCCGGTCGCCACCGCGGCCGGCCTCGCCCAGCTGCGCCTGCTCGACGAGGCGGCCTACCGCACGGTCGACGCCGTCTCGGAGCAGATCCAGGGGCTCGTCACCGAGGCGCTGGCCAAGGAGGGCGTGGCGCACCGGCTGCAGAACTCCTCCAACATGTTCTCGGTCTTCTTCACGGACCGCGAGGTCCGCGACTACGAGGACGCCAAGCGGCAGGAGTCGTTCCGCTTCACCGCGTTCTTCCACTCGATGCTGGCGCAGGGCGTCTATCTGCCGCCCTCGTCCTTCGAGTCCTGGTTCGTGTCCACGGCCCACGACGAACAGGCCGTGCAGCGCATCGCCGACGCCCTCCCGGCGGCGGCCCGAGCGGCGGCGGAGGCCACGGCAGCATGAGCGAGAGCAACGACACGGCGGGCGGCGACATCACCGTCGTCCACGTCATGCGGCACGGCGAGGTCGACAACCCGAGCGGGGTCCTCTACGGGCGGCTCGCCGGTTACCACCTGTCCGAGCTCGGGCGGCAGATGGCCGACCGGGTCGCCGAGCACCTCGCCCCGCGCGACATCACCTACGTCTGCGCCTCGCCGCTGGAGCGGGCGCAGGAGACGGCGACCCCGATCGCCAAGGCGCACGGGCTCGACCTCGCCACCGACGAGCGGCTGATCGAGGCCGACAACGTCTTCCAGGGCAAGACCTTCGGCGTCGGCGACGGCGCGCTGCGCAAGCCCGGCAACTGGAAGCACCTGGTCAACCCGTTCAAGCCCTCCTGGGGCGAGCCGTACGTCGACATCGTCGTACGGATGATGCAGGCGCTGGACTCCGCCAAGGACCGGGCGCGCGGGCACGAAGCGGTGCTCGTCAGCCACCAGTTGCCGATCTGGATCGTGCGGTCGTACGTCGAGAAGCGGCGGCTGTGGCACGACCCGCGCAAGCGGCAGTGCACCCTCGCCTCGCTGACGAGCTTCACCTACCAGGGCGACAAGCTCGTCTCCGTGGGCTACAGCGAGCCGGCCCGCGACCTCGTCCCGGCCCATCTGCTGGCCGGCGCCAGGCCGGTGAAGGGCCAGGGGAAGGCCTTCGGCGCCTGAGAGGAAGAGGCGTTTCATCCCCTTTGGGTTCCATGACACGCTCGTGACATTTTGTTACGAGGTCAACGTATTCGCGAGGAACCTCCCCGTTCGTCATGTCCTCTGACTGGGTGACCACCAGAGCACATGACGAATCGGGGATGGAATGCGCACGCTCTCTCGCAGGGGAATGCTCGGTCTCGGCGCGGGCGCCGCGGCAGCCGCCTCACTCTCGGCCTGTGGCGCCCTCAAGCCGTCAGACGGTTCCAGCCATGCATCGGGTTCCGGTGTGGGCGGCTCCGGCCGTACGTCGCACCCGGCGCGCCCCATCGGGGACGGCTCGACGTCGTTCACCGGCAGGCAGCCCCACCAGCCCGCCAAGGCCGAGCCGTTGGAGCCGGGCCAGACCCCGCCCCAGTTCGTGATCTTCTCCTGGGACGGGGCCGGCGAGGTGGGCAACGGCCTCTTCCCGCGCTTCCTCGACCTGGCCAAGGAGCACGGCGCGGCCATGACCTTCTTCCTGTCCGGGCTGTATCTGCTGCCGGAGTCGAAGAAGCGCCTCTACAACCCGCCGAACAACCCGCGCGGCGCCTCCGACATCGGCTACCTCACCGACGAGCACATCAAGGCCACGCTCACCAACGTCCGCCGCGCCTGGCTCGAGGGCCACGAGATAGGCACCCACTTCAACGGCCACTTCTGCTCCGGCTACGGCACGGTCGGCAACTGGACGCCCGCCCAGTGGCGCAGCGAGATCCAGCAGGCCAAGTCCTTCGTGAAGGAGTGGCGCACCAACACCGGCTGGAGCCGGCTGCCCTCCCTGCCGTTCGACTACGACAAGGAGCTCGTCGGCGGCCGTACGCCCTGTCTGCTCGGCCAGAACAACCTGCTGCCCACGGCCAAGGAACTGGGCTGGCGCTACGACGCCTCCTCGCCCGGCGGCCGCCAGACCTGGCCCGAGAAGAAGCAGGGCGTCTGGGACCTGCCGCTGCAGCAGATACCGTTCCCCGGGCGCAGCTTCGAGGTCCTGTCGATGGACTACAACATGCTCGCCAACCAGTCGGTCAACTCGACCAACGCGCCCGCCTACAACTACCCGGCCTGGCGCACCCAGTCCGCGAACGCCTACATATCCGGCTTCAAGCGGGCGTACGAGACCAACCGGGCACCCTTCTTCGTCGGCAACCACTTCGAGCACTGGAACGGCGGCATCTACATGGACGCCGTCGAGGAGGCCTTCAAGCACATCGCGCGGGAGAAGGAGAAGGGCGCCGACGTACGCCTCGTCTCCTTCCGGCAGTTCGTCGACTGGATGGACGTACAGAAGCCCGAGGTGCTCGCCAAGCTGCGCACGCTCGACGTCGGACAGGCACCGGCCGGCGGCTGGAAGACCTTCCTCCAGAACGCCCCCTCGTCCTCCTCCTCGCCCTCCGGGCAGGCCGCCTGAGAGGCGGAAATCCCCCCGCGAGGGGGGTGCGCAAGATCCCCGGAACGGACATGCGAAACTTTTCACATGAGTGCCGCCAGCCGCGCCCCCCAGCGCTCGAACCGCGCACACCGCCGTGTCGTCGTGACCACCGCCGGTGCCGCGGTCGCCGCGCTGCTGATGTCCGCCTGCTCGTCCGGAGGGACCTCCGGCGGGGGCGGTGACACCAACTTCGTCATGGGCAAGGACGGCATCTCCACCGCCAAGAAGGGCGAGCGGGCCGACGCACCCGACCTGTCCGGCAAGACCGTCGACGGGAGCACGGCCGACGTCGCCTCGTACAAGGGCAAGATCGTCGTCCTGAACGTGTGGGGCTCCTGGTGCGCCCCCTGCCGTGCCGAGGCGCCCAACCTCGAGAAGGTCTACCAGGACCTCAAGGCCAAGGGCGTGCAGTTCGTCGGCATCAACACCCGCGACACCAGCGTCCAGAACGCCCGCTCCTTCGAGACGGACGAGGGCATCACCTTCCCGAGTCTGTACGACCCGACGGGCAAGCTGATGCTGCGCTTCAAGAAGGGCACCCTCAACCCGCAGGCGGTCCCCTCCACGCTCGTCCTCGACCGGGAGGGCAGGATCGCCGCCCGCTCGCTGGCCGCGCTCAGCGAGGAGAAGCTGCGCAAGATGATCGCCCCGGTCCTGGCGGAGAAGTGACGTGACCTCAGTCACCACACTCGCCGCCACCGGCTACAACGGCACGGTGCTCAACGGCGCCCTGCTGGTCGCCCTGCCCGTCGCGCTCCTCGGCGGCCTCGTCTCCTTCTTCTCGCCGTGCGTCCTGCCGCTGGTGCCCGGCTATCTGTCGTACGTGACCGGCGTCACCGGCACCGACCTGGCCGAGGCCCGGCGCGGGCGGATGGTCGCCGGCGCCTCGCTCTTCGTGCTCGGGTTCACCGCCGTGTTCGTCTCCAGCGGCGCCCTCTTCGGCTTCTTCGGCGACACGCTCCAGGACAACAAGGGCGTCCTGTCGAAGGTGCTGGGCGCGCTCATGATCGTCATGGGCGTCTTCTTCATGGGCCTGATGCCCTGGATGAGCCAGCGTGAGTTCCGCTTCCACAAGCGGCCCGTGGCCGGACTCGCCGGCGCACCCGTGCTCGGCGCGCTGTTCGGCATCGGCTGGACGCCGTGCATCGGACCCACCCTCGCCTCGGTGCTCGCCCTGTCCTCCCAGCAGTCCAGCGCGGGGCGCGGTGCCATACTGACCGTCGCCTACTGCCTCGGCCTCGGTGTGCCGTTCGTGCTCGCCGCGGTCGCCTTCCGCAAGGCGCTCGGCGCCTTCGGCTGGGTCAAGCGCCACTACGTCTGGGTGATGCGGATCGGCGGCACGATGATGATCGTGACCGGTCTGCTGCTGCTCACCGGCGCCTGGGACCGCCTCGTGCAGGACATGCAGTCCTGGTCCGCCGGCTTCACTGTGGGGATCTGACTCGATGAGCACCACTCCAACGACCGCGTCCGCCGCGAGCTCCGAGCGGCCCGACGACGACCTCGGCGCGGCCGGCTCGCAGCTGTCCACCGCCCCCAAGGAGGAGCTGCCGAACCTGCCCTCCCTGGGCGTGATCGGCTGGGCGCGCTGGTTCTGGCGGCAGCTCACCTCCATGCGGGTCGCGCTGCTGCTGCTCCTGCTGCTCTCCCTCGGCGCGATCCCCGGCTCGCTGATCCCGCAGTCCGGCACCGACGAGACCAAGGTCGCCGACTTCCGCAAGGCCCACACCTTCCTCGCGCCGGTCTACGACAAGCTCGGCCTCTTCCACGTCTACAGCTCGGTGTGGTTCTCCGCGATCTACATCCTGCTGTTCGTCTCCCTCATCGGCTGCATCGTCCCGCGCACCTACCAGTTCGTCGGGCAGCTGCGCGGCCGCCCGCCGGGCGCGCCCAAGCGGCTGAACCGGCTGCCCGCGTACACCACCTGGCGGACCGAGGCCGAGCCCGAGCAGGTCCGCGAGGCCGCGCTCGCCCTGCTGAAGAGGCGCCGCTTCCGCGCGCACCGCGCCGGTGACGCCGTCGCCGCCGAGAAGGGCTATCTGCGCGAGATCGGCAACCTCGCCTTCCACATCGCGCTGATCGTGCTGCTGACCGCCTTCGCCTGGGGCCAGCTCTTCAAGTCCGAGGGCAACAAGCTGATCGTCGAGGGCGACGGCTTCTCCAACACCACCACGCAGTACGACGACTTCAAGTCCGGCAGCCTCTTCACCGCCGACGACCTGGTGCCGTTCAGCTTCACCCTGGACAAGTTCACCGGCACCTACGAGGCCAGCGGCCCCAACAAGGGCACCCCGCGGACCTACCAGGCCGCCCTCACCTACAGCAAGGGCGCCTACGGCAAGGACCACAAGGACCTCGTCAAGGTCAACGAGCCGTTGCAGATCGGCGACGCCAACGTCTATCTCACCGCCCACGGCTACGCCCCGCTCATCACCGTCCGCGACGGCAGGGGCAAGGTCGTCTACCGCGACGCCGTCCCCCTCCTCCCGCTCGACTCCAACGTCACCTCCACCGGCGTGATCAAGGTCCTCGACGGTTACAAGAACGCCAAGGGAGTCAGCCAGCAGCTGGGCATCTCGGCCTTCCTGCTGCCGACCTACACCCAGGGCAGCGAGACGGCCTCCACCTTCCCGGCGCTGCGCAACCCGGTCCTGAACCTCACGCCGTACTACGGCGACCTGGGCGTCGACTCCGGTATCCCGCAGAGCGTGTACCAGCTCGACAAGTCGCACGTGAAGGGCTTCAAGGACGCCAAGGGCGCCCAGCTCAGGGACAACCTGAGGCCGGGCCAGACCATGAAGCTCCCGAACGGTGCGGGCACGATCACCTACGAGGGCACCAAGGAGTGGGCGAACTTCCAGATCGTCCAGCAGCCCGGCACCGTCTGGGCGCTCGGCGGCGCGCTCGTCGCCATCTTCGGCCTCGCCGGCTCCCTGTTCATCCAGCGCCGCCGCGTGTGGGTGCGGGCGGTCGAGGGCGCCGACGGCGTGACGGTCGTGGAGATGGCCGGCCTCGGCCGCAGCGAGTCCGCCAAGGTGCCCGAGGAACTCGGCGACCTCGCCGCAATCCTGTACGACCAGGCGCCGGGCGCACCCGAGCCCGACGACTCACCAGACCAAGACGACACCACCCCCGACTCCCGAGTCGTACCCGCCGAAGGGGCTGAGACGAAGTGACTCTCGCCGCCGGAACCGAGCTGGCCACCGCGGCCAACGAACACCTCGCGAACATCAGCAACACGCTGATCTACTCCGCGATGGCCGTCTACACCCTGGCCTTCTTCGCCTACATCGCCGAATGGCTCTTCGGCAGCCGCAGCAAGGTCGCGCGCACCGCGGCGGCGCTGACCACGACGGCGAAGGGCAAGGGGGCCGCCCCGGCCGTCACCGTGAAGACGGCGGGCGGCACGGCCGTGCTCGAGCGGCCCAAGGTCGTCGTACGGTCCTCGGCCGGCTCCCGTGACGTGCCCGACGGCCCCGGGGCGCACGGCGGGGACGAGCAGGGCGACCTCTACGGGCGTATCGCCATCTCGCTGACGGTGCTCGCCTTCGTCGTCCACCTCGTCGGCGTGATCGCCCGGGCGGCCTCGGTGCAGCGGGCGCCGTGGGGCAACATGTACGAGTTCAACATCACCTTCTCCACCGTCGCCGTCGGGGTGTACCTCACGCTGCTGGCGCTGAAGAAGAACGTGCGCTGGCTCGGCCTGTTCCTCATCACGACGGTCCTCCTCGATCTCGGCATCGCCGTCACCGTCTTGTACACCGCCAGTGACCAGCTGGTTCCCGCCCTCCACTCGTACTGGCTCTACATCCACGTCTCCACCGCCATCCTGTGCGGCGCGGTCTTCTACGTGGGCGCGGCCGGCACGCTGCTCTACCTCTTCAAGGACTCCTACGAGACCAAGCTGGAGAACGGCGGCACGCCCGGCCGCTTCGCCACCTCGTTCCTGGAGCGCCTGCCCGCGTCCTCGTCCCTGGACAAGTTCGCCTACCGGCTGAACGCCGCGGTCTTCCCGCTGTGGACGTTCACGATCATCGCGGGCGCGATCTGGGCCGAGTCGGCCTGGGGCCGCTACTGGGGCTGGGACCCGAAGGAGACCTGGGCGTTCATCACCTGGGTCGCCTACGCCTGCTACCTGCACGCCCGCGCCACCGCCGGCTGGAAGGGCCGCAAGGCCGCCTACCTGGCCCTGATCGCCTTCGGCTGCTGGCTGTTCAACTACTACGGCGTCAACATCTTCGTCTCGGGCAAGCACTCCTACGCGGGCGTGTAGCCAGGCCGAACGGCCGAGCGGGCCCGGGGCACGTGCGGAACGCCGTCCCCCGGGCCACGCTGGTGTCATGACCGGTTCCATCGAACAGGGCACCAGCCTGACCTACGGAAGCACGCACATCCTGCAGTTCCTGGTGCGGGTCCCCCGGCCCATGGAGGAGGTCTGGACGGCGGTGGCGACCCCGGAGGGGCTCGCCGCGTGGTTCACCGCCGCCGACCGCCTCGAACCCCGCCTCGACGGCGCGGTCACCCTGCGTGACCTGGGAAGCGGGCAGGTCACCGCCTGGGACGTGGACCGGGTCGCCGAGTACACGGTGGGTGACGGCGGCCGGATCCGCTTCCATCTGGAACGCGACGGCGAGGACGGCACGACCCTCCGCTTCACCCACGAGTTCCACGGCCCGGGCGAGACGGAGGCGCGCTGGCGGGCCCGCTTCGAGCGGCTGCTCGACGGGCTCAGCCCACGGTGATCGAGTCCAGCTTCGCGCGCAGGTACATGTGCGAGTCGACGGGCGGGTGCACCACCCGGCCCACCGGCGCGGGCAGGGACTCCACCAGGGTCCCCGGGGTGCACTCGCCGAAGTAGACCAGGGACATGAGCTCCTCGGCGGGTGCGTCCGCGGGCGGCGGCAGCACCCGGTGCCGCCCCGAGCGCCAGCGGTCGCCGGTCCAACGGGCCAGCAGGTCACCGATGTTGATGGTGAACGCCGCGGGGTCGTACGGCGCGTCCTCCCAGCCGCCCTCGTCCGTGTAGACCTGCAGGCCGCCCTTGCCGGCCTGCCGGTCGAGGATGGTCACGGTGCCGAAGTCGGTGTGCGGGCCGATGCGGAACTGACCCGGCTGCGGCTCGCCGACGACCTCCGTGCCCGGGTACCAGTTGATGTTGAAGCCGTAGGTCGGGTGGTCCATGTGCCGGGAGAAGAAGTCCGGCCCGACCCCGAGGGCCTCGCCGAGCAGGGAGAGCAGCTGCTTCTCCAGGAGGGCCATCCGCTCCAGGTACTCCTCGCACAGCCCCCTCAGTTCCGGCACCTCCGCGGGCCACACGTTGGGCGCGTACCACTCCGCGTTGACGACCGGGTCCTCGAAGGGCTCGTGGGTGGCGAAGGTCAGCGACTCCTTCAGGTCCGGCGGGGTCTCGGTGCCCTCCGCGTAGCCGTTGGCCTCGGCGCCGGGGCCGAGCCAGCCGCGGCCGCCGACCTTCGCCTCGTAGGCCCGTTTCGTGCCCGCCGGCAGCCGGAAGAAGGCGCGGGCCGACTCCCGGATGCGGGTGCGCAGCCCCGGGTCCACGCCGTGGCCGGTGACCAGCAGGAATCCGGCGGTCTGCAGGGCCGTGTCGACGGTGCGGGCGATCCGGGCGCGGTCCTCGGGGCCGCCGGAGGTCCACGGCCGCAGGTCGACGACCGGGATACGCGGGGCAGGGGCGTCACTCACCGATGTCCTCATTCCACAGGGCCGGTTCCTTCGCGATGAAGTCGCGCATCATCGTGACGCACCCGGGGTCGTCGAGCAGCACGATCTCCACGCCGTGTCCTGCCAGCCAGTCGTGCCCGCCGTGGAAGGTCACCGCCTCGCCGACCACGACCCGCGAGATGCCGAACTGGCGCACCAGACCGGAGCAGTACCAGCACGGCGAGAGCGTGGTGACCATGGTCGTCCCGCGATACGAGCGCTGCCGTCCCGCCGCGCGGAACGCGGCCGTCTCCGCGTGCATGGAGGGATCGCCGTCCTGGACGCGCCGGTTGCGGCCGCGGCCGAGGAGGGTGCCGTCGGCGCCGTAGAGGGCGGCGCCGATCGGGATGCCGCCCTCCGCGCGTCCGGCGCGGGCCTCCTCGACGGCGGCGGTGAGCCAGGTGCGTGCCTGTGCCTGATCCATGTCTCCCACTGTCCAGGGGGCGGGGCGTCCGGGCAACGCCGCACCCCGGCCCGGCGGTGCGAGGCGCGGACGGTCAGCGCAGGGTCACCCGGCTCGGTCCGTTGAAGGGCGCGTAGCACGTCACCGTCTTCGGCGTGCGCAGGACGTCGTCCTCGGTGAACAGCGTCCGTACGGCGTCGAAGGAGGGGCCGCCACTGACGACGGGAGCGACGCGGTCGTAGAGGAGGCGGGACGGTTCGGGCAGGGGCCGGCCCGGTTCGCCCTCGGCCTCGCCCCAGACGTCCCAGAGCAGCGGTTCCACCTTGTTCAGCGCGGCCAGGTCGAGGCGGATGTTGCCGGAGACGAACCGCTCGCCCCAGAACGGGCCCTGCTCCGGCGGGTGCAGCCCGAAGGTCTCCGGGTCCGCGCCCTGCTCGCGGATCGCCCGCCATGCCTCGCCCGCGACGAGGAAGCGGTCGCGCGGGACGTCCATCGGGTCGAAGTCCACCTTCCAGTGGGCGGTGACGAAGGGGTCGGCGAGCTCGGGGTCGGCGAGCAGCCAGCCCCGTTCCGCGTCCCAGTACTCGGTGACGACGTGGTCGACGTGGAAGCCGCCGTCCCCGAAGTAGTCGGCGAAGCCGCACCGGGTGCGGGCGGGGACGCCGGCGTGGCGCAGGAACGAGGTGTGCAGCAGTGCGAAGTCCCGGCAGGTCCCGACGAACCGGTCGGCCGGTTCGCGTCGCCGGGTCAGCGACGCGCCGTCGCGGGCGACGAGGAGGCGCAGGATGTCGTCGACGTAGCGGGTCTCGGCGTCGTTGTGCAGGCGGTCGACCGGGTGGGTGTGGCCGAAGATCTCGCCTTCCAGGCGGTGGATGAGCAAGTCGCGGGTGATGCGGGCGAGTTGGGCCGGGTCCCGCGGCAGGTCGGCGTAGTGGGCGACGAGTTCGCCGGGGTCGGAGAAGGCGCTCTGCGCTGCGTAGAAGGCGAGGGACACGAAGCCTCCCTTTCGGCATCATCGGCCACGTGTTCGATTACGGGCCGGTGCGCCTCACCGTGTCAAAATTCGCCGCGGATTGTCCAGCGGCGAACCGGCTCCGGTGTACGGCCGCCGTCGCCCGGCGCCGTCAGGAGCCGTCGGCGAGGTAGGCGTAGAGCGCCCCCGCCCCTTCGAGCATCGCCCGGGTCCGCTCCGTCAGCGCCTGTCCGCGTGCGGTGATCGCCGCGCGCAGTGCCTCGCTGCCGCCCTCGCGGCGCAGGCCCTCCAGGACCGGGCGGATCTGGTCGAGGGCGTAGTGGCTGCGGCGCAGCGTCTGGATCAGCCGGGCGTCGCGCACGTCCGCCGGGCCGTACGTGCGGTACCGCGTCCCCCGCTCCCGCCCCGGCGCGAGCAGCCCGGCCGCCTCCCACACCCTGAGCGCGGACGGCCGGACGCCGAGCAGCGCGGCGACCTCTCCCACGCGCAGCGCGCCGGGGCCCGGCAGCGGCTGGGGCTCCGCCCGCGCCAGCTCCTCCAGCGCCTCGGTCGCCGCGCGCAGATCCGTCCGCTCGGTGTGCAGGGCGGCATGGGCTGCGTCCACCAGGGCGAGGGCGCCGGGGACGTCGCCGGCGTGCACGGTCCGCATGACGTGGGTCGCCGTCACCGGGCCGTACCCCCTCACCAGCGTGCGGTGGGTCAGCAGGGCGCGCCGGTGGACGTCCGTGAAGGTGCGGTAGCCGGACGCGGTGCGGGCGGCCGGGGGCAGGACGCCCGCGTCCTCGTAGTTGCGGATCTGCTGGGTCGAGACGCCGGCCAGCCGGGCCAGGTCGACGGGGCGGAGGCGATCGGCGCTGCTCATCCGTCCGAAGCGTACGGACCCGCGCGGGGGCCGCCGTCACTCGTTGCCGGATCTTCACCAACTGGCAGATTCATGGCGGAATCCGTACGAGATCGGCGCGGTCCCCTAGTGTGAGGCGGCGTGGACGACAAAGAGGACCAGCATCTGACCGCCATCGCTCCGGAGGTCTCGCGGCTGTCCATCGACCTGCTGCGTCGCGCGGTCGGCACCTACCCCGCCGAGCGCGTCGCCCAGGAGGCCCTGGACTGCGCCGACGACGTCCTGGACCGCTACGGCACGGACGGTCTGCGGGTCCTCGCCATGAGCCTCGCCTGCTGGGCGACGGTCCAGGTGGAGATCAACGCGCACGCCTCCGGGCGGCCGGGTCAGTCCCTCCTCGACGACCTCCAGCTGACCTGGCTGGAGGCCGGTCCGGAGGGCTGAGTGGCTACCGGCCGTTCACCCGGAGCAGGAGCTTGCCCGTGCTGGTGCGGGTGCCCATCAGGCGGTGCGCCTCCGCCGCCTCCTCGAGGCCGAACTCGGCGGTGACCGGCAGCGACACGGTGCCGTCCAGGGCCTTGGCGAAGGCGAGCTCCGCCAGGGCGCGCAGCTCGCCGGGGGCCGTCTTCGCCAGCGTCAGGATCGAGAAGCCGCCCACCGAGACGCCGGACGGGTACAGCTCCGGCTGCCCCACGGTCCAGGCCGGGGCCGAACTCGCGTTGCCGAAGGAGACCAGGCGCCCGAAGGCCGCGAGCGAGGCGAGGCTGCCGCGGAAGGTCTCGCCGCCGACGGGGTCCAGCGCGAGGTCGACGCCGCGGCCGCCGGTGGCGGCCCGCACCGCCTCGGTGAACTCGCCGACGAACACCTCGTCGTACCCCTGCTCGCGGGCGTAGTCCGCCTTGGCCGCGCCCGACACCACCCCGTACACCGCGCCGGCGCCGGCCGCCTTCGCCAACTGCCCGACCACGGTGCCGACCCCGCCCGCCGCACCCTGCACGAGCACGCTCTCGCCGGGCTGGAGCCGGCCGACGGAATGGACGAGGGCGTACGCCGTCGGCAGCACGGTGGGCAGGGTCGCCGCCGTGCGCAGGCCGACGCCGGCCGGGACCGGGAACACGGTCGAGGCGTGCGCGAGCACGACGTCCGCGTAGGCACCGCCCTCCGTCAGCGCCGTCACCTCCTGCCCGGCGGACAGTCCCGTGACGCCCTCGCCGACCGCGCGAATCCGGCCGGACGCCTCCAGGCCCGGTACGTACGGCAGTTGGGGCACGCGGTAGCCCTCGCCGCGCGCCTTGAGGTCCGCGAAGTTCACTCCGGTGTACGCCACGTCGACGCTCACCTGGCCGGGTCCCGGCTCGGGGATCTCCGTCTCCACGACCTTCAGGACCTCGGGTCCGCCGTACTCCTGGAACTCGACCGCGCGCATGACAGCACTCCTCACGAGTGTTCGATGTGAAGCGAACAGTCGTGAGTGTATGGTTTTCATCGAACACTCGGCAAGCGGGTACCCGGCGAGCGGGTATCAAGTGGTTGCCTGGCGAGCGGACTTCGGCAGCGGGTCCGCGGCGGGCGGATCTTCGGCAAGGAGCAGGGCGTGGCGCAGCGCACGACCGGCCATCGGGCCGCCCCCGGCCATACGCACCCCGACGAGGTCACCGTCCTCGCGGCGCTCGCCGCCCTCGCCGACCCCGTACGCCTCACTCTCGTCAGGGAGTTGGCGGCCTCGGCCGACTGGACCCGCAGCTGCGGCAGCTTCGACGTGCCGGTCGGCAAGGCGGCGCTCAGCCACCACTTCGCGGTGCTGCGGGGGGCCGGGCTGGTGGAGCAGCGCGACGAGGGCGCCCGGCGGGTCAACCGGCTGCGCAGAACGGAGTTCGAGGCCCGCTTCCCGGGACTGCTGACCCTGGTCCTGCGGGACGAACCGGCCGCCTGAACGTCCCTGCGCCCTCCGGCGTCACAGTCCCGACGTCAGCGGACGGAGGGAACATGAGCAAGCGCACCTGGATCGCGTCGGCCGGAGCGATCGCGGCCCTGTTGATGGCCGCGGTCCTGTACGCCGACGCGCTGCGCACCGGACACACCGACGGCGGCCTCAGGGCGGACCCCCGGGACCTCACGTCCGGTGCCCCGGATCGCACCTGCACCGGCACCCGCCCCCTCGGCAGCCTGTCCGGGCACGGCGACGGCAGCGCGCTGGCACGCGTCGTCGCGCACATCGACGAGCTGGCCCGCACGAAGTACCCGGACGTCCGCACGAGCCTGTCCGCCGACGAGGCCCATCGGACCGCCGACGTCTGGCGCGTCCCGTCCGCCGCCTTCGACGACGAGGTCTGCGGCGACGCCGTGCGCGGCGTGACCGTGCGGCTGCACGACACCGGCCCCGGCGGGGAGAGCCGTTGAGCGACGGTCGACGGGCTACTGCTCCTTGTCGCGGTTGTCCCGGTTTTCCTGGTCCCCCTGCTCCCGGCGGCGCAGTTCGTCCTCGCGGCGGCGCAGGTCCGCCTCCCAGTCCTTGAGGAGGGACTCGTCCTTCCTGTTCTCCTCGCGCAGGGATTTCAGGAACTCGGGGTTGTCGTCGGGCGCGACGAACTCGGTGCGGTGGTGGCGGTGCCACTCGGAGGGCGTGGAGCCGCCCGCCGGGGCGTGCCGCACCTTGCCCGCCACGAGCCAGGCGACCGGGCCGACCAGCACCTCGCCGAAGAACAGGATGATGAGGACCCAGACCACCTTGGGCAGCCCGCGCACCTGCTCCTCGGGGGTGTTCAGGCAGTCGATGAAAGCGAAGATCCACAGCGCCAGGACCAGCAGGAACGGCAGATACCTGAGCATGGTGGTGCGATCCCCCAACAGACGGTGGCGAGGCGCTGTCCGGCCCCGGTGACGGGGTCAGGGTAGCGGGTGGCCGATACTGGGACGCATGGCTTACGACGATCTTCGCTCCCTGCTCAGGGCACTGGAACGCGAGGGCGACCTCAAGCGTGTCAAGGCCGAGGTCGATCCGTACCTGGAGGTCGGGGAGATCGTCGACCGGGTGCAGAAGGCGGGCGGCCCCGCGCTGCTCTTCGAGAACGTGAAGGGCTCCTCGATGCCCCTCGCGATGAACGTCTTCGGCACCGACCGGCGGCTGCTCAAGGCCCTGGGCCTGAAGTCGTACGGGGACATCTCCGAGAAGATCGGCGGACTGCTGCGCCCCGAGCTGCCGCACGGCTTCGTCGGCGTGCGCGAGGCGTTCGGCAAGCTCGGCGCGATGACGCACGTCCCGCCGAAGAAGGTGAAGGACGCCCCCGTGCAGGAGGTCGTGCTCACCGGCGACGACGTCGACCTCGACGCCCTGCCCGCGCTGTTCACCTGGCCGCAGGACGGCGGCTCGTTCTTCAACCTCGGGCTCACGCACACCAAGGACCCCGAGACCGGCATCCGCAACCTCGGGCTGTACCGCCTCCAGCGCCACGACAGGCGCACCATCGGCATGCACTGGCAGATCCACAAGGACAGCCGCAACCACTACCAGGTGGCCGCGCGCAGGGGCGAGCGGCTGCCGGTCGCGATCGCCTTCGGCTGCCCGCCCGCGGTGACGTACGCCTCCACGGCCCCGCTCCCCGGCGACATCGACGAGTACCTGTTCGCCGGGTTCATCGCCGGCAAGCGGATCGAGATGGTCGACTGCAGGACCGTGCCGCTGCAGGTCCCGGCGCAGGCCGAAGTGGTGATCGAGGGCTGGCTGGAGCCCGGCGAGATGCTGCCCGAGGGGCCGTTCGGCGACCACACCGGCTTCTACACGCCGCAGGAGCCCTTCCCCGCGCTGACCATCGACTGCGTGACGATGCGCAAGCGGCCGCTGCTTCAGTCGATCGTCGTAGGCCGCCCTCCGACGGAGGACGGACCGCTGGGGCGTGCGACGGAGCGGTTCTTCCTCCCGCTGCTGAAGATCATCGTGCCGGACATCGTGGACTACCACCTGCCGGAAGCCGGCGGCTTCCACAACTGCGCGATTGTCTCGATCGACAAGAAATACCCCAAGCACGCCCAAAAGGTGATGCACGCTGTCTGGGGGGCACACATGATGTCCCTGACGAAGCTGATCGTGGTGGTGGACTCCGACTGCGACGTCCACGATCTCCACGAGGTCGCCTGGCGCGCGCTCGGCAACACGGACTACGCCCGTGACCTCAGCGTCGTCGAAGGCCCCGTCGACCATCTCGACCACGCCTCCTACCAGCAGTTCTGGGGCGGGAAGGCCGGGATCGACGCGACGAAGAAGTGGCCCGAGGAGGGCTACACGCGCGACGGCGGCTGGCCCGACATGGTCCTGTCCGACCCGGAGACGGCGGCGAAGGTCGACCGCCGCTGGAAGGAGTACGGCCTGTGAGCAGCGCCTCCGCCGCGATCCCGCAGCCAGGAAGAACCAAGGCGTTCCTGCGGCTGGTGATGATCGAGCACTCGGTGTTCGCCCTGCCCTTCGCCTACATCGCGGCCCTCACCGCGATGTTCGAGTGGGACCAGAACATCCACTGGGGGCGGCTGCTCCTGGTCACCATCTGCATGGTGGGCCTGCGCACCTTCGCGATGGCGGTCAACCGGATCATCGACCGCGAGATCGACGCCCGGAATCCGCGGACGGCGCAGCGGGAGCTGGTCACCGGCGCGATGTCGGTGAAGCACGCCTGGACCGGCGCGCTGATCGCGGTCGTGATCTTCCTGGGCTCGGCGGCCCTGCTCAACCCCCTCTGCTTCGCCCTGGCCCCCATCGCGGTGATCCCGATGGTGGTCTATCCGTACGGGAAGCGCTTCACGAACTTCCCGCAGGCCATCCTCGGTCTCGCCCAGGCCATGGGCCCGATCGGCGGCTGGCTCGCGATCAGCGGGGAGTGGTCCTGGGACGCGGTGATCCTGGGCCTCGCGGTCGGCATCTGGATCGGCGGCTTCGATCTGATCTACGCCTGCCAGGACGTCGAGACCGACCGCGAGATCGGCGTCATGTCGGTCCCGGCCCGCTTCGGCATCCCGGCCTCCATCTGGGGCGCCCGCGTCTGCCACGCCGTGGTCATGGCGCTGCTCGTCACGTACGCGGTGACGACGGACGCCGGCGCCTTCTTCTGGATCGGCCTGATGATCGTCGCCGGCGCCTTCGTCTACGAGCACAACATCGTCCGCCCGCACGACCTGTCCCGCCTCAACAGGGCGTTCTTCAGCGTCAACGGCTTCATCGGCATCGCCCTGTTCGTGTGCGCCCTCCTGGACCTGCTGGTCCGCGGCCTCACGGTCTGAACACCGGAGGCGCGCCGCGCAGCCGTGCCGCCATGCACCCTGGAACGCCGCCGCCGGGCCGACCCCGCCCCTGCGCGCCACGCCCGCCGTCAGGCCGTTCCCCGCCCCGCCGGGAGACGGTGCTCGCCGCGCAGGCCGCGGGGTCCTCATCGGGTGGGCGCCGGAGGCATGTCGAGGTGCCGAGGTGGAATCGGGGCGCCGCCGTCGTGCCCGCCGTCAGGCCGTTCCCCGCTCCGCCGGGAGACGGTGCTCTCAGTGTGCAGGCCGCGCAGATGTCACCGTGTGAGCGCCGCGGGCGTGCCACGGCGGAACCAGAATGCCGCCGCCACCCCCGCCGCCAGGCCGATCAGGTGGGCCTGCCAGCTCACGCCCGTCTGGGTGGGGGACAGGCCCAGCAGGATCGAGCCGCCCCACACCGCGCCCACGAGCAGGCCCACCAGGACGCCGAGGGGACGACGCTCCACGAAGCCGCTGACCAGCAGGAAGCCGAACAGGCCGAAGATCAGGCCGGAGGCGCCGGCGGTGTTGGTGTGCGCCGGGGCCGTCAACCACACCCCGAGTCCGTCGGCCACGATGATCGCGAGGCACAGGACGGCGAACCGGCGCAGACCGCCCAGCGCCGCGAGGAACCCCATGACCAGCAGCGGCACGCTGTTGGCGGCCACATGGGCGAAGCCGAAGTGGATGAACGCGGCCGGCACGACGTCGACCAGCTCGGAGGGTTCGCGCGGGGTGATGCCCAGTCCGTCCAGCGCGTGGCCGCTGACCACGTCGACCACTTCCAGCAGCCACAGCAGCGCGACCCAGCCCACCATCAGCTTGGCCGCGGCCTTCGCACGGTCGGTGCGCGACCACTCGAGCCCACTCCCCGACATGGCACCCCCCACTGCTCGCTCGTCCCCTCCGGGGAACGACCGGACCCCCTTGGCCGGTTCCCATCCTGCGACGCCGGATAGGCTCGGTGTTGTGAACCCAGTCAAGCCAGGAGAGACGCCGCGTACGCCTTGGATCGTAGGGGTCTCCGGCGCCTCGGGCACGCCATATGCCGCGTCGGTGCTGCGCGCACTCCTCGACGCCGGCGAGAGCGTGGACCTCGTCGTCTCGCGAGCCTCGCGGCTGACGCTGCTGGACGAGACCGGCATCGCCTTCCGGGACGCGCACTGGCAGGACGACCTGCGGGAATGGCTGACCCGGGGCGCCGACGGCAAGCCCGGCGCCTTCGAGACCGACCTCTCGGACGTGCGCTACTGGAACGCGGGCGACCTCGCGGCCGGACCGTCCTCCGGGTCGTACCGCACCAAGGGCATGCTGATCGTGCCCGCCTCCACGGCCTGTGTCGCGGGCGTCGCGCTCGGGCTGTCCAAGGATCTGCTGCAGCGGGCGGCGAGCGTCACCCTCAAAGAACGCCGCCCCTTGGTCGTGGCCGTACGGGAGACCCCGCTGAACGGCCAGACCCTCCGGCACCTGGTCGCGCTGGACGACGCCGGCGCGAGCGTGGTGCCGGCCTCACCGGGCTTCTACGCGGGGGCCACCCACATCCAGGACCTCGTGGACTTCGTCGGCGGACGCGTGCTGGACGCGGTGGGCGTCGAGCACGGGCTGTACCGGCGCTGGAAGGGCGAACTGCACCGCGGCACGGGCGAGTAGCGCGCGGCGCGCCACCACCAGCACCTCGCATCACTTCAGGAACTTCAGGAACTTTTCAGCGGAAGGCTTCGATCGCATGGACGCGGTGGACAGGCAGCTCATCCAGGCCCTGAGGGAGAACGGCCGGGCCTCCTACGCGGAGCTGGGACGCCTTGTCGGCCTGTCGGGACCCAGTGTCACCGACCGCATCAACCGGCTGGAGGCGGCGGGCGTCATCACCGGCTACCGCGCCACCGTCGACGCCGCCTCGCTCGGCCTCGGCGTCACCGCCCTCATCGGCATCTCGCTCTCCGACGCCACCGACCACGAGGACGTGGCCCAGCGGCTGAAGGACCTCTCCGAGATCGAGGACTGCTGGTTCATCGCGGGCGACGACTCGTACATGCTCAAGGTGCGGGCGGCGGACGTGGACGGCCTGGAGAAGATCATCCGGCGGCTCTCCGGGACCAAGGGCGTCTCCCGTACCCGGACCACCATCATCCTCTCCACCAAGTGGGAGAACCGGGTCGGGGAGCTGCCCGAAGAGGTCTAGTCGCCGGGACGTACGGTTGTGAGTGTCGTCGTAGAAAGGTGTGGGCATGGACGTCGGGCTCAAGCGTGAGCTGGAGGAGAAGGTCAGGGCGGGGGAACGCCTGACCCGTGAGGACGGCATCGCGCTGTACGAGTCGGACGACCTGGCCTGGCTCGGCGGCCTCGCGCACGAGGTGCGGACGCGGAAGAACGGCGACGTCGTCCACTTCAACGTCAACCGCCACCTCAACATGACCAACGTGTGCACGGCGTCCTGCGCCTACTGCTCCTTCCAGCGCAAGCCGGGCGAGAAGGACGCGTACACGATGCGCATCGAGGAGGCGGTCAAGCTCGCCAAGGCGATGGAGGGCGAGAACCTCACCGAGCTGCACATCGTCAACGGCCTGCACCCGAACCTGCCGTGGCGCTACTACCCGCGCTCGCTGCGGGAGCTGAAGGCCGCGCTGCCGGACGTCTCCCTGAAGGCGTTCACGGCCACGGAGATCCACCACTTCGAGACGATCTCCGGTCTGTCGGCGTCCGAGATCCTCGACGAGCTGATCGACGCGGGCCTGGAGTCGCTGACCGGTGGCGGCGCCGAGATCTTCGACTGGGAGGTCCGCCGGCACATTGTCGACCACCGCACCCACTGGGAGGACTGGTCGCGCATCCACCGCCTGGCGCACGAGAAGGGCCTGAAGACCCCGTGCACCATGCTCTACGGCCACATCGAGGAGCCGCGCCACCGCGTGGACCACGTGCTGCGGCTGCGTGAGCTGCAGGACGAGACCGGCGGCTTCCAGGTCTTCATCCCGCTGCGCTACCAGCACGACTTCGTCGACATGAAGGACGGCAAGGTCCGCAACCGCCTCCAGGCCCGCACCCAGATGGCGACCGGCGCGGAGGCCCTGAAGACGTTCGCGGTCTCCCGCCTGCTCTTCGACAACATCCCGCACGTCAAGGTCTTCTGGGTCATGCACGGCGTGCAGACCGCCCAGCTGGCCCTCCAGCACGGCGCCGACGACATGGACGGCTCGGTCGTCGAGTACAAGATCACGCACGACGCGGACAACTACGGCACCCCGAACAAGCTGACCCGCGAGGACCTCCTGGACCTGATCCGCGACGCCGGCTTCCGCCCGGTGGAGCGCAACACGCGGTACGAGATCATCCGCGAGTACGACGGCCCGGACCCGGCCCGCCGGGAGTCGCCGCAGCCGATGCGGGTGTGATCCGGTGACGTTGTCGTTCGAGCTGGACCCGGCGGTTTCGCCTGCCCTCCGGGACGAGGTGCTCGCCCTGTGGGCGGATGTGTCGAACGCCGGCGGCTCGGTCGGCTTCGTGCCGCCGGTCACGCCGGAGGACATACGCCCGGAGCTGGTGAAGCACCTCGTCGCGATGGCCGAGGGCCGCACCCGGCTGCTGGTGGGCCGGGACGCGGCGGGCACGGTCGCCGCGGCCGCGTTCATCACCCACAACACGCACCGGCTGATGAAGCACTGGGTATGGCTGTACACGGTGATGGTCCACCCCCGGCACCAGGGCCGGGGCCACGGCCGCGACCTGCTGTCGGCCGCCGCGGACGCGGCCCGCACCCTCGACGGCATCGAGGCGATCCGCCTCACCTGCCGCGGCGGCCTCGGCCTCGAGCACTTCTACGGCTCCTGCGGATACAAAGAGGTCGGGCGGATACCGGACGCGATCCGCGTCGCGCCCGGCGACGACCGCGACGACATCTTCATGCTGCTGTCGCTGGCGTGACCCCCCTGCAAGATCGGGTCGCAACCGTGCTTCACTGGACGGTGGCCCATTTGGGGCCGTTCGGAACTGTCAGAGACGGAAGAGTGGATTGAGATGCTCCGCTACACGCTGATGCGCCTCGGGATCTTCGCGGGCTGCCTCGTGGTCGTCTGGGGCCTCGTCTACTCCGGCATCGTCCCGCGCGGGCTCGGCGCCTCCAACGGCATGTGGGTCGTCCTGCTCGCCCTGGTGATCTCGGCCCCGATCAGCTTCGTCGTGCTGCGCAAGGAGCGCGACCGCGCCTCGGTGCAGATCGTCGAGCGGGTCGACCGCGCCAAGGCCAACCTGGAGGCCAACCGCAGCCAGGAGGACGGCGTGGACGACGCCGCCCGCGCGCAGGGCCAGACCTCCTAACCGCCGGGGTCACACCCCGTAGTCGCGGGGCCGCCGGGGGGCTCGGGGAACGGCCGCCCAATTACCCTTCTCCCATGGGTGCCGTGAAGACCAAGCGCATGCCGCGGGCGGTCCGTGAGCAGCAGATGCTGGACGCCGCCGTGCGGACCTTCGGGCAGCGCGGGTACATGGCCGCGTCGATGGACGAGATCGCCGAACTGGCGGGTGTGTCCAAGCCGTTGGTCTATCTGTATCTGAACTCGAAGGAAGACCTGTTCACCGCCTGTATCCGGCGGGAGGCGACGGCGTTGGTCGAGGCGGTCCGCGCCGGGGTCCGGCCCGAGCTGCCCGCCGACCGCCAACTCTGGGAGGGGCTGCGGGCGTTCTTCACGCACACCGCGCACAACCCGGACGGCTGGGCGGTGCTGCATCTGCAGGCCCGCACCCGTGAACCGTTCGCGGCCGAGGTGACCGCGATGCGCGAGGAGATCGTCACGTTCGTCACCCAGCTCATCGTCGTCGCGGCCCGGGAGGCCCACCGCGACCCCGACCTGCCCGAACGCGAGGTCGCCGGTCTCGCCGAAGCCCTGGTCGGCGCGGCCGAGTCGCTGGCCGCCTGGGCCAACGCCACCCCGGGCATCACGGCCCGGCAGGCGGCGGCCACGCTGATGAACTTCGCCTGGGCGGGCCTGGGCAACCTCATGGAGGGCCGGCCCTGGTCGCCCCCGCTCGCCGCGGAGGCATGACACTCGCCGCGAAGGCATGACAACTGTCATGCGCCGAGCTGGACGCGGGACACTGAGGGAACGCATCCCTGCGCCCTTACCTTCGGTGCCATGACGAAGACGAACGGCGCGGACGACCGGCAGAAGACCGACGTCAAGGTGAGCCTCATCGGCGGCCACCGCCTCCAGGGCGAGACGCTGCACGAGCGCACGCTCACCGCGTCCCTCATCGGCGGCGCCGACATCGACCTGACCGACATCGACATCCCGGACGGCGCCGAGCTGCGCATCACCAAGCTGAGCCTGATCGGCGGCGTCAGCCTCCGCGTCCGCCCCGACGTCCGCGTCGAGGTGCACGGCATCCGCCTGGGCGGCGTGAAGGACGACGGCCCCGTCGCGCCGAGCGGCCCGACGGTCCGCATCGACGCCTGGGGCCTGCTCGGCGGCGTCAGCGTCCGCCGGGGCTGAGGTCCTCCACGACGCCGCTCACATGCACGCGCTCCCCGCCGCGCAGCTCGAACCGCCCGCCGTCGGCCGCGTATGTCACCGTGCCCGGCAGCAGCACCGGCGCCCTGAACTCCGCCCGCACACGGGTGTGTTCGGGCGCCCCGTGCGCGGCGAGGCAGCGGGCCGCCGTCCACATGCCGTGCGCGATGGCGCGCGGGAAGCCGAACAGGCGTGCGGTGAGCGGGTACAGATGGATGGGGTTGCGGTCCCCGGACGCGGCGCCGTAGCGGCGTCCGACGTCCCCGCTCAGCCGCCACTCGTCCACGGCGGGCAGCGGCTCACGCACGGCCCTCGGCGGCTCGTCCGTCCGCCCGGTCCGGTGCCGCGCCAGATAGGTGCTGCGTGACTCCCATACGACGTCCCCGCCGTCGCGCACCTCGGTGACCACGGACGCCTCGGTGCCGCGCCGGTGGGGTTCCAACCCGCCGATGTGGACGCAGAGTTCGTACTCCCCGGTGGCCGCGAGCGCCCGGTGCCGGGTGAGCTCGATCGACGTGTGGACGAGCCCGAGCAGCGGCAGCGGGAAGCCCCGGCCGCTCATCAGCCGCATGGCCAGCGGGAAGCCCAGCACATGGGGATACGTCAGCGGCAGCGCGTCGTCGCCGGTCGCGAAGCCGCACACCCGCTCGTACGCCGCCAGCCGCGCGAGGTCGATGCGCAGGCCGGGCAGGACGAGCCGGTCACGGGGGAAGTCGGCGTCCGGGCGCGGGTGTTTGAAGGGGGAGAGGACCGCACCCCGGGCGAGCAGCGGGGCGAGCGCGGGGGAGCCGGGCAGGACGACGGACACCGGCATCACGCCCCCAGCAGGCTCTGGCCGCAGACCCGCACGACCTGGCCGTTGACCGCGCCGGAGGCCGGATGCGCGAGCCAGGCCGTGGTCTCGGCGACGTCCGCCGGAAGTCCGCCCTGGGCAAGGGAGTTCATCCGCCGTCCCGCCTCACGGATGAACAGCGGCACGGCCGCCGTCATCTTCGTCTCGATGAAGCCCGGCGCGACCGCGTTCACGGTCACGCCGTGCTCGGCGAGCGCGCGCGGCGCGAGGGAGCGGACCAGGCCGACCACGCCCGCCTTGCTCGCGCCGTAGTTGGTCTGCCCGGCGTTCCCGGCGAGACCGGCGATCGAGGCGGTGGCGACGATCCGCCCGCCGCGCCTGAGCGCCCCGGCCGCGAGCAGCGCGTCCGTCGTGCGCAGCACGCTCGCGAGGTTCACCTCCAGCACCGGACTCCAGCGCTCGGCGGGCATGTTGACCAGCCGGCGGTCGCGCGTGATGCCCGCGTTGTGGACCAGCACGTCCAGCCCGTCCGGGAGCGCGGCGGCGATCCGCCCGCCCGCGTCCGCGGCGGTGATGTCCAGCGCGAGCGCCGTGCCGCCGAGCTCCTCGGCGACCCGCCGCGCGTCCTGCTCGGCCTGCGGCACGTCGAGGACGACGACCCGGGCCCCGTCCCGCGCCAGCGTCGCGGCGACCGCCTCGCCGATGCCGCGGGCGCCCCCGGTGACCAGGGCGGTGCGCCCGGCGAGGGGCCGCTCCCAGTCGACCTCGGCCTCCTGGGCGGCCCCGGTCCCGATCACCTGCCCGCTGACGTAGGCGGACTTGGGGGAGAGCAGGAAGCGCAGGGTCGACTCGGCGGCGCCGGCATCCGTCAGGCGCACCAGGTTCACGGTCCGGCCGCGCCCGATCTCCTTGCCGAGCGAGCGCACGAACCCCTCCAGCGCCTGCTGCGCGGCGGCCTGATGGTGGTCGGCCGGGTCGAGCGGCGAGCCCAGCACGACGATCCGGCCGCTGCTCGCGACGGACCGCATCACGGGGTGCAGCGCGGCGTGCACCTCGGCGAGCGCGTCGACGTCCCGCACCCCGGTGGCGTCGAGGACGACGGCGGCGGGAGTGCCGGTGTCCTCGGGCAGGCCCGTGCGGGCGAGCACCGGCGCGAGATCGAACTCCGGCTTGCCGGCGGTGAGATGGAGCAGGCCGCCGCCGAGCGCGGGGCGCCCGGGTGAGAAGCGGTGCAGCGGCGCCGGCTGCGGCAGCCCCAGACGGCGGGTCAGGAAGCGGCCGGGCGCGGTGCCGGCGAAGCGCAGATAGCGGTCGGCCATGTCCATTCTCCCCAGGCGGAAAGGTGCTTACTCTGGAGTCAGGTTACCCGAGGTAATAGCCGAGCAGGAGGTGAGAAATGTTCAACATACCGACCGGTACCGTCCGATCGGCAAGAAATGCGACGAGGTTGCACATCCCCGACCCATCCCCGCCGCCGTACGCCCTTCGAACCCTCACCGCCCCATCACGCGCGCACCGTACGATCGCCTCCTCCCCGACCTGCGGCAACCACCCCGCAGGGCAACTCCGTTGAGTCGCTGGAGTCGCCCGTGACCAGCTCGCACGCGTCCGCCGCCGTGGTGGTGCACGCCACGGCGTACGACGGCACACCGGTCCTCGTGGAGCCCGTGCTCCAGCGGCTGGGCGGGGAGGTGCGCGAAGTCTCCGTGCCGCCCTTCGTCCCGCCCGTGCGGCATGGCTCGCTCGCCGACCTGCCCTTCGACAACGCGCGCCTGGCCCCCGACGACACGGTCCTCAGCCGCCGCACGGACACGGGCCGGTGGACGGACGTGACCGCGGCCCGGTTCGCCGACGAGGTGCTGACGCTGGCCAAGGGGCTGATCGCCGTGGGGCTGGCGCCGGGCGACCGGATCGCCGTCATGGCGCGGACCGTCTACGAGTGGACGCTGCTGGACTTCGCGGCCTGGTCCTGCGGACTGGTCACCGTCCCCATCTACCCCACGTCGTCCGTCTTCCAGACCCGCTGGATCCTCCAGGACTCCGGCGCCGTCGCGCTCGTCGCGGAGAGCGCCGGGCAGGCGGCCGCGCTCGGCCCGGAGCTCGACCGGCTGCCGGACCTGCGGCATCTGTGGGTCATCGAGAAGGGCCATGTGGAGCGCCTGGCAGAGCTCGGCGGGCAGGTGCCGGACGCCGAAGTGGCCGTACGGCGCGGCATGCTGAGCCCCGACACCCTCGCCACCGTCGTCTACACCTCCGGCACCACCGGCCGCCCCAAGGGCTGCGCGATCACCCACGGCAACTTCTTCGCCGGGGTCGACAACGCCATCGAGCTGCTCTACCCGGTGTTCCGGGCGCGGACCAGCGAGGAGGCGGCGGTCCTGCACTTCCTGCCGATGTCGCACATCTTCGGCCGGATGGTCGCGGTCGCCTGCATCCGTGCGCGGGTGCGGCTGGGGCATGCGCCGAGCCTGAAGCCGGAGGAGCTGCTGCCCGACCTCGCGAGCTTCCGGCCGACCTGTCTCATCGCCATCCCGTACATGCTGGAGAAGGTCTTCAACGGTGCCCGCGCGAAGGCCGAGACGGGCGGCCGGGCCGGCGCCTTCGACCGCGCGGTGGGCGTGGCCGTTCGCTACGGCGAGGCGATGGAGGCCCGTCATGCCGGCACCGGCTCGGGCCCGGGAGCCGCCCTGAAGGCGGCCCGCGCCTTCTACGACCCGCTCGTCTACCGCCGTATCCGCAACGCGATGGGCGGCAAGGTCCGTTACGTGATCTCCGGCGGCTCCCCGCTCGGCCGGCGCCTGGCCGCGTTCTACGCCGGGGCGGGCATCGAGATCTACGAGGGCTACGGCCTGACCGAGACGACGGGCGCCTCCACCGTGACCCCGCCCCTCAAACCCCGCCTGGGGACGGTCGGTTGGCCCCTGCCCGGCTCCAAGGTCCGCATCGCCGCCGACGGCGAGATCCTGCTCGGCGGCGGTCACGTCCTGCGCGGCTACTGGGACCCGAACGCGGGCGGCGTCGTCCCCGCGACCGTCGACGGCTGGCTCGCCACCGGCGACATCGGCCGCCTCGACGACGAGGGATACCTCTACATCACCGGCCGCAAGAAGGAGATGCTGATCACGGCGGGCGGCAAGAGCGTCGCCCCGGCCCCGCTGGAGAACTGGCTGCGTGCCCACCCGCTGATCTCCCAGGTCATGGTCGTCGGCGACCTGCGCCCCTATGTCGGCGCGCTCATCACGCTGGACGTCGACGGCGTCGGCCACTGGCGCCGGATGCGCGGCAAGCACGCGGTGCCGGCCGGACTCCTGCTCGACGACGAGGAGTTGAGGCAGGTCCTGCAGCGGGCGGTGGACGAGGCGAACAAGCTGGTCTCCCGGCCCGAGTCGATCCGCCGCTTCACGATCCTCCCGGTCGACTTCACCGAGGAGGGCGGGCATCTGACCCCGTCGATGAAGCTGAGGCGGGACGTGATCGCCGAGGAGTTCGCGGCCCAGATCGAGGAGATGTACGACGGCTCCGGCACGGGAGCGCTCTGAGGGGCGATGCGCACAGGCCCGGCCCCGTTCCATCCCCGAACCCGCACGAACCCCCCACGAGAACGCCGTACGATCGCCGGTCTAACCCCCGGTAACCCCTCCGCCGCGCACTGCCGGTGAACCACTCGGCTCGCCCTGCACGTACCTCACAGCAGAGCGGTACCGAGCTGCACGTCCCAGGAGCTGCCATGTCCGTCCCCGCGCCCGTGCCGTACCCCTCCGCGTCCGACTACGACGGCACACCCCAGCTGGTGGAGCCCGAGGTGCGGAGGATGGGCGGGCAGGTGCGGGAGGCGTCGGTGCCGCCGCTCGTCGCGCCGCGCACCCACGGCTCGCTCGCCGACCTGCCGTTCGACAACGCGGACCAGGCGCCCGAGGCGCGCGTCCTCAGCCGCCGCACGGCGGACGGGGACTGGGTGGACGTGACCGCCGCGGAGTTCGCGCGGCAGGTCCAGGCCCTGGCGAAGGGCCTGATCTCGGAGGGGCTGGTGCCCGGCGACCGGATCGCCGTCATGGCCCGGACGATCTACGAGTGGACGCTGCTGGACTTCGCCGCGTGGGCCGCCGGCCTGGTCACCGTGCCGATCTACCCCACGTCGTCCGTCTTCCAGACCCGGTGGATCCTGCAGGACTCCGGCGCGGTGGCCCTGGTGACGGAGACCGCCGCGCAGGCCTCGGCCCTCGGCCCCGAACTGAGCCGCCTGCCCGACCTGCGCCACCTGTGGATCGTCGAGAAGGACCACCTCGACCGCCTCGCCGAACTCGGGCAGCCCGTCCCCGACCAGGAAGTCGCCGTGCGGCGCGGGATGCTGGTCCCCGACACGCTCTCCACGGTCATCTACACCTCCGGCACGACCGGCCGTCCCAAGGGCTGCGTGCTCACGCACGGCAACTTCCTCTCCGAGGTCGACAACGCGATCGAGCTCCTCTACCCGATCTTCAAGTCCAAGGCGGACGACCCTTCCACGCTCCTCTTCCTGCCCATGTCGCACGTCTTCGGGCGCATGGTGGGCATCGCCTGCGTGCGGGCCCGGGTCCGCCTCGGCCATGCCGCGAGCCTGGACGGGGAGAGCCTGCTGGCGGACCTGGCCGCCTTCCGGCCGACCTTCCTGCTCTGCATCCCGTACATGCTGGAGAAGGTCTTCAACAACGCGCGCGCCAAGGCGGAGGGCGGCGGCCGGGCCGGCACCTTCGACCGCGCGGCGAACACCGCGGTGCGCTACGGCGAGGCGATGGAGGCCCGGCACGCGGGCACAGGCCCGGGCCCGAGCGCCGCCCTGAAGACGGCCCGCGCCTTCTACGACCCCCTCGTCTACCGCCGCATCCGCAATGCCATGGGCGGCAGGATCCGCCACATCATCTCCGGCGGCTCCCCGCTCGGCCGCCGCCTCGCCGCGTTCTACGCGGGTGCGGGCATGGAGATCTACGAGGGCTACGGCCTCACGGAGACGACCGGCGCGGCGACGGTGACGCCGCCCTTGAAACCCCGTCTGGGAACGGTGGGTTGGCCGCTGCCCGGCACCAAGGTCCGGATCGCGTCGGACGGGGAGATCCTGCTCAGCGGCGGCCAGGTCTTCCGCGGCTACTGGGATCCGCAGGGCGGCGGGGTGATCCCCGCGTCGGCGGACGGCTGGTTCCCGACCGGCGACATCGGCCACCTCGACGACGAGGGCTACCTCACGATCACCGGCCGCAAGAAGGAGATCATCATCACGGCGGGCGGCAAGAACACGGCGCCGGCGCCCATGGAGAACTGGCTGCGCTCCCACCCCCTGATCTCCCAGGCCATGGTCGTCGGCGACCGCCGCCCCTACATCGCCGCCCTGATCACCCTCGACATGGAGGGCGTCGGCCACTGGCGCCGCATGCACGGCAAGCATCCCGTCCCCGCGGAACTCCTCATCGACGACCAGGAGTTGAGGGCGGTGCTGCAGCGCGCGGTCGACGAGGCCAACAAGCTGGTCTCCCGCCCCGAGTCCATCCGCCGCTTCGCCATCGTCCCCCAGGACTTCACGGAGGAGGCGGGCCACCTGACCCCCTCGATGAAGCTCCGCCGCGAGGCGGTCCTGCGGGACTTCGCGGCGGAGGTGGAGGGGCTGTACGAGCGGTAGGGACGTGACGGCCGCCCCGGGCCGTCACACGGTGAGTTCGGTGCGGGGCGCGCTCCCTGCCCCGGGGCGCCGGGCGCCGTACCGGACGTACCACTCGGTGGACATCGCCCGTTCCCGCTCCTGCGCAGACAGCGCGGCCAGCCGCCCCGGCAGGGCTCCCCGCGCGACCTCGCTGCGGTGAGCCATGACGGCGGCCAGCTTCTGCCCGGCCCACGGGCCGACGTCCACGGCCGCGGTGATCCACTCGTCCGGCACGCTGTACAACTCCCGCCCCGGGAGCAGGACATCACCCAGCGCGCGGGCCGCGGAGTCGGGGAACGTGGCGAGATGGAGGGCGCCCGGCTGCCAGGGGGCACCGGCCTCCGGGTGGAGGCGGCCCCAGCCCGCGGCCTCGACCGCGAGCACCGTCACCCGGTGGGTGTGGACGTGGTCCGGGTGGCCGGTCGCGCCGTAGGCGTCGTGCGTGACGACGATGTCCGGCCGGAACGCGCGGATCTGCGCCACCAGCCGCCCCACGGCCTCGTCCAGCGGCGCGTCGCAGAAGCGGTCCGCCCCGGGCGCCGACTCCGGCACCCGTGCGTCGGCGTACCCCAGCAGCCGCGGCGTTCCGGCCCCGAGGATGCGCAGTGCCTCCGCCAACTCCCCGGCCCGTGAGCTGCCTTCGGCCCAGGTCGCCGTCACGACGCCGGTCCGCGCGCCGGCCGCGGCATGCCGGGCGAGGACGCCGCCCGCGGACAGGGACTCGTCGTCGGGGTGGGCGAACACGGCCAGAACGCTGGGGACGCGCACGGCAGTCGGCCCTTCGGCGGGGGACACGGGGCCGGTCACGAGGTCCGGTCCTCCTGGGGCCTGCGGGCGATCAGGATGGCCTGGGGGACCGGTTCGGCGAGGGACTCGTTCGCCTCGCGGAGGGTCTGGGAGACGACCGCGAAACCCGACTCCGTGAGCAGGTCCGCCATGTGGCCGGGGCGGCGGCGCTGGAAGTCGAGCGAGACCGGATGGCCCCATGGGCGGTCGTGGCGGCGCGGCACGTCGCCGGCCTGGAAGGCGAGCAGCAGATGGCCGCCGGGGGCCAGGACGCGGTGGAACTCGGCGAAGAGGGACGGGAGCCGGTCCACAGGGGTGTGGATGGAGGAGTACCAGGACACGGCACCGGCGAGGCTGCCGTCGGCCAGGTCGAGCTCCAGCATCGAGCCCTGCTCGAACCGCAGCCCCGGATTCTCGCGGCGGGCGATCGCCAGCATCCCCTCCGACAGGTCGAGCCCGAACACCCGCAGCCCCAGCGAGGCCAGGTGCCCGGTCATCCGGCCGGGCCCGCACCCCAGGTCGGCCACGGGCCCGTACCGGCCCACGAGTTCGGCGTAGACACCGAGCAGGGCCCGGTCCAGCGGCCGGCCGTCGAGCCCGTCGCCGGGGAACCGCTCGGCGTAGTCCTCGGCGACGGCGTCGTAGAAGGTACGGGTAGCGATGAGGAAGTC